>CAKSCN010000258.1 GCA_934444485.1 uncultured Eubacteriales bacterium | reverse complement strand
CAAGACCTGCGTGACACTTGTAAATCTTTATATTCTCTGTGTCTGCGTTCTTACATTTTTCAAACGCAACGCTGTCACTTTCGGAACACATCTCCGCAAGCTCCGGGACAGAGCGTATCTCACTGCAAAAAGCGCAAAGCTTCTCGGGATAAGCAATAAGCTCGTTGTAGTTCTCGTCAAAAACAACTATTCGTATTCCGGAAAGAGTGTAAAAAAGTTCAAGAATCTTTCTCAATTCATCCGTGTTTAGTCTGATACTCAAATCAATCCCGCCTTTCGGACAAATTCGCAAAAATCAGTATAATTTTGTCTATTATTATACCGCATTTTCTGATAAAATCAAGGTATATTATGAGAACAATTTTAATCTGAAAGGAAGATATCGACATGAAAACAAAACGTACTCAGACATTCGCACTTTATTTCGGAAACAGAGGATTTTTCCCCGAAACGCTTATCGCTTCGGCACGTGATGAGGTTTCGTCGGCAGTTAAGGCGGCAGGATTCGACTTTATTATGCCTCCCGCAGAGATGACACGCTACGGCGCAGTCGAGACAAAGGACGAGGGAATTGTATACGCAGAATGGCTTGCAAAGCATAAAGGCGAATACGACGGTCTCATTATGTCGCTCCCGAATTTCAGCGACGAAAACGGTGCCGTTGCAGCGGTAAGGGACTGCGGCGTTCCGATCTTCATTCAGGCGTACCCCGACGAAATAGGCAAAATGGACTTTGAACACAGACGTGATTCCTACTGCGGCAAGTTCTCAATCTGCGACGTTTTTCACCAGTACGGAATACCGTTTACCATTCTTACTCCGCACGTCGTACATCCCACAACACCCGAGTTCTCTTCAAATCTCCGTGATTTTGCCGCAGTTTGCCGTGTTGTCAACGGAATGAAGCGCTTTACGGTGGGAGTTATTGGTGCGAGAACCACAAAATTCAAGACAGTGCGCTATGATGAGATTACTCTTCAGAAATACGGCATCACTTGCGATACATACGACCTCTCCGAGCTTTTTTACAGAGTGGAGACAATGAAAGACGATGAAGAAAAGGTCGTGAAAAAAGTTGAAAGACTTATAAACTACACCGATTTTTTAGCCGTTCCTCACGATAAGACGGTGACGCTTGCCAAGATATCCGCCGCAATCGACGACATGATGGAGGCTTATCATCTTGACTGCATAACGCTCCGTTGCTGGGAGGAAATGCAGACGGTTCTCGGCGTTGCGCCCTGTGTTCTTTTGAGCGAGATAAATGACAGAGGAATTGTTGCGTCGTGTGAGACCGACCTTTGCTCCGCTATCAGTATGTATTCGATGCTTCTTGCCTCCGAAGAGCCCACCGCCTGTCTCGACTGGAACAACAACTATGGCGAAGAGCAGAACAAGGTTATCCTCTTCCACTGCGGTCCCGTTGCGCAGAGTCTCATGGAGAAAAAGGGTACGGTTACGGATCACAAGATGTTTGCGAAAGGCTGTCCCGGCTGCGGATGGGGAAGCAATGAGGGAAGAATCGCCGCATTTGACATGACCTACTCCAACTGCAAAACCGAGGACGGAAAGCTCACATTCTATGTTGACGAGGGTACGTTCACGGGCGAACCCATTGAGCCGGAGTATTTCGGCTGCGGCGGCGTTGCGGAGATTGCCGAGCTTCAGCGCAAGCTTATTACTCTCGCCAAGAACGGCTACAGACATCACACCTCTGTCGGCAAGGGTCACATGGC
>CAKSCN010000257.1 GCA_934444485.1 uncultured Eubacteriales bacterium | reverse complement strand
CGAGAGTGAGGTCGTGGTAGACGTCGTAGTCTTTTCTGTTTCCTATTTCGAGCATGATTGTACCCTGATATCCGGTTTCACGAAGCTCATTTGCGAAGCGGTTATAATCAACCTTGCCGTCGAACGGAATGCGGTGGTAGTCGTCTCTATAGCACGGATCCATGGAGTCGGCGAGGCCGTCGTTATCGTGGAGGTGAAGAGCTGCGAGGCGGTCGCCGTACATTTTGAGGTATTTTATGCCGGGCGTATAGCAGTATTCGTGACCGATATCGTAGCAATATCCGACGTTTTTGCTTTTATACTTATTGAGGATAATGCCGACGGGTTCGGGGTATTCGAGGTTTTCAAAGGCGAGAGTGACGCCTCTTTTTTCCGCCTGCTCGATGACTTTTCCGACTCTGTCGAAGCCGACACGGCAAAGGTGCGGAAGGACATTGCCGATTGTGGTATGCATAATGACGGTCGGGACCCCGAAATCGGCGGCGTCATTGACGGTTGCCGCAAGTCCTGCGGCGTAGCGGTCGCCGTCCTCGCCGTCCTTCCACATTGCATTTATATCGATGCCGTCAACCGCACCGAACTGGGCGTGAATTGTATCATAGGTGAGGTCCAATTTTTCAGCAAGCTTTGCGCACCCTGCGATATATTTGCGGCCGAAGTCCGTGAAGAATGCGTCGAAGCCTGCGGATTTTATTGCACGGAGCGCCTCCTCCGTCGTATTTCCGAAGTCGTGCATAACGTTTACGCCGATTTTTCTCATGATATACCTCCCGAGAATATGTTTTCGGTTACATTATAAAGGGAAAAGTGACGTTTAAAATTAAGGTGTTGTAAACTGTATAAAAACTTTTATTTTCGGCATACTACCTGCGGTGATGTTTAATGATAGCGATGTTATTCCGGACATTTATACTGTATTTTTTCATCGTGGGAGCCATGCGGCTTATGGGGAAGCGACAGATAGCGCAGCTTGAGCCGTCGGAGCTTGTGACGATAACTATGCTTTCCGAGCTTGCGGCGGATCCGATATCGAACAACGACATACCGCTTTTGCACGGCATAATCCCGATAGCGGTGCTGATTGCGCTCGAGGTGACGTTATCGTTTATCACGATGAAGAGCCATGCGGCGACTCGGCTTTTCGACGGGCGGCCGTCTGCCGTGATATTCAAAGGGGAGTTACGTCAGCGTGAGCTTGCCGATGCGAGGATGACGATGAACGAATTCATAGCGGCGATGCGGGGGCAGGGAATTTTCAGTCTTGCGGACGTTGACTACGCATTTCTCGAGTCGGACGGGAGTATCAGTTTTGTGCCGAAGAGAGCGGCTCAGCCTGCGAGCGTGGGGGATCTCGGGCTTGCGAAGGACGGCGAGTCCAAGGGTGTTGACCATGCGATTATTATCGACGGACACCTGAGTCGCAACGCTCTTGCCTCTGCTTCAAAGAGTGATGCGTGGCTGCGTGCGCAGCTTGAAAAGTTTGGCGTTGCCGACGCAAAGGATGTCTTCTACCTCTCCTGCGACGACGCCGGAAACGTCAATCTCATTATGCGTGACAAAAAGTGACAGGCGTGGGGCTACAAGGGTTACGGGGGTTACGGGGGGTCTGCGACGCCTTCTTTTCTTGAAAGAAAAGAAGCAAAAGAACTTTAAAACAAAGTAGTTTCTTATGGGTGTAGCAATGGAGGTAGCGGAGCAGGAGTTGGCTTTGCCAACTTTGGAGGCATCCCCTGTGTAACCGGTTGCAAAGCAACCTCCGGAGCTGTCACGA
>CAKSCN010000256.1 GCA_934444485.1 uncultured Eubacteriales bacterium | reverse complement strand
GCTCCGGCGGATTTGAGTATCAGTGAAAGTATCGGTATCTTAAACAGTTCGATTTTACCCATAAAGTGCATTGGGGCATCCATACAGGCAACGAGAATGAGCGGATCCCAGTTTGAAAAGTGATTTGCACAAACAAGAACCGGTCTTCCTTTGGGTTCGTTCTCAAAGTTCACGATTTCTATGCGGAACATGAACTTTATAATCGAAGTGATAAGCGTTTTGCAGAATTTATAGAATCTCATCGAGTTTCTCCTTTATGAGTTTGAGTGCTGCGTCAACAGTTCCGTCGAGGTCGAGGCTTGTGTTGTCAAAAAGAATGGCATCCTTTGCAGGAACACAAGGTGCGGCACTGCGTGAGGCGTCGTTTTCGTCACGTATCTTCATGTCACGGAGAACCTCCTCATACGGAGTCGGCTTACCTTTTTCGGCAAGCTCACGGCACCGTCTTTCCGCTCTCGCCTCGGGAGACGCCGACATGAATATTTTTATCTGTGCGTCGGGGAGAATTACCGTTCCGATATCCCTGCCGTCCATAATCACGGAATTCTTCTCCGCAAGCTCTCTCTGCATTTTGAAGAGGAATTCTCTGACCGACGGCAGTGCGGAAACAGCGGATGCGTACATCGACATTTTGGGAGTTCTTATATCGTCGGAAACATTTTCTCCGCAAAGGTACATACTCTGTTTTCCGTCTTTGTCCCACTTTATTTCTATATCAATATCCGGAAAATGCTTTTTGAGCGCTTCTTCGTCGTGAGGGTCAATACCGTTTTTGTCGGCATAAAGTCCGACCGTTCTGTATATTGCGCCGGTATCGACGTATATGTAACCGAGTTTTTCCGCAAGCTTTCTCGCAAGCGTACTCTTACCGGCACCGGAAGGTCCGTCTATGGCAATCTTCACTGTTTTGTTATCGTTTTTCAATCAACTGTCACTCCATTCACGGCAATTACCGTTTTTTCGATACGCTCATTCCTGCAAGGTATCCGGTCGAGAAGGCAATTTGCAGATTGAATCCGCCCGTGTAGCCGTCAACGTCCATTACCTCGCCGGCAAAATACAGTCCCGGAACAAGCTTCGACTCCATTGTTGACGGATTTATCTCCGAGGTTTTCACACCGCCGGAGGTTATAATCGCCTCGTCAATCGGCGCAAAACCGTCTATGGAAATGCAGAAATTCTTGAGCGTATTCACAAGCGCATGACGTTCGGATTTTGAAATACCGTTGGGCTTTTCATCGGGATTAAGCCCCGATTTTTCGACGACCGCCGGTATCATACTTCTCGGAAGCAGATCTCCGAGCGCATTGGTTATATTCTTGTTTATGTACTTCCCGAAATCGGAGAGAACTCTTGTGTCGAGCGTTTTTTCGTCGAGTGCCGGCTTTAAATCTATCGATGCAAAGTATGAGCCGTCCTCGGGATTATCGAGATGAGCCGACGCCGAAAGCACAAGCGGTCCGGATATACCGAAGTGTGTAAACAGCATCTCGCCCATTTCAGAGTAAATCTTTTTGTTCTTTTCTCCGACCTTCTTATACACCGTAAGCTTTACGTTTTTCAGCGAAAGCCCCTGAAGGCCGAGCGAACATATGCAGCTGTCGTTTGAAACAAGAGGCACAAGGGACGGTTTCGGCTTTATTACGGTGTGACCGAAGCTCTCGGCGAAGCGGTAACCGTCGCCCGTAGAACCGGTTACGGGATATGAAAGTCCGCCGGTGCATATTACGACCTTATCGGCAGTGAATGTCTCGTCGGCGGTTGTCAGAGTG
>CAKSCN010000255.1 GCA_934444485.1 uncultured Eubacteriales bacterium | reverse complement strand
CGTATATCTGATAAGACGCACATACTCGACGCCTGCCTCTATTATCTGCTCCGACGGAGTGAAAAGCGAGATTATCTTTTCGGGGAAAAACGACATTGCAAGGAAGAACGCCGCACCGAACGACACCGCAAGTATAAGTGCGCCGACGGTGAGTCTCTTTATCGGTTCGGTTCTCTTCTGACCCCAATACTGGCTTCCGACGGTGACGAGAGTGTCGCCTGCCGCCATAATGAGCTGCTGGAAGATAAACTGCACCTGATTTACAGCCGCAACCCCGGAAAGGGCTGTTTCGCTGTACGAACCTATCATTATGTTGTCGGCAAGGTTTACCGAAAGCACTATGACGTTTTGCAGAACGAGCATGAGCATAAGCCGGAAAAACGACTTATAGAACGACTTATCCTTTGTTATGACCAAGATTTATCCCTCTTTTTCGGAGCTTCTCATATTGTCTTCGGGAGTGCCGTCACCAAATCTCCGAGATGTTCGGTATAATTGATGACAATCGGAGTTATCGTGCCGTCGTCGGCGTAATCTATCTCGCTTATTGCGGCGTTGTTCATCCACGCAACCGAGTTGAACTCCGAAAGCGGCTTTCCGAGCCACGTACAGGCAAGGCATCTGAGCGGCGTTGCGTGAGTTGCGACAAGCACCGTTTTGCCATGATTCTCTCCGACGATTCTCTCGACCTCGTTTTTCAGTCTGTCGTAAACCTCACGCATGGATTCGCCGTCTATACTTACAAAATCCGCAGGGTCGCTGCGCCATGTGCCGTAAAGCTCGGGGTAGTCCCTTTCAAGCTCGGAGAACTTCTTGCCCTCCCACTCACCGGCGTATATTTCACGGAGATTTTCATCCTTAATCGGTTCGATGCCGTGGTATTTCGTGATATGAAGTGCGGTCTTATACGCACGCCGAAGGTCGGAGGAATATGCGACATCGATTTTTCTGTTCTTCAGGTACACCCCGGCGCACTCCGCCTGTTCATGTCCGAGTTCGGTGAGGTCGCCGTCCATATGACCGTGAAATTCTCCCAAAAGATTTCCCTCACTGTAGCCGTGGCGCACAAAAATAAGCTTTGTCAATGTTTACCGCTCCCCTCTCATTCACAAGTTACAGTATACCACAACTCCGGCGTTAAGTCAAGAGCGAAAGTTAAAATTATTGTTCACGTTTTCTTTTCCGCAAACACTTGAAAGACAGCGGAGTTTGTGGTAAAATGCGAGACGGACGATTCCAATCCGAGGAAAGGACATACGGCAATGGATAACGAATTAAAGAAACGGTACATAAACGCAAAGCGAAAGCTTTTTGAAAGAGCATACTCAAATCTCAACTCGAAGCAAGCCGAGGCGGTGTTTACGACGGAGGGACCTCTTCTCGTTCTCGCCGGAGCCGGAAGCGGAAAGACGACGGTTCTCGTAAGACGAATTGCTTTTATCGTAAAATACGGCAACGCCTACTTTGACGAGACTGTTCCCGAAGACGTGCCGGAGTTTTTCGTAAATCAGCTCGAGGAACTTGCGGCAGACAAAACTCTTTCAAAGGAAACTCTCGACGGCTACCTCGAAATGTTCAAGGTAAATCCGGCAAGACCGTGGGAGGTTCTTGCGATAACCTTCACCAACAAGGCGGCAAACGAGATGAAAGAGCGTCTTTCGGCGATTCTCGGTGAGTCCGCACTCGAAATATGGGCAGGTACTTTTCACTCAATATGCGTGCGCATTCTCCGCCGCTTCATAGACCGCATAGGCTACGACAGAAGCTTCACGA
>CAKSCN010000254.1 GCA_934444485.1 uncultured Eubacteriales bacterium | reverse complement strand
GTTCATAGGCACGGCGTCCGGGAAGTACTCCGACTCAATCGGCGGATATTCCGCAGAGCTTTCCGCAAGACGGAAGCCGATAGCCTCGCCCGACGGCTCAATCTTTATAATCTGTTTTGAACCCTTGATTTCCTCGGTGCAGTTGAAGCCCGACATATATAACTTTATGAAGTCATACGGAATGTAAAGCTCCTTGTTTTTGTACACGATAGGCTCCGCAAGGGTGACTCTGTTCTTGTTTACCCTGACGCAGTTCGAGCCGAGAAGAAACTCCGCACAGTCGCCGTCCGAGAAAGCACCGCCCGTACTTCCGAAGATGACGGAGATACTGTCCGAGTCGCCGGCAACCGTGTAGTCGCCGTATATCTTAAGCTCCGAGAGGGGAATGTATACCGCACCGTCTATGCAGACCGTGTCGTTGTGTAGTACGGTCTTTTCGTTGTCCTCGTCCGACGCCGTTTTCAAAAGCTCAACCGTGTATGAGTAATTCTCGGAACCGCCTTTGCCGAGTCCGGAGAAGAAATTGCAGGCCACGATTCCGAAAAGCACTCCGGCAAGCACCAGTGCAAAAAGCACCGCTGTGAGCGCAAAACGTGCGTAGTACATGAACATACTCTTTCTGTATTCGCACACCTTTGCCTCGTATTCAGCCTTTGCCGCAAGCTCTCTCGCCGTCGGCACTCTCTTTTTCACCGCAGGAGCCTTCTGCGACGGTATGCGTGTGTTCGCCTGCTTTCCGGCGTTCGCCGAGGGAGCGGCATTCTGCCTTTTTGCCGGGTGATTGTGCGGTGTATTCTGCTGCGGTATGTTGCGCCGCATATTATTTTTATTACCATTATTGTTCATATGTGCCTCTTTCCGCATTTTTTTGCATGAAAACAGGATATAATAGAAATTGAGAATGGAGAATGGAAAATGGAGAATTAATGGAAAGCTCCGTTTTTCCCCGGTGTTGTGCATACGAGAATTTGCGGTGAGCAGAAAAAATGTGTCGATTTCCGTTTCGGAGAAAAACGACGTCAAGCGTTTTCAATCGCAATTCCGCATTCTCCTTTCAATTATCCACTCTTATTATATGACATTATACGACGAAATTCAACGTCTATTTGGTAAACATTTTGGAGGTGCAAGTGCGTTATGAAGAAAGAAAACAGATTCAGTCAGCCGAATTACCTGAAACCGAGCGGCTTTGACGACGAAATGCCGACCTACGAGGAAAACCTTTACTTCAAAAACGAAGCCGCCGACGATTTCTTCGGCGAAAACGGGAAAGCACCGTCGCCGTCGGCACTCCGCAGAGGCGCAAAGGGTCACGGAAAGTCAAAAAAATAGAGGCACAAAAAAATTTTTGAAAAATTTAAAATAGTGAGGAAAAACGAGAAAACTAAAGAAAACACCTCAAAAGTCCGACAAAATCGGTTGTAATTGACTTTCTCTGACTTTGACTTTCTCTGACTTTTAGGTTATAATACAGGCACAAGGTCAGGAAAGGTCAGAGAGGCAGAGACCGAGAGGACCCGAAGAAAAGCAAAAGAGGTAAACGAAATGCTGATGTCCGAGATGATAGCAAAGGCTATCGAGGAAATGTTAAATGAAAACGGAGGTACGCTGGAGCTTAAGAGAAACGAGCTTGCAAGCAGAATGGGCTGTGTGCCCAGTCAGATAAACTATGTTATAACTTCACGTTTCGGCAAGGACAGAGGTTATATCGTTGAGAGCAGACGAGGCGGCGGCGGTTACGTCCGCATAACGAAGTTACGGCTTGACAGATCCGCTTACCTTTGCCATATGCTCGGAGCGGTCGGAGACAGCATAAGCTACGAGGACGCAAAGTCGATAACCGGAACGCTTATGT
>CAKSCN010000253.1 GCA_934444485.1 uncultured Eubacteriales bacterium | reverse complement strand
GCGTTATAATCGCTTGCAGCGATCTTGTAAGAATCGGAGAGGAAATGCCCGAGGTCACGGAAAATCTTGCTTACAATCTCGAGCATTATATTACCTCCGGCTGTACCTTCAAGCCTATCGGCAATTCGGCGAAGCTTGAATACATTGTTATGGTTGAGGGTGAGGACGAGGTTGCGCTTGACGTTGCGTCGGTGCTTTCGATTTCCCTTTCCCAGATAAAGACGCTTTACGACGAAAAGTACGACAAGTCGAGCTTTATCAAGAATATCATTCTCGACAACATACTTCCGAGCGATATTTACGTAAAGGCAAAGGAGCTTCACTTCAACAACGAAGCACACAGAGCCGTTTTCCTCATCAGGTTCGGCGAGAAGAACGACGTTATGCCCTACGATATTCTCCAGGCGATGTTCCCCGAGAAGTCTAAGGATTACATAATAAGCGTCGGCGAAACGGACATCGTTCTCGTAAAAGAGGTAAAGGCGAACTGCGACTCCAAGGAGCTTGAAAAGGTTGCACGCTCCATTGTTGAGACGGTAAACGCAGACTTCTTCATAAATGTTGTCGTCGGTATCGGTTCGGTTGCCGAGAACATCAGAGATCTTGCACGTTCGTTCAAAGAAGCGCAGGTTGCAATTGAGGTAGGCAAGGTATTCGACACCGAGAAGAACATCATCAACTACGAAAACCTCGGTATCGGCAGACTTATATATCAGCTCCCCACGACGCTCTGCGAGATGTTCCTCCAGGAGGTATTCAAGAAAGGCTCTCTCGAAAGCCTCGACAGAGAAACCCTCATGACGATACAGGCGTTCTTCGAGAACAACCTCAACGTTTCCGAGACCTCGAGAAAGCTCTTCGTACACAGAAACACTCTTGTTTACAGACTCGAAAAAATCCGCAAGCTCACGGGGCTCGACCTTCGTGAATTTGAACACGCAATCACATTCAAGGTTGCGCTCATGGTCAAGAAGTACCTCACATCAAAGCCGATCAAGTATTGATACGGCAGTCAGACCGCATATTTTTACTGCCGAAGCGTGCCTATTGTCGGGTCGTCTCGGCAGTTTTTGTACAATGAAAAGGAGGTACTTCACGTATGAATAAATGCTATGCACGAAGGTTTTCCGCACTTATCGTTTCGCTTCTCATAATTATCTCGATTTTCTCGTTTTCCGGCTGTGAAAAAAGTGCGGTCAGCATAATACTTGACGGAAGCGACATCGGTGTTATAAGCGCTCCGGCTTCGATCGGCGACTGTGTTCTCGCACCTGCGGACGGTGTTTTTGCGGCTCTCGGCGCAGGATGCACATACGATGCCCAAACGGGTGAAATTAAGGTGCAGGGCGATGTGCTTACGGCGTCGTGCAAGGTCGGCGACACGGCTTTCACTGTAAATGGCGGCTCATACGAATTCTCCGCACCTCCGGAGCTTATTGACGGAAAGCCTTACGTTTCGGTAAAAGAGATATTTGAAAGTGCCGGGTACACCGTCGAATGGGACGGTGGGGACAGGATATACATCACCTCCCCCGAGACAGGACTTGAGGTGCGCTTTATTGACGTCGGTCAGGCAGATTCGGCTCTTCTTTTGTGCGACGGTGAATCGATGCTCATCGACGGCGGCAATGTTGCGGACAGCGACACTATTTACACGGTTCTCGACTACTACGGTCTCGACTACATAGACTGCGTTGTCTGCACGCACGCACATGAGGATCACGTCGGAGGTTTGTCTGCCGCACTCGCAAAAGCAGACGTCGGAGTCATATACGCTCCGAAAACGACGGCGAATACCAAAGCCTACTCGAATTTTGCGGCAAAAGCGGAAGAGCGAGGTGTTGAAATAACGCATCCGTCCTTCGGCGACAGCTTCGGTC
>CAKSCN010000252.1 GCA_934444485.1 uncultured Eubacteriales bacterium | reverse complement strand
GATATAGTGCCTGCGGTGAGAGAGATACTCGCCGAAAAGCTTGCACGCTTCGAGAGTAAAGGCATGGTCGGCAGGCTTCCGAGAGCTATGATCCTCGGCGTCACCAACTGCGGAAAATCAACGCTTGTCAACAAGCTCTGCGGCAGAGTCAAGGCGAAAGCCGAGGACAGACCGGGCGTGACACGTGAAAACAAGTGGATAACCGTCAAGGACAGCATAGAGCTTCTCGACACTCCCGGCATACTCTGGCCGAAGTTCGACGACGAGGAAACGGGACTATGCCTTGCGTTCACGGGTGCGATAAGAGACGACATACTCGACCGTGAAGAGGTTGCGGTGCTTCTCTGCGAAAAGCTGATGACGCTCTACCCCGAGCTTCTCTGCGAACGCTACGGACTCGACCCGTCCGACCTTGAGGGACGTATGCATTACGAGGTTTTCGAGATGATAGGACGAAAGAGAGGCTTTCTTGTTTCCGGCGGCGAGGTCGATACGCTCCGCACGGCGGTCATGCTTCTCGATGAGTTCCGTGACGGAAAAATCGGTCGGATTACGCTTGAAAGACCGAAAGCATAAAAGGATAACGCTATGAACAATTTATCGTTTGAATACGAGGACGCCTTTCTTGCCGAGGACGAAAACGCCGTTATATGCGGAGTGGACGAAGCCGGCAGAGGACCTCTTGCGGGACGTGTTTATGCGGCGGCGGTGATATTTCCCCGTCACGGTGCCGAGGAGCTCATGTCGCTCATAGACGACTCAAAGAAGCTCTCGCCGAAAAAGCGTGAAGTCCTTGCGGAGAGAATAAAAAACGAGGCGGTCGCTTACTCGGTAGCCTTTTCCGAGGTTGACGAGATAGAAAGCACAAACATACTCGCCGCAACTCTCCATGCAATGCGCCGTGCGATAGAAGGCTTGCCCGTAAAGGCGGATTATGCACTCATCGACGGCAACATAAACCGTGATTTCGACAAGGCAGGCGTGACGGCACGTGCCGTTATAGGAGGCGACGCAATTTCCCCGTCGATAGCGGCGGCGTCGATACTCGCAAAAACCGAAAGGGACCGCTACTGCACCGAAACGCTCGCCGCTCTCTATCCGGAATACGGCTTTGAAAAGCACAAGGGCTACGGCACGTCGGCGCACTACAAAGCGGTGGACGAATACGGTCTTTGTCCGGCGCACAGAAAAAGTTTCTTTAAAAAGTACTTTGCCGAAAGGGACGGTGCGAAATGAAAAGTGCCGAAAACCGCCGTTACGGCGCACTTGCCGAGGACTTCGCCGCAGAATATCTTGTCGGTCTCGGTCACGAAATACTCTCGCGCAATTTTGCCGTAAGGGGCGGCGAAATCGACATCATTTCCCTCGACGGCGAATATATTGTGTTTACAGAGGTAAAAATGCGCCGCAGCAACACCCAATCCCCTCTCGCCGCAATGACCCCCGAAAAGGCGTCACGCATAATGAAATGCGCCGATGTATATCTGCAAACCAAAAACGGTGCGGCATTCGACGGAAGAAAGGTACGCATTGACGTCGTGGCTCTCACACGTGACGGTGCCGACGGCGGTTTCAGAGTATTCAGGCACATAATGGGAATCGGCATGGCGTCGAAAACCGCACGGCGTTTCTGACCTCAAAAGGCGCACCGAAAAAAACGGTGTGCGTCGGAGATGATTTACACCAATGAAGCTTACCGATATGCACTGCGACACGCCGTATGAGATTTACGCACGGCGAAGCTCTCTCTTTGACGGAGACACGGCATTTACCGTCGAAAAGTGCGCCGCATACGAGTCCGTAACGCAGGTAACGGCGTTCTGGTCGAATCCCGAGGTGACTCCCGACGAATGCTACGACGGCTTTTTCCGTATGTTTGAATACCTCGGACAGGAAACCGAAAATGCCGCCGAAAA
>CAKSCN010000251.1 GCA_934444485.1 uncultured Eubacteriales bacterium | reverse complement strand
TAAAGGGCGTCGAGGCTGCTGCGGAAGCGTTTGAAACTTTTACCCTCAAAGTAATCGACGCTGTGCTTCCCAAGCAGGAGCTTCTTTTCACGGAGTGGTTCCACACCGACTGCATCGCCGACTATTATAAAGTACCCGTGTTCTCCGAAAGGCACTGGGAGCTTATCGAGAGCTTCATGCGCATGGCGGCACAGGGCGGCGTCAATCTTATACTTACTCCCGTGTTCACACCGCCTCTTGATACCGAGGTCGGCGGAGAGCGCACAACTGTACAGCTTGTCGATGTTACCGCAACGGAAAACGGAAACGACACGAAGTATGACTATACCTTCGGCTTTGAAAAACTCGGACGCTGGATAGACCTTGCGCACAAGTGCGGAATAGTGAACTTTGAAATATCGCACCTATTCACGCAGTGGGGCGGAGAACACGCACCCAAGGTCATAGCCGAGGTGAATGGCGAGAAAAAGAAGATATTCGGCTGGGATACGGTCGCTCTCGGAAGAGAGTACACAAACTTTCTCGAGTGCTTCTTACCTCAGCTTTCGGCGTTCCTCAAGAGCAAAGGCGTCGATAAGAATACTTACTTCCACGTATCCGACGAGCCGAGCAGAGAACATCTCGAGAAGTACGGGAAGATACGTGATGTTGTCGATCGTGCGCTTTGCGGAGGGTATACGATAATCGACGCACTTTCTTCGTTTGACTTCTATAAGTCCGGTGTCTTGAAGAATCCGATTCCGGCAAGCGACCACATAAAGCCCTTTATCGAAAACGGAGTAAAACCTTTATGGACATATTACTGCTGCGGACAGTCGCTGAAGGTTGGCAACCGCTTCATGGCAATGCCTGCCTACAGAAACAGAATTCTCGGCGTGCAGATGTATAAGTACGGCGTCGAGGGCTTTCTCCACTGGGGTTATAATTTCTACAATTCCCGTTGGTCGCTCCGTCACATTGACCCGTTTGCCGTGACCGACGCCGACGGCTCTTTCCCCTCGGGCGACAGCTTCTCGGTTTACCCCGGAGAAAACGGTGCGCTCCCGTCAACGAGACTCAAGGTGTTTGCGGAGGCTCTTTCCGATATGCGTGCGCTGAAGCTTCTCGAAACGCTCATGCCCCGTGAGGAGATAATAAAAAAGCTCGATTCCGAGACGGCGATTACCTTTGACGACTATCCGCACTCCGCCGAGTGGCTTCTCGGTATGCGTGAGTGGGTGAACGAAAAAACAGCTGAGCTTTTAAAGTAAGCTATTGCGGATATAAATCCTCCCGACACGGTATTTTTCCCACGCCGTGCCGGGTTCTTTTTGCGCCGTCTTATTTTTCGCTTTTCAGAGAAAGCCTGTATTTCAGCGGAGTTGTACCCATAACGAGCTTAAAGCTCTTTCTGTAGGCACGCACGTCGGCATACCCCACACGCTCCGCAACCTTTTCGACGGAGTCGTTCCCGACCGCAAGCATTCGGCAGCTTATGTGTATGCGTGTGCGCCGCAGATACTCCGAATAGCTCATGCCGACGGCAAGACAGAACAGCTTGCAGAGCCGTGATACGGAATAGTTAAGCTCGAGTGCAAGATGCGAAAGATTGCCGCTCTCGGCGTAGTTTTCGTCGGTGTAATCGATTATCCTTTTTACGATAGGGTCGTCGCTGTAGGGCTTTGTGCCGAGACCCCTCACGGAGGTTATTATTATCTTCAAAAGACCGCTTCTCATCATCTGGAGATATCCCGGGCGTTTTTCGGTAAATTCATCGAGCATGAAGTCAAGCTCACGCAGAATGCCGCCGTCGGCATCGTGAAAGATATTCCCGGCATACTCGGCGGAGAACATTCCTATCGAGCGGTTTTTCAGAATGTCCGAAACGCTCCTGCTGTTCCGCAGCGATATGTCTATGAACTCCGGCACGAATAGACAGCTTACGGC
>CAKSCN010000250.1 GCA_934444485.1 uncultured Eubacteriales bacterium | reverse complement strand
CATGCTCCGAAAAAGCATATGCTCCCAAAAATGCGATATTCCGTTTTCGTCGTCGGACTCGTAAAGCGCACCTGCCTTTATGTAAAGACACAGACAGAAGCCGTGAAGCGCCGGGTTGCGAAAGTGCCTTATTGCAACTCCGTTTTCCGATATGGTAAAACCGTTATCCATGTTAACAGCCTTTCGTCGATTTTTAGTTTTCCGATTCGGAGGAGGATTCCGAAACAACCGGGTGGAATGTCACCTTCGTAACGCTCCATGCGCCCGACTCACGCTTGAAAGACAGCCTTACCGTGTACTCTCCGTGTTCGTCGCATATTCCTTTTGACCTGTAGTGCAGATTGTGCTTTCTTATCCAGCGTATTCCTCCGAGGGGCTTTTCGCAGAGCGGACACGGACATACCGATACTTCACTGCTTAAGAACGCCGCCTTTTTGGTGTCGAAGCCGCCGTGAACGGTCTTGAGCGACTTTCCGAAGCGGTTCTTTGGACGGAATCTGTCGTACTTTCCGCTGTGCGGATAGCTTGCAATGCCGCTCTTTGTGTCGAGAAGAGTGCATATTACGTAGGTGTAGTAGGCGTCGCTCAGCGCATTGTGCATTGGAAGCGACTCGTTCATTTTTATGCCGAAATGCTCCATTGCGCCGATGAGCGACTTCTGCAAAGGCTCCGACGGGTTCTGCATTCCGTATATTACCTGAAGATTTATCCACTTTGAAAACCAGGAGCAGTCGAAGGAGTTCATCTCGCAGTTCTGCCTGAGAACACGTATATCGTCAAAGCCCCACGTTATGAACATGGCGTCGTCGCCGCACCAGCTGCGGAATCTCTCACAGACCTTCGGGAACGTCTCGCAGTTCTGCGTCATTTCCGACGTAATGCCCGTGATGCTTTCGACACGGCGGTTCATCTTGACATATTTTACAGGCCTCACGAAAGCACTGAACTCGGAAACCTTGCGGAAATTCTCGTCGGCTTTTACCGCACCGATTTGAATTATCTCACCGCACAGAAATTCGTCTTCGCCGATTTTTATCTTCTGCGCACCCTCGAGCGGCTGGTTCCACTCAAAGTCAACGGCAATGTAATGCACCCGTTCGTCTCCTCCCGTACATGATATACCAAAATAGTATTATATATTTGTGCGGTGCGAAATTCAAGGTTTTTTGTGTTAATTCTTTATTTCAAACGCCGCAGGCCGAGCGTCTTCGGAGATAGTTACGCCGAGTTTAAGAAATAGTGATGAAAAATTCATTCCGAAATGGTATACTGTAAAAGACGTAGTGTCGGCGGCATATTTGTCCGCAGGCAGAAAAACGACAAAAATTTTCTCGAAAGGAAATGAAAAATATGAAGATCACAGAGATAAAGTCCGCCGTTCTCGACGGAAAATTCGACACCGCTTTCAAAAAGCTCTACGGCGACGATTGCGACATCAGCAATGTCCGTGCAAGATACGCCATAGCGACCGACAGATTTGCCGAGCTTTACGCCGATAAACTTCCCTCCGACGCAGAGGTTTCGCTCTTCTCCGTCCCCGGCAGAAGCGAGATATCCGGCAACCATACCGACCACAACCACGGTAAGGTCATTGCAGCGTCGATAAGTCTTGATATAATCGCCGTTGCGGCAAAAACCGACAAGCCCGAGATAAGAATCAAGTCCGAGGGCTTCCCGGAAGATATCGTTTCTCTTGACGACGTAAAGACCGTAATAAAGGACGAATACTACAAGGCTTCCGCAATTATCAGAGGTATGTGCGACGGACTCCAGAACTGCGGTCACGTATACGGCGGCTACTATGCATACACAACCTCCAACGTCCTCAAGGGTTCGGGACTTTCCTCGTCTGCGGCATTTGAGGTAATGGTCGGAAACATCCTCAACCACTTCTACAACGGCGGAGTTATCGATGCGGTTCAGATAGCGAAGATTTCCCAGTATGCCGAGAACGTACAC
>CAKSCN010000249.1 GCA_934444485.1 uncultured Eubacteriales bacterium | reverse complement strand
ACCGTGAGCGATGCCGCCGCCGCAACCGTGAGGTCGAGAACCTCGAAAAAGCCTCCTATTATGACAAGAACCGCACCCAACGCCGCAAAGCACGCCGCAAGGGACAGACTGTAGATTTCATTGCGTTTCAAAAAACCGCCTCCGAATTTATTTCACGGAATATTTTATCATACGCCGTGCGGCATTTCAAGTAAATGACGGCGATTTTACAAAATGTTCAAACCCGTGATTTGCAAGCCGCTTGAAAATATGAACGCCTTCGGGTATAATTATCATGGCTTTGTGTCACATTTGCATTACGGAAAGGATTTGAGAAAATGACGTTTTTAAGAGGACTTTCGGATTTTCTGAAAAGGGTGTGCATATTCTTCACTTTAGGCACTCTCGGCTTTCTTGCCGCCGGCAGCATGATTGAGAACAACATAACACGTGACGCCGACGGTTTCGCCGTATTCGGCACAAGAATCATACTTTTCGGTGCGATACTCTGCTTTTCGGCGTTCCTGTCGCTTGCCGTGACGGTTGCGTCTGCGATGAAAACCGACATGATTTTCAAGGTGCTTGCAAACTTTGCCGTCACGTACATCGGAGTTTACGTTTCGTTTTTCGTGCTTTTGGGCAGATATTCGCTCTTGGGGAGCTTCATGTACGTTTCTTTCATATTCATTATAGCATACGCCGCAATATGCGCAGTATACCTCATATTCAGAGGGCTTGCCGCAAGGGTGCGCAACGACGGCAAGGATTATAAAAAGCTTTACGCCGACCTCGGTGACAAAAAGGAGAAGTAATACCGCATGAAGGATAAGTTGAACTACGCCGCCACCTGTCTTTTCGGACTCGAGGGACTTGTCGGCGAGGAAATAGATGCGCTCGGCTATGAGAGAACCGAGACGATAGACGGCAGAGTGTATTTCACGGGAGGTATTGACGCTGTCGCAAGGTGCAATATGTGGCTTCGCTGTGCCGAAAGGCTGTACATAGTCGTCGGTTCGTTCCGTGCGGAGTCGTTTACGGAGCTTTTCGACGGAGTAAAGGCTCTTCCGTGGGAGGATTTTATCGGAAGTGAGGACGCATTCCCCGTCAGCGGACACTCGGTGCGCTCGAAGCTTTTCAGTATTCCCGACTGTCAGAGCATCGTCAAAAAGGCTATAGTCGAAAGACTCAAGACAAAGTACCCTATAAGCATTTTCCCCGAGAGCAAAACCAAGGTTCGCATAGAGTTTTTCATTCTCAACGACAAGGCGTGCCTTATGATAGATACAAGCGGCAATCCGCTGTTCAAGAGAGGATACCGCACCGAGGCAAACGACGCACCGATAAGGGAGACTCTTGCTGCGGCGATAGTGAAGCTTTCAAGACCTCGTGAGAATGTCCTTTTCTGGGACCCGTTCTGCGGTTCAGGCACACTTCCCATTGAAGCGTCGCTCATGATGAGAAATATCGCTCCCGGCATTGCGAGACGTTTTGCCGCCGAACATTTTGAGTTTGTACCCAAGACCGTTTGGAAAAACGCACGTACCGAGGCGAGAGACGCCGCCGTGAAGAACGACTTTCATGCTTTTGCGTCGGATATAGATGCGGACTGCGTTGAGCTTACGAAAGCCAATGCCGCAAGAGCCGGTGTTTCGGACTGTATCGACGTGTTCCGCAAGGACGCACTGAAGATAGAGAAGCATGACCTTCGCACGACTCTCGTGTTTAATCCGCCCTACGGTGAGAGAATGTCGAGCATTGCCGAGGCGAGGGAGCTTTACCGCAAGCTCGGACGGGTGCTTACCAAGGTTGTTCCGCCGTGGCAGATGTACCTTATCACCTCAGAAGAAGAATTTGAGCGGCTCTACGGCAAAAAAGCCGACAAGGTGCGCAAGCTCTACAACGGCATGATACGGTGCAATCTGTATCAGTATTTCAAGAAGTAAAGCGGCTTGTATACGGTATTATATATGTACGAACTTCGCATATAATTGGTTGAGTACTGCGAAACGAACGGGGGACGGCGCATTGATGAATATATACCT
>CAKSCN010000248.1 GCA_934444485.1 uncultured Eubacteriales bacterium | reverse complement strand
GTGTTCTCTATTCCGTCAAGGCTGACGACTGTCTTTTCGCCGTTGTCACGTCTTACGAGAACGCAGTTGCCTGCCTCTATATCACGGGGACCAAGCTCGAGACGTATCGGCACGCCTCTCATTTCATGCTCCGCAAACTTCCAGCCGGGGCTCTGATCCCTCTCGTCAAGCTCGACTCTCGCTACCTTTTTGAGCGCCTCGGCAACCTCTCTTGCCTTTTCGATAACGCCCTCCTTGTGCATCTGCACGGGGACAACCACCACCTGCGAGGGAGCGACCGCCGGAGGAAGAACGAGTCCGTTGTCGTCGCCGTGGGTCATGATGATGCCGCCTATGATTCTTGTGGACATACCCCACGAGGTCTGATTGCAGTACTTGAGGGTGTTGTCGCGGTCGAGATACTTTATGTCAAACGCCTTTGCGAAGCCGTCGCCGAAATTGTGCGACGTACCCGACTGAAGTGCGCGTCCGTCGTGCATGAGAGCCTCTATCGTGTATGTAGCCTCGGCGCCTGCAAACTTCTCCTTGTCTGTCTTTCTGCCCTTTACGACGGGGATTGCAAGGTAGTTTTCGCAGAAGTCGGCGTAGACGTTGAGCATCTTAATCGTCTCCTCCTGCGCCTGGTCGAAGGTTGCGTGCATTGTGTGACCCTCCTGCCAGTGGAACTCACGGCTTCTGAGGAACGGTCTTGTGGTCTTTTCCCATCTTACAACGCTGCACCACTGATTGTAGAGTTTGGGAAGGTCACGGTAGGACTTGATGATGTTTGCGTAATGCTCGCAGAAAAGGGTCTCGGAGGTAGGACGGACGCAGAGACGTTCGGTAAGCTCCTCGCTGCCGCCGTGCGTTACCCATGCAACCTCGGGAGCGAAGCCCTCGACGTGTTCCTTCTCCTTGTTGAGGAGCGATTCGGGGATAAAGATAGGCATTGCAACGTTGCAGTGACCCGTCGCCTTGAACATACCGTCGAGTATGTGCTGTATGTTCTCCCAGATTGCGTAGCCGTAAGGACGTATAATCATACAGCCCTTAACGCTTGAGTAATCCACGAGGTCCGCATTTTTTACGATATCCGTATACCATTTTCCGAAGTCTACGTCACGTGACGTTATCTTCTCCACTTTCTTGTCTGCCATAAATATGACCTTTCCTTTCGTTTATAATGACCGTGAGGTCACAAATTACAATTTAAAACCGATATTCCGCCGTTTTCACGAAACCCTCGCCGGGGTTTTTCCTTATTTTTCTCGGCTTTTACTCAACCGACGATTTCCTCAAACGCCTTCATATACGCCGCAAGTCTTCCGTTCGTCTCGTTCTTTTCCTTGCCGGAAACCATGTAGTAAACCTTGACCTTAGGCTCCGTGCCCGAGGGACGGATAACGACGCTCGAACCGTCGGCAAGTCTGAAGTAGAGCACGTCCGATGTGGGGAGTCCCGTGTCCGAAACGCTTCCGTCCGCCGACGTTATCTTGCCCGACTTGTAGTCAGCAACCGACACAACAGCCGTGCCGCCGAGGGTTTTGGGAGAGTCGTTTCTGAGCGACGCCATGAGAGCTGCCGTCTTTTCCTTGCCGTCGAGTCCCGGCATTTCGATGCTCACAACCTTCTCCGCAAAGAAGCCGTACTTTTCGTAGACCTCCTCCATTGCGTCGTAGAGGGTCATTCCTCTTTCGGCGTAGTGAGCCGCCATTTCGGTTATCATAAGCGACGCTCCGACGGCGTCCTTGTCTCTTGCATACGTTCCGGCGAGGTAGCCGTAGCTTTCCTCGAAGCCGAAGATGAACGTGTGGTCACGGTTGCCGTTCGCCTCAAATTCCTTTATCTTCTCGCCGATGAACTTAAAGCCCGTGAGGACATCCATCAACGTGACGCCGTTCTTCTCGCAGACCTTTCTCGCAAGCTCGGTCGATACTATCGATTTGATTACGCAGGCATTAGCCGGAAGCTTTCCGCAGTTGCGGCGGCCGGTAATGATGTAGTCGCACAGAAGCACGCCCACCTGATTGCCCGTCAGGCGCACAAACT
>CAKSCN010000247.1 GCA_934444485.1 uncultured Eubacteriales bacterium | reverse complement strand
GGCGTACCCTGCATGATACAGGAGAGCGGAACCTTCTCTCCCACAATAGGAAATCCCGAAATGTCGGCTGATTTTGCGAGAGTGAACATTCTCTCCTCGTGGGCAAACGGGCTTTACGGTTATCTCTGGTGGTGCGGAATGGAACATCTCAACCTCAAGAATCCGCCTTATTCATGGAGCATGATGGAGCGTCAGCTCGGCATGGTTGACGTAAACCGCACCCCGAAGCCGGTCGGAAAGACAATCAAAAAAATGAGCGGCGCACTTTCGGCTCTTCCTTCCACATCGTCGTTCAGAAAGAGAGTCGATGCGGTATGCGTACTCACACGTGAGCTTGACAAACAGGGCGTTGCCTGCTCGGCGAACATACTTGCAAAGCAAGCCGGCTTCAACATACGCATAGCAAACTGCGAAACGACTCTCCCCGAAAGCGATATGTACCTCATGCCGGCGGCTAAGGGCTGGCAGGTTACGTACCGCAGGACATGGGACACTCTTCTCGAGAGAATATATACAGGCGGTGCGACGCTTTTCGTGACATACGACGGCGGTCACTTCACACAGATTGAAGAGATATTCGGAATACGTTCGCACGGCGTATACAAAGGCGGAAAATCTCACACGGCGCACTTTTCGTTCGGCGACATAAACTACACTCCGACAAACGACATGATAATCGAGTCGGTCGGAGCGGAGGTCTTGGCGGGAAACGAGGACGGAAATCCCGTCTTTACAGTAAACAGTTTCGGAAAAGGCAAAGTATACTTTCTCGGCTTCTCTCCCGAAAATGCGGCGTACACGACCTGCGGCGGCTTCGACCCCGAGGATGGCGGCGAGGAATTCTACAGGATTTACGCCGAGGCTGCGAAGGACATTATCCCCACCTACAAGGTAAGAAGCGACAGTCCCTATATCGGCATAACCGAGCTTAACTGCGACGACGGTTCTCTCATCGTTTGTGCGATAAACTACGACAGAAAGGCGCACGTATTCTCCCCGAAAATCAACGGAAGCTACGAGATTCTCTACGGCTCTCTCGGAGAAATACCGCCGTGCGACGGAGTCATTCTCAGGTTTTCGTGAGGTATTGTAATGTTTGAAAGCGCAAAATGGATTACCTGCAACGTCGAAAGCTGCCGAGAACGGAAATACGAACCGGTTCCGTACATTGCAAAAACCTTTGAAATCGACACGCTTCCGAAGTCGGCAATACTCAACGTTGCAGGCGAATATCCTGCCGGATCGTACACCTTTAAAAAAATCAAATAATAATGAACCACTCCCACACGCAAGCACGCACATGGGAGTGATTTTCTGTTTCAGCAATACATTTCGAGCATATTCCGCATTACCTTGACTGCAAACTCTGCGGTTTCGCAAAGGAAATTGTTGCCGAAGTGACGGAGGTTAAGCTCCATATTGTAGACGCCGTCGTAGCCTATCTCGGAAAGTGCGGCGAACACGTCCTTCCAGTCTATAGTCCCCGTCATGGGAATCTTATGCTGGTCGGTGAGAGTGTCGTTGTCGTTGAGATGGAGTATCTTCACGCTATTTCCGAGGCGGCGGATTACGTTTGCCGGAGTCGGATTGCCGAAGCGCATGGCTTTGTTCGAGTGACCGGTATCGGCGCAGGTGCATATATACGGTGCGTTGCCGTCGGCGTCTCTGACTCTTTCGTATGCCGCCGTAAACTCGTCGATATTTCCGAAGAAGTCACAGCAGCCGAGTCCCGTGGCGTCGCCGAAGGTTTCCGTGGCAAGTATTACTCCGTTTTCCTTTGCGAAGCCGATTATACGGGAGAACATATCGTAGTTGAGGTCACGCATAAGCTTCGGGTCTGCGTCCTTGCCCATAAAAATCGTTGTGACGTCGTGGATAACGCAATACTTTGCGCCGAGTGCCTTACAGGCAATTGTGTCAAGGCGTGCGTTTTTGACGAAAGCTTCATCCTCCTCGGGAATATTTCTGAAGCCGGTTATTCTGCCGTGCGTCTGCGAGAAACCGAGTCCTATGCTGTCGGCATAGCTTCTGAGGTCATGAAAGTACGACTCTATTTCGTCGTCGCTTTTTGCAAACACAGACTTCGGA
>CAKSCN010000246.1 GCA_934444485.1 uncultured Eubacteriales bacterium | reverse complement strand
GTATTCGCACAGGCATTTCTGCGACATTGTCGATTACTTAAAGCCGGGAGACGCTCTCGTTATAAACGACTCTAAGGTAATACCGGCACGGCTTTACGGAAGACGACACAAGAAGGATGAGAGCGGAAAGCTCACCGACGAAGAGGGAAGCACGGTGGAGACGCTTCTTCTCGAGAGAAAGGCCGCAAAGACGTGGGAATGCATAGTGCGTCCCGGCAGAAAGGCGCAGACCGGCGACGTCATTTCTTACGGTGACGGACTTCTCGTCGGCACGGTGCGTGAGGTTCTGCCGGACGGCAACAGGATTATCGATTTTGAGTACGAGGGTGAATTTTTCGCACTTCTCGACAAAATAGGCGAAATGCCGCTTCCGCCGTACATACACGAAAGAGGCAACGAAAAAGAGCGTTATCAGACGGTCTACGCAAAGCACGAGGGTTCGTCTGCGGCGCCGACTGCCGGGCTTCACTTCACGAAAGAGCTTCTCGAAAAGGTAGAGAAAATGGGTGTTGAGATAATCCGTGTAACTCTTCACGTCGGACTCGGCACATTTCGTCCAGTCAAGGAGGACAACATCAAGGATCACAAGATGCACTCCGAATTTTACACCGTGACCGAGGACGCCGCACGCCGCTTCAACACCGTAAAGCAAAGCGGAGGACGGATTTTCTGCGTGGGCACGACCTCCTGCCGCACCGTCGAATCGAATGCGGACGAAAACGGTATGCTTCACGCCGCCTCGGAGTACACCGACATTTTCATCTATCCCGGCTACAAATTCAAGGCGGTGGACAGTCTTATAACGAACTTCCATCTCCCCGAGAGCACGCTCATCATGCTCATCTCCGCTCTTGCCGGGCGTGAAAAAATCCTTGACGCATACCGCTGCGCCGTCGAAAACGAGTATAGGTTCTTCTCGTATGGGGATGCGATGTTGATACTGTGAGAGCGATAATACCAATCGGCTGAACGATGTCGGTTGGTATTACTTTTGCCTGTTTTCAGAACGGGAACTCACAGCGACTTATTTTGACAACAAAAAGAGCCGGAGGTTTTGTGCTTCCGGCTGAGATACTTTATACGGCATTCACTTCACATACAAGTCAATGGCTTCTTCGACTGCGGCATTAAGTGATTCGCCCTTTTCGGCGGCTTTCATCGCAAGGCGTCGGTGCAGTTCGGGAGAAATGCGGACATTGAACACGCCTCTGTAGGTCTTTTGCGGTTCGATTCCCTTTTCCCTGCAATAGTCAAGCCAGTCATCAACCGCACCCTCGAAATCGGCACGAAGAGACGAAACATCCGTACCCTCGTATGATATCAGTCCCGGTATTCCGAGAACCTTTCCGAAAAGTATGTTGTCTTTGTCCGAAAACTCGACCGTACCGATATAGCCTTTATACGAAATTGTATTTTTCATCAGATAAGTCCCTCCTCTGTCAGCACTTCGATTATACTTTTAATCTGATACTCAAGAAGCTCTTTTCTCGGGTGCGGTTTGTGCAGAATAATCGGCGTATCGCCTTTGACGAACATCACCCGTGAGCCGCTTGTACGCCCTTTGTTCGACATCTCAAAGCCGAGAAGACCGAGAAGCGTCTGCGCCTCTTCAAATGTAAAGTCATTCGGTCTTGATTTAAGCCTTGCAATAAGCTTCTCCTTTTTACTCAATCTATCCGCCCCCGTTCACACATATTATTATACGCAAACAAAGTGTCTTTGCAACTGATTTTCAGTTACCGATTTGTTAATTCTGCGTTTTTTGACTGCAAATTATGAATATTCCGCTATGTCATTGCCGAACGAGGAAAGACGGCAAACAAAATTTACCGAAATTTCAGCAAACCGTCAAAAGATATCCGATATAATCTGGTAGAATACGAGAGTACCGACACAGACGGTCGCGCCGAGGACTCCGAAAGGACCGAGGTGAGGAAAGTCCGGGCTTCACAGAGCGGGATAACTGATAACGTCAGCCGAGGGTAACCTCCGGGAGAGTGCAACAGAGATATACCGCCGCAGAAATGCGGTAAGGGTGGAAAGGCGAGGTAAGAGCTCACCGAGTCTCGTGGTAACACGGGAGTCCTGTAAAC
>CAKSCN010000245.1 GCA_934444485.1 uncultured Eubacteriales bacterium | reverse complement strand
AAGAAGTCCGTTTGGATCTTCGGCGGCGACGGTTGGGCATACGATATCGGCTTCGGCGGTCTCGACCACGTTATCGCTTCCGGCGAGGATGTAAACATCATGGTATTCGATACCGAGGTTTACTCCAACACCGGCGGACAGGCTTCCAAGGCTTCCAACATCGGTCAGGTTGCACAGTTTGCAGCAGCAGGTAAGGCAATCGGCAAGAAGGATCTCGCTCAGATCGCTATGACCTACGGTTACGTATACGTTGCACAGATCGCTATGGGCGCTGACATGAACCAGACGATCAAGGCTATGCAGGAGGCTGAGGCTTACCACGGTCCTTCCATCATCATCGGCTACGCACCTTGCGAAATGCACGGTGTAAAGGGTGGTATGACCAACTGCCAGTCTGAAATGAAGAGAGCCGTTGAGGCAGGTTACTGGCAGATGTTCAGATACAATCCTCTGCTCAAAGCTGAGGGCAAGAATCCTCTCACCATCGACAGCAAGGAGCCGACAGCAAGCTACATCGACTTCATCAAGTCCGAAACACGTTACGCTCGTCTTGCACAGTCCTTCCCCGAAAGAGCAAACGTACTCTTCGAGAAGGCTGCTGAGACAGCAAAGGCTAAGTACGACAGACTCGTAAAGCTCTCTGATCTTTACAACTAATCCTACAAAGCCGACAGACAATAAGTAAAGGGAGCTCCCATGTGCCGCAAGGTGTGTGGGAGCTTTTGGTTTGCGAAAGCCTTCACGGGACAAGAAAAACTCCCACATTCCTTAAAGGCTTGTGAGAGCTTCTGATGATAATATGTTCCGTCCGGAATACCGGGGGCAAGTGCGGCGCACTTAATCTCAGAGTGTTATACCTTGTTTGCCGGTGCTTTCCAATTTCGGGCGTGATACCCAGAGCCGTCCGAAAGAGTGCGGTGTGCGCAAAGACGACTGCTTTCTTCTGACCGAACGCATTCTTATCCGATAAACCTTTTTTGTTGCGACCCCTGACAACATATACCGCTGTTCTCCTTTCAACGCAGAATAATACGCCTCTGTACTGCAATCACAGTATGTTAGCTTCATTTTAACCTAAAACAGGTTAAAAGTCAACACCTTTGGACAAAATATTATATAATTTTGTGTGAATATTTTGTTGAAAGGCAAAAGGTGATAGTATTTGTATAAAAGGATAAGGGATTTGAGAGAGGACAGCGATTTGACGCAGACGCAGGTGGCAAGAATGCTCGGAATGTCGCAGACGGGCTATTCAAAATATGAGACGGGTGAGAACGATATTCCGACCGACGTTTTGATACGTCTGTCAAAATTCTACAACACGAGCATTGACTATCTTCTCGGTCAGACCGACAGGCGGGAGAGATATTAATATTCTGTTTGCCAAATGTAAAATTGCGGCAAGGTGCGGAACGTGACTTGAAATCACACTCGTTTTGTGGTATCATATGTGTATCTTTTTAAAGGAATGATTTGTATATGAAAAGAATACTTGGAGCGGCGGCGGTAATATCCGCGGTGCTGTGTCTTGCGGCTTGCGGCTCCGCAAATCTGAAACAGAAGCTCTGCGATGGTTACTGGGAGTCGTCGGTGGATATACTCGAGTTTACCGAGGACGGAAAAGTGCTTCACAATTTCGAGAGTCCCGAGGACTCTGTATCGTATTATAAGCTTGACGGCAAAAAAATAAACCTCTACACCGAAGAGGGTGAGGAATACGGCATAACCTTTGATATTTCGATTGACGGCGACACTCTCATGCTCGGCAAGGCGGAGTACACAAGGCATACAGACCCCAATGTGTCTTTCGATGTCTCCGATTCCGCCGCAGGCGATGAAAGTACCGACGGCTCTGACGAAACGGACGGAGGCAGTGAGAAGTGAAAAAGGTGAACTTGTATACCGACGGAGCGTGCCGAGGAAACCCCGGTCCGGGAGGGTGGGGAGCGATTCTCGAGTATAAGGGCATCGAGAAGGAAATGTCGGGCGGCGAAAACCCCACAACCAACAACCGCATGGAGCTGTCTGCGGCGATAATGGGACTTCGCGCACTGAACGAACCGTGCGAGGTGACGCTCACAAGCGACTCCAAATACC
>CAKSCN010000244.1 GCA_934444485.1 uncultured Eubacteriales bacterium | reverse complement strand
AAGATGACGCTCCATTTCATGCGTATCCTCGCTTCCGCCTTCATCGGCTTGACGATGACGGCCGGGTGCCTAAGCGTTGAACCGTATCATATCCGGGCGAGGAAAGTCGCCAAACTCGAAAGGGGAATGGAACTGGATGTCGCAAGGAGAAAGCTTGGCGAGGGTCTTCGCCACCTGTTTACCGTCCGGCGGAGCGGCTCGGAATGGACGCTCTGTTCCGCGTTGATCGACACGGGGTGGAATCCCATTGGATTGAGGTATGGCGTTTTGTTCCGGGACAGGAAGATGCAGAAACTTGTTGACTATAAACGGACTGCCAGGTTTGCGGAAGTCCCGACCAAGTGGCATGTCGTGGCGGGGAAGAGACGGCCCCTTTCGTACGGGAATGTACCATGGCCGCCCACGGACTACACGTACGTTGACCGGATCATTGCCGCCCCGGATCTTCCAATGGACGATTTCTGGCGAAGGGTCGGGGAATGCGAAGAGCGCAGCGGCGTCACCCTTCGGGGAGACCCGGTGTTGACGCTTGTCATCATGCCGCTCGCAATCCTGGAGTATCCCCGTACGCTTAAGTACCGGAGAATACATGCAGCCGCAGAGCGCGAACTGTCCGGCTTTCGCCTTCCCATTGGCGACAGGGTCGATAGCCTTGGGGATCTTGACAGATATCTGATCGGCACGAGGAGGATCGGCAACCTGGAAGTGCGGAAGTATGGATTGAAGGACGGCAGGATGTTCCTGCGACCGTACGAAAGCGCCCGGTCCCTAGTGTTGATCGTAAAAGACGGGAAAATCGATGCAATCTACAATGAAGACGCCTACACGGATGGCTTTATCTCGCCATCGTGGGTCAAAGGGATGGAAATTTGAGTGTTGGATGCGTGTTTCACATGTACCCCCCCATCGGATGGAAGTGAAGTTGGTCCTAAATTAAATGGTAACGTTTGTGGAGCGGCTACTCTTGGGACTTCTTTTTCATCAACTCATAATTGGCCATGCATGGCACAGCCGTTTTTTAATGATATGGATCTTATCGAATGTTTTTGCAAAGACCGAACTTGTACTCAAGAGATTCAGTATTCATGCGCGGAACGAATAACTAAAAGGCAAATAGATGTCTACAATTGGACAGTTTCAGGTTCTAAAACGTCAGGGTGCCAGTGATAGGAGGAGAATGAGGTGAATAAGTTCGGAGTATCCGTTGTCCCCCTAAACAATGGGACTCGTGAGCAACCCATTGATACAGATGTCGCCTTGGTCATGGAATTCGAGCCAAACTATGACCCCAGGGAGGCGTTGTTGATTAGTGCTTCGATTTCGGTCGGCGTGGTTGTCGTCCTGTTTCTGGTGTACAGGGTTCTGCGAAACCATTGGAAACGTAAGAGCCGTACAACGCAAAAGGAGAGAAAACATGAGGGTTGAAGGAAGTTGGGAGAATGGTGAAATGAAAGACTGGAGGGGAATTACGAACATCTTTCGGTCCATCACCTGTTGGGCCATCAGAGGACGGGATGTTGGATGAAGCCGCGCGCAGGCCAGCCTCAAAACCTTTCTCCGTGTCCCCGCGCGCTCCGTGTTAACCATACAAGAAGGAGATATGACAGGTGAGAACTGTTCCAGACGTGAAACTTCCAGACGTGAAACCGTATGCGGGAAATCCGCATGTGCTTGCCTACGTGGTGATTGCGATACTTGGTTTTTATTGTATGGCCTCAACGATGTTGTATCTCGACTATGTGAGGCCCGACTACCGCGCATTGCTGTGTCTGACTCGATGTGAGCATGAGACTGAAGTGCTGGAGTTCTTCGGCAGGGATCCTGAGATCGTCTATTTCAAGGGGGACAAGATGCCCCCCCGGGGCTGGAAGTTGCCGTCCCGCCCCATTTCCCACAAGGTCCTGGTCTATACAAACCGAAGTGCGCTGCGGTTTTATGTGTATGTTGATGGACATGGGCAGGTTGAATATGTGTATACGGCCAATTCCTAGCGACATCTGGGTTTGCCGCCAAATGAAATTGGAATCTCCATGAATAAATCAACGTTCATGACGTTGAAGAAGTTGGTCTTCGTCTTCCTGATGGTCTGCATGGCAGCGGGATGGGCCGGGCAGATTGAGCAGAAGCTGTTCATTCGACTGGAATGTGT
>CAKSCN010000243.1 GCA_934444485.1 uncultured Eubacteriales bacterium | reverse complement strand
TGAGACCTTCAAAAAGTACGGTGCTGAGGATCTCGGCAGTGAGTACGGCGAAAAGTGGTGGAACGAGAAGATTACATTCTTCTATCCCGGTCATATGATGGATCTTCCGCAGATGTTCGGAACGATGGACACAATAGCTCCCTACGATAAGATTGAAAAGATATACTGGGCAATGAAAGAAGCTATTGAGACAAACTTCCCCATGGCTCGCTTTATCGCACACTTCTCGCATTGGTACGAGTGGGGCGCAATGGTTTACGACCGCTTCATAGTCGATAATCCTCCCAAGGACCCCCACGAGGCGCTCAGACTCCACAACGCAATCTGGACCTGCGGCGTAAGAACGGCAATTGCAAACGGCGGCGTCGTAAACGACCACCACGGTGTCGGAATAAAGCTCGGCAGACTCATGAAAGAGCAGTACGGCCCTGCAATGCAGGTGTTCGAGGGAATCAAGAGAGAGCTTGACCCCAACGGTATCATGAACCCCTTCAAGCTCGGAATCTGACGGACAGCGTGCCGCTGATACTTTAACTTCACGAAAGGAAAAAATATTATGCTTATTTCACAGAAGAGTAAAGAAATAATAGACAGCTGCCGCTTTTGCTGGATGTGCCGTCATATCTGCCCCATAGGCAACGCAACCGGTCAGGAGAGAGATACCTCCCGTGCGAGAGCGCTTGCGCTTTCACTCGTCGAAAGAGGAGCGGCGAAGCTCTCGGACTGTATCGACGACGTGTATGAGTGCGCTTTGTGCGAAGCCTGCACCAACGACTGCGCCACCGGCTGGGATCCCGTAAAGTTTACAAAAGAGGTTCGCCGTGAGGCCGCTCTCGATGGAATCACTCCCGAATACGTAACGAAGCTCATCGATAATTTTGATAAAACCGGCAATATCTACGGCAAGACCGAGTACTGCCGCTGCATAGACGACGAATCGAAGGAGCTTGACAAGAACGCCGACACACTTCTCTACATCGGCGCCGAGGCAAGATATCTTGCACCGAAGTTCGCAGCCTCCGCAATAAAGGCACTCAAAAAGGCAGGCGTATCGTTCACCGTGCTTTCCGGTGCGGACGAACCCGACAGCGGACTCGGACTCGACACTCTCGTCTCCGACGTTGACGAAACCAAGACCGCAACCGAAAATGCGGCTGCCGTACTCAATAAGTATAAGACCGTCATAGTCCTCTCCCCGAACGACATGAAGCTTTTCGCAAGAGAGTATAAGGAATGGGGCGTCGAACTTAAGTGTAAGCTCGTAACTCTCACCGCAGAACTTGCTTCTCTCGTAAAGGACGGAAAGCTTGCCGCCGCAAAGAGCGGTAAGACCGTTACATATCAGGATCCCGCAATGCTCGCAAGAGAGCTTGAGGAAACAGAGCCGGCAAGAGAGTTTATAGGCGCATATGCCGATATCACCGAAATGCTTCTCAACCGCAAGCAGACAATGCTCGGCGGCAGTCTCATCATGAATGAGTATATCCCCGACGTAATGAAGCTTGTTGCAAAGAACAGAATCGTAAACGCCACCGACATGGGCGCAAAAGTTATCGTCACCGCAACCCCCGATGAGTATAAGCTTCTTTCCGAAAACGCTCTCGAGGGCGTTGAGGTTATCGCAATTGCGGAGCTTGCACTCTGATTGATTCTGAAGAAAGGAAATGCGTTAAAATGCTCGTGAATCTTAAGGAAATACTTGATATTGCCGAAAAGGGCGGCTTTGCTGTCCCGGCATTCAATGTTTACAATATGGAAACCGTAATGGGTGCGATAGAGGCTGCCGAAGAGGCGAAAGCTCCCGTTATACTCCAGTCCTACAGCCGTCTTTTCAAAGAGGGAAGCGCTTTCTATCTCGCGCCGATTATCCTCAAGGCGGCGGAAGCCGCTTCCGTTCCCGTCTGCTTCCACCTCGACCACGGCGCAGGTGAGCTTGAAGTGACAAGAGCTTTGCGTTACGGCTGCACCGGTATCATGATAGACGCCTCGGCGCTCGATTTCGAGGACAATATCGCAATGACAAAGAAGGTAGTCGATACCTGCGGATATTTGGGAGTACCCGTTGAGGGCGAACTCGGTCACGTCGGCACGGTTAACGACACCTCCATGGACGAATTTACAAACGTCGCCGAGGCAAAGACCTTCGTCGAGAAGACCGGAGTCGCCGCTCT
>CAKSCN010000242.1 GCA_934444485.1 uncultured Eubacteriales bacterium | reverse complement strand
ATACAGACCGGCGGCGATAAAGCAGCTGCAGGTGGTCGGCGAAGCGGCGGGCGTTCCGGTGTTCACTATTGAGGGCTGCACCGACGCCGTAAAGATCGCAAAGGAAGCTCTTGCGCACGCAGTACGTCACGGAAACGATATGCTCTTTATCGATACCGCAGGTCGTCTGCACGTCGATGAAAAGCTTATGGATGAGCTTAAGCGCATGGAGGCGGAGGTTCACCCGACAGAGGTTCTCTTCGTCGTTGACGCAATGACCGGTCAGGACGCAGTGAATGCGGCGGCAAGCTTCAACGAACAGCTCGACATAACGGGCGTAATCCTCACGAAGCTCGACGGCGACACCCGAGGCGGTGCGGCGCTTTCCGTCCGTCAGGTCACGGGAAAACCGATCAAGTTTATAGGCGTCGGCGAAAAGCTCGATGCGATAGAGCCGTTTTACCCCGACAGAATGGCGTCCCGAATACTCGGCATGGGAGACGTGCTTTCGCTTATCGAAAAGGCAGAGAAAGCGTTCGACGAAAAGAAAGCCGCAGAGCTTGAAAAGAAGTTCAGAGAGCAGTCGTTTACACTCACGGATTATCTTGAGCAGTTCTCTCAGATACGCAACATGGGCTCGATAGACCAGCTTGTGGGCATGATACCGGGAGTGAATGCGGCGGCGATGAAGGATGTCAAGGTTGACGAAAAACAGCTTGACCGTATGGAGGCGATAATCCTCTCGATGACCGAGGAGGAGAGAAACCACCCGGAGGTCATAAACGCCTCGAGAAAGAAGCGTATCGCACAGGGTTCGGGTATGAACGTCGAGGACGTAAACAAGCTCTTAAAGCAGTACGAAACGACGAACAAGATGATGAAGCAGCTTGCCGGCGGCGGTCTCGGCGGTAAAATGTTCGGAAAGAAGCTTTTGCCAAAGATAGGCGGCAAGAACGGCAAGAAGAAAAAGAAGAAAAAGTAAGCCGAAGCAGACGGTACATTTTAATTAAACGTATAAAAGCCGAAACAATGCGGCATTTATAATAAAATTCAAAATCAAAACATTTTTTGGAGGAAAAAACAATGGCAGTAAAGATCAGACTCAGAAGAATGGGCGCAAAGAAGGCTCCTTTTTACAGAGTGGTTGTAGCGGATTCCCGTTATCCCAGAGACGGACGTTTCATCGAGGAAATCGGTTACTATAACCCCCTCACAGAGCCGGCCGTAATCAACATTGACAACGAAAAGGCAAAGCAGTGGATCGCCAACGGCGCACAGCCCACCGAAACCGTTAAGGCTCTTCTCAAGAAGAACGGCGCTCTTTAATTCCCGTACCGATTCGACGCACAAAGGCATAGAAAGGCATGGTCATTATGAAGGACATACTTGCGAACATCGCAAAAGCGATCGTTGAAAATCCCGATGACGTTGTAGTCAGCGAAAGAGAAGAAAACGGCACTGTTTACCTCGAGCTTTCGGTAAACGAGAGCGATATGGGCAAAGTAATCGGCAAGCAGGGACGTATTGCCAAGGCTATACGCACCGTTATGAAGGTTGCCGCCATGCGTGAGGATAAGCGTGTTGTCGTTGACATAATCTGACATATTAAAAGGCTTCGCTTTACGGCGGAGCCTTTAGTCTCCCCGGGAAAAGACAGCTTGCTTTGCGGCGAGGTGTTTTCAATCCCCTCCCAAAGCATACGAGAGGACATAACTATGCAGTTTCTTTTTAAGAAAAAGCCGAAAAAACTTGAGGAACGCCTCACCGATATGTTCTGCAACGTACCGACCTTCGAGACGGAGCGGCTGATTCTCACCAAAATTACCGAAGAATACACGGAGGATATGTTCATGTACTCCTCCGACCCGAATGTTTCGAGATATCTCACGTGGTCGCCGCACCTTTCGAGAAGAGAGACTGAGAATTACATAAAGCTTCTCGGCAAAAAGTACGGCACTGGAGTGTTCCGAGACTTCGGACTTGTGCTGAAATCGACCGGCAGAATGATAGGCACGTGCGGCTTTACTTCGGTTGAGGACAACACCAATACCGTCGAGATAGGCTACGTTCTCGCAAGAGATACATGGGGGAACGGCTACGCAACGGAGGCGGCGTCTTTTGTGGCGGCGTTTTCGTTCGAGATACTCGGCGCAGACAGGGTCATCGCAAAAATGCTCGAGGGCAACGACGCCTCGCTGCGTGTCATGAAAAGGCTGGGGATGCTTGTCGAGGGCGTCTACAGAAACGCAATGTTCATCAAGGG
>CAKSCN010000241.1 GCA_934444485.1 uncultured Eubacteriales bacterium | reverse complement strand
TAATGAAGAAAAACGCTTCAGCGTTTTTCGACATCAATTCTCCATTTTCCATTCTCAATTTTCAATTTTTGAAAAGCCTTGCTTTTCAACCCCAATTCTCCATTCTCCACTCTCAATTCTCAATTCTTGAAAAGCGACTTCAGGAGCTTTTCCACCCCAACGTTGCGAAGCAACACATCACGACGGCGAAGCCGTCACTTCTCGCAAGCTTGCTTGCACTTCACTCGACCGAAGGTCGAACTTCACTCGAAAGCTTTGCTTTCGCCAACAATTCCGTTTTGTGTAATATGCAAGAGAGAAAGTGAAAATATGTATAAAAATTTACAAAATATCCTTTTCACGGAAACGTCCGTCGTGTAGAATGAACCTGTGTGAAGATGTGAAAAAATCACTTTGCATATCGCAATTTTACATAACGGAGGTAAACTACAATGGCAGATATTCTCGACGCCTACAAGCTTGGCAGTGTTGAAGAGAAGAAGGTCGGTACCGGCAAGAAAATCAGAGTCGGTATCATCGGTACGGGTTGGATAGCTGACGCTCACGCAGGCAGCTACAAGAAGCAGCCCGATGTTGAGGTTGTTGCTCTCGCAGACCTCATTCCCGGAAAGGCTGAGGCTTTCGCAAAGAAGCACGGCTTTGAAAACGCAAAGATTTTCGGTGCGCACACAGAGATGCTCGAAGCTATGAAGGGCGAACTCGACTGTGTTTCCGTCTGCACCTACAACAGAACACACGCTGTTTGTACGATAGACTCCCTCAACGCAGGTCTTAACGTCCTCCTTGAGAAGCCTATGTGCGTAACTCTCGACGAAGCAATCGCAATCTGCAAGGCTGAGAAGGCAAGCGGCAAGTGCCTCTCCATCGGCTTCCAGCCCAGATTTGACGCTAACATGAAGATGATCAAGAGAATCGTTGAATCCGGCGTTCTCGGCAAGATCTACTACATCCAGACAGGCGGCGGCCGTCGTCACGGTATTCCGACTCCTTTCGGCACATCGTTCATTCAGGACGATACCGCAGGTCTCGGTGCACTCGCAGACATCGGATGCTACTCTCTCGACATGGTTCTCAACGCAATCGGCTATCCGAAGCCCCTTACGGTAACGGGTATCAAGACCGATTACTTCGGAAAGAACCCCGAGACATTCGTAAAGAGAGGTCATCCGGAATACGCTGAAATCTTCGGCGTTGACGACTTTGCAGCCGGCTACATCAGACTCGAAGGCGACGTTACTCTCGACTTCAGAATAGCATGGGATATGCACCTCGACACTCCCGGTGACACCATCATCATGGGTACAAAGGGCTCTCTCAGAATCCCCTCCACAGACTGCTGGAACGGTTCTGTCGGCGGCGCGATGAAGATTTACCACGACATCGCAGGCGAGCCTACAGAGACAGTAGTGCCGATCCTCAAGAACCCCGACGGCGTATCGCTCTTCGACATGAAGATCCGTTCGTTCCTCGACGCTTCCATGAACGGCACACCTTCTCCCGTTCCGTCGAGCCAGATCCTCTACAACCAGGCGATCCTCTCCGGTATCGCTACCTCGTCCGACCTCGGTCACGAAATCAAGATCGAGATCCCCGAGATCTAATCGCATAGCGTGTCTTTTAAGGCGGGTTGCTTCGGCGCCCGCTTTTTTTAATTGACGATTGAAAATTACGGGGGCTTACGGGAGTTTACGGGGGTGTTCTTTTCTGAAGAAAAGAACCAAAAGACTTCAAAAAAGCAAAGCTGGCGCTTTGCAGGGAAAAGATTATAATATCGGAGAAAGTACCGTTCAACCTCGACGAGGTCTCGGTCGAAGGGGAGCTTTGGGCGGTGCTTATCCGAGGAAATACCGAAGTCGGTCACCATATATTCAAGTGACCGACTTAGATTTATGTTGAATCAGATTTTGTTGGGACTAAACTTTTTACCTTCTCCCGTTCCCGAAATTTGTACCTCACTTCGTTCGACGACAAATTACGGAAAGATGGGGCTTTTTGGAAAGTGCAAAGCTCGAGGTTCGCATTCTCTCTATGGTGTAGTAATGGAGGTAGCGAAGCAGGAGTTGGCTTTGCCAACTTTGGAGACATCCCCTGTGTAACCGGTTGCAGAGCAACCTCTGGAGCTGTCACGACGAAGTCGTTACGCAGTCGTCGGACTGAGGGGCTGTCGGATAAGTATTCTCTCCATGGTATATCGTAGGGAACGGGCTTGACGAGCATATATGCTCCGTTCCGTATGAACCGCACACACGGTT
>CAKSCN010000240.1 GCA_934444485.1 uncultured Eubacteriales bacterium | reverse complement strand
CGGCTGAACGTACCGTTGACGGGCAGCAAATGGATGTTAATGTACTTTCATCTGTGTATGAAAAAAAAGTAAGCGGACTTGTTTCCGAGGCAATAGCCTTAGAAAACAGCGGCGATGTCGGTATATATTACGCAAAAAAAGAAGCCGACGCATTGATACCCGCCGGGGTCCAATTCCCCGTACGAATTCAAAAAGCGATAGCTTCTAATCCTATTGTACGCAGTTTCGATGAAAAAGTCAATAGGAAAATTTCGGATGTTACGCAATCACTGCAATTTAAGCGTTGGTTCGGGGATTGGCAGAATCATCCGGAAACTATTGCGCCGGAGCTTCTGAACGCAGACGGCACTCCGAAGGTGTTTTATCACGGTGCAAAAAAGAACGGCGGGTTTACGGTTTTCAAAGACTGGCAGTATTTTACCGATAAAAAGAGTTATGTCATACTCAACAACTGCACGGTAGAAGATAACACTGTCGTTTATGCGTTCACCGCGCAGACAACGGCAGCGTGCGGCGTAATGCCGTCGGAGGTGCGTATATACGGCGCGGACAATGCGCTGCTCACATCGCACAGGTTCTTTCTGCGGGTGGAAAAAGCCGTGTACGGCGGCGATACGGAAGACAAGGTGGTGAGCGGCAATGAGTATAACGCGCTGACGAAGCTGATATCACAGGCAAATTCAATCGTTACACGGGCATTCAATGCCGAAGCCGTGACAGGCGAAGTCGGAGAGCCGGCAGACGTACAGATGATTTTCGACAGCGAAACAAATACTGTAACGTACCGATTTACGCTGCCTACTGCCGACATCGGAGAAGAAGCAAGAACTGCCATCACGGAAAACACCGCAGCCCGTCATACACACGGAAACAAAGAAACACTTGATGGTATTACAGGCGAAATGTCAACGCTTGATATCATAAAAATCTGGAACAAAGTCTTTAAGGAGGACTGATAAAAATGGGGAACTACAACGGAAATACCGGAATTACACAGCTTATACAGCTCATCAAAAACAAAATCGACGGTCTTATGCCGAAGGTTAAAAAGTCGGACGGCGTAAATTACAAGGTGCTGTCGGACAACGATCTGACAGATGAACTCAAGGCGAATTACGATGCGGCATATATACATTCGTTGACCCACACAGAGAATATCTTTATTCTTGAGGATATTAACTCTGATCCTTCAAATAACAACTTAAACTTCGAAAATGCCGCCGATATCCTGACTGCGCATAATGCAGGAAAAAGAATATTGCTGCACTCAAGAGGGCTGTATTTGCCTTTGTGTTCTCTTCAGGACAGTTCAGGAGGAAAAATGGCATTTTTCGGCGGTACATATTGGGCTTTGGGGGAGTTTATCTCACCCCTTGCCATTGTGGTTGTGAATCAAAACCATGGGACATGGTCTGAATACAAAGACAAAATTCCTTCATTTGCACTAGGAATGAGTGGCGGAAATGAGAACAGCACCAACACTATTGTGTCTCCGAAGCTTCTCAAGGACTATGTCGCCGAGGTTGCCGCAGGCATTACCGGTATGAATTACCGCATTCTCGGTACGGGCGAATACAACGCCGACACGGGAATCCCGACCGTTGAAGGAGAAGCCGGAACGATATATCTTGTCCCTCTCTCGCAGACGGAAACAGACAACATTTATGCGGAATTCATCTTCGTCGGCAGCACGTTTGAAAAGATAGGCACAACGGCGGTCGATTTGAGCGGCTACTGGAAGAAAACCGACCTCACGGAAATGACCGCAGACGACGTTACCGAAATCTGGAATGCCGTATTCGGCTCGTAAGGCGGTGATTTGAAATGACTTTGTTCTTAACAAAATCAGAAACAAAAGCGCTGCTTGAAAAAATCAAGACGAAAATACCGACGAAAACCTCCGATCTGACAAACGATTCGAATTTTATCACGTCGGCGCTGCTGTTCGACAATGCGGGAGCGCACAATGCCATTTATCGCGGCAAAAATCTCGGCACAAGCGTGACCGAAGCGCAATGGGCGGCTATTGCGAACGGTACTTTCGCCGATCTGTACATCGGGGACTACTGGGCGATCAACGGTGTCAACTGGCGCATCGCCGCTTTCGATTATTACTTCAAGACGGGAGACGTATATTGCACCGCGCATCATGCCGTGATTGTTCCCGACACGAGTTTGTATGACTATGCAATGAATGATTCAAACACCACTGCGGGCGGTTACGTCGGTTCCAAAATGTACACGGAAGGGCTTGCACAGGCGAAGAC
>CAKSCN010000239.1 GCA_934444485.1 uncultured Eubacteriales bacterium | reverse complement strand
GGCAGATACCGATAATAAGGTTAACGGTATTGTTGGATTCAAGGCCGAAGAGTCCGCGTACCGCACCTGTGATTTCGCTCGACTGTGCGATATTTCCGATACCGAAGCTTGCAAGAGTTCCGAGAATTGCGAAGATAACGGCAAGCCATGTGAAGTTCTTTCCGAGGCCGTTTGTTATGTAGTACATCGGACCGCCGTGGTGACGTCCGTCAGCGTCCTTTTCTCTGTACTTAACCGCAAGAGCGATTTCGGCGTACTTTGTACACATACCGAAAAATGCGGAAACCCACATCCAGAAAACCGCACCGGGACCGCCTACGAAGATGGCTCCCGTTACGCCGGCGATGTTGCCCGTGCCGACCGTTCCCGCAAGAGCTGTAGTAACTGCCTGGAAGGGCGAGAGGTTTGCGCCGTGGTCTTTGTCGGACTTTCTGAAAAGAGAGCCGACGGTGTTCTTCATGATGTAGCCGAATTTTCTCACCTGGATAAAGCCTGTTCTGATAGTAAGGTAGATACCAGTGCCTACGAGAAGCGCAAGCATTATGGGTCCCCATGCAAAGCTGTTCACCGCATTGTTGATGTTGGTGACGATCTCAATAAATTTGTCCATGCGATACTCCTTTTTGCCCAAAAAAAAGGGACACACCGAAAAGGTGCATCCCAATCAAAAAGATACAAAATAACAAGCGGCAAGCTTTATCCGCAATGTCGGTTTCCATCCTTTTGCCTGAGAGAATCGGAAACAACCGTTTCCTTACACCTTCGGCACTCACCTTTCGTGAGGTTCTCCGGAACCCCCTCCGCTTCCGGTTTCACAAACGATTCCGAAAGTTTCAACGGGCTGTTAAATTTTCAATGAAGCAATGATAACACCTGAATGTTATGCAGATATATACAAACAGTAAACTTTTTTGATTGTATATAATTTGACGAACTTCGACCGAACTATTTGCATTTTTCCATTGACAAAACAGTAAGTTTTTTGCTTTTGTCATCAACGGTGAACTTTACCTCCGTATCGGAGTACACAAGGCCGTATACTCTGTCCGGGTCATCGTGGTATGCAGGTCTCGGATCTTGCTCCAAAATTTCTGTGATACCGTTGACGATTTCATCAGACACAGCAAATTTATCGGCATTTTCGGCAAAGCGTACTTCTAATTTTCTCTCGTCAAAATTCACCGAATATCCTCCGCTTGCCTCAGGGTGTGAGTCGGTATAAGCGAGGTACGGCTTTATATCGAGTATCGGCGTACCGTCCATAAGATCAGCTCCGGTCACGGCAAGCCGCAGTTTTCCGCCGTTCTCTTCAACTCCGACGAGCTTCACCGAAGAAAGTCCGATTGGATTCGGTCTGAAAGGCGAGCGTGTTGCGAAAACACCGACTCTCTTATTTCCGCCAAGCTTCGGAGGGCGCACCGTCGGCGACCACTCTCCCCCGTTTTCGGCTTCGGAAAAGTACCACAAAAGCCAGAGGTGCGAAAAATCTTTTATTCCTCGGAGTGCGTCGGGATTTGCAAACTCCGGTTCAAACTCCACATACGACTTCACGCCGTCGCAGTAACCGCTCTGTCTCGGTATGCCGAATTTCGTTTTGAACGGCGAGCGGATATGCGCAATGACACGAAACGCAAGCTCTTTGCCGCCGTGCGGTGTACTTCCGTTATTTTTCATTTTGCGCTGTCCCCGTGCATTGATGCGGCAATCTCGGAAAGCTCCGCCGTACTCTCGTCGTTTTCGTCCTCAAACTCTGTGACGTTTCTGTGTTCGATGAAGCTGCGGCGTGTATAGAGGAATGCGCAAATGAGGGTGGAGAGCGGTATTGTCATAAGTATTCCAAGGCTTCCTATGAGAATTTTCAGCCCTTCGGCGACTATAATTTCACGGTTGAAAAGGAAGAGCATTGAGTCGCTGCTGTTGTAAATTACAAGGAGAACGAAGCTGATACTGCTTCCTATGTGCGCAAGAATAAGCGTATTCGACATTGTACCCATTATATCGTGACCTATATTGAAGCCCGACTCGATAAGCCCGGAAAAGGACGGCTTTTTGAGCTTCATTGCAATTTCGTGAAGTGCTGCGGATATATCGACCGCAACGTCCATAACCGCACCTACGCATCCGATTGTAACCGACGCAAAGACAATGCTCTTGAGGTCAACAGGACCGTTCATGTCGATAAACGAAAGGTACATCGAGGTTTCGTCAAGAAAGCCGGTGAGCTTCATCACCTTATCGGCAATCTGCATCATAACCGCCGCAAAAACAATGCCGGCAACGC
>CAKSCN010000238.1 GCA_934444485.1 uncultured Eubacteriales bacterium | reverse complement strand
TTATTTGGCAGGGATTTGAACCCCAAGGGGTCAGAGCAAGCAAAGCTTGCTCCCGAAGAAAATGCTCACTGCGTTTCGCATTTCTTCCATTGCTGTGCGTACCGCCGAGATAAATTGTTCTTTAGCATTTTGGTACGAGGCATTTATGCCGAGTACGCAAGACGTGCGTAGCACGGCTGTATCACTCCACCGGTTTTACATAGAAATATCGTCTCGTGTGCGGCTTTTTCTTTTCACGCTTCGGTTTTCTCCTTCAATAGCTTAAGTGTATTTATCATCGGCATTTTTTGACCGAACTACGCTTCTGACCTTATGTCAATAAAAATGAAAAAATGCAAAAAATCGAAGCGGCAACAAAGATAAAAGCTTCATTGCCGCCTGTGTTTCAAAGCACGACTATACTATTTTCAATTTCACTTCTTTATAAAGCCGAGCGTTGTGAAAAATTCTCCGCCGCTGAGCGCATACTCCTTTACCCTTTTCGCAAATGACGAGCTGCACTGACAATTTTTAAGACAATATCTTCTCACATTCCATCCGAAAACATATTTAAAAATATCCTCCGATTTGTCCGATGTACATTTCTCAAACATATTGCCGAATTTAATTATATTGCTGTCATCAGGCAAAAACCGTTTCAAAGTCTCGTCCAAAAGCCACGAATGACAGGAAAAATATTCATATTTAAATTTCGGGAAATATTTTTCGAAAAACTTCCTTGCCTCTTCGATTGATTCTTTACACTCGTTAGTATCCAGAGGTTCGCCGGACGGAATATGTATCTCTATAACATTGTCCCCTCTTTTAATTCCAAGCTTATCAATGTCGTTTTCGGTCTTTCCCATGCAAAACTGCAATCTGCCAAGCTTAAAGAGCTTAAATCCGAGGTGGTTTGAAAGCCATTTGAGCTCTCCCAAATACAGTTCTCCCTTGATTTCGCTCCATACGCCGCACCAACGGACGATATCGCCGAGGGTATCTGTCAATATATCCTCGCCTATTCCTCTTTCCCTATATTTTCTGCTCAGCTCCTCACACATAAACAAAAACGAAAGTAGATTCTTCTTTCCATTCTCTGATTCCAAATCATATGTTCCCAACGAAATTGCGTCGGATATCGGAGTGCTTTTCAGGCATTTTTCAAATTCATCTCGGAAGCAGTCTTCAAAGCCCAGCTTATCATACCACTTTGATATCACATCTTCGGTTTGTTTGTTTCCGAAATACCATGAATTTGAATCGTCCGGGACGGGAGAAACACGACTGATTTCGATTTCTGTCTTATCTAAGAACCTGAGAAGGTTATCGGAGTATATTTTTTCGTAGTTCTCTCTGCTGATACCGAGATTAAACAGTATTTTTCTGTCAATTTCGAGCCACTTTTCAGCCCATTCATGCTTGTAGCTGTTTCCGGTGCAATCAGTACCGAACATAACATTGTTTCCGACATCATATCCGACTGTGTAAAGCTTTGTAAAAAGCTCCTCCCGATAAATCTCCGGCGTACCGGGAGTTATGTCAAAGAACATTTCGGCTGTGTTTTTTTGAGTCAGAGAATTAAGGAATTTTCCGTAGAGAGCGATACATTCGTCAATCCAAGGCCACGAACAATGACCCATGGAGAATTTCAACCCCTCAATATCCAAAAGCGCCTCCCAATTCAACGGTCTGTTGTACTTGGAGGAAACGCCTCCGTCCCATAAAATGCCGGAATGAAAAATCACAGGCTTGTTCAGTTTTGCAATTTCGCGCAAAAGATTTATCGACTTTTCTTCGTATACATAAAAATTATTGCATATAATTTTAAATGCGCAAATTCCGGATTCTGCGGCAATATGGATTTTCTCAATTATATTCTCCTCATCGGGATGAATCCACAAAACGGGGAAAAGCCTATCCTCACGACCATTTGTCCACTTCAAAACCGTATTAAGCCTTTCCTCAAACGGTCTTCCTTCGCAAAACAACGAGCCGTCATCCAAGTCAAGAAGCGGTGCGTCGGAGAAAATACAGCCTCCGTATATCCCCGCTTTACTCATACTATCCAGAAGCTGTTCGGAGCAAACAGTGTCGCCGTGCGTGTGTATGTGCATATCGTATAGCTTTGCTTTTCCTTTACCTGACACAAAAAACACTCCTTTTTGTTCAATTCATCATTATAGGAAACGACTCAGCACTTATCCATGCAAAGTCACTTTTACGACAGCTTGGGAGAGATGCTTCGTTTTGCAGCTTCGCTACCGCTTGCGGCACGCACTCGGGCTTTCCGAACATCCCCCGGACGTTCGCAATTTTGCAAGCAAAACCG
>CAKSCN010000237.1 GCA_934444485.1 uncultured Eubacteriales bacterium | reverse complement strand
GATATATCTTCTTTTCCTCATTGGAAAAAGCGTTGAGGTCGGGTCGTTCCTCGGTCGGAATAATTGCGTGGTGATCCGATACCTTCGCATTGTTAACGCACGCCTTGTTTATAGTTTTCCTTGTTCGTGATATGTCAGCGGCCGTTGCCGCAAAACTGCCGAACGCAACAGCTCTCAAACGCTCGCCCAAAGTCGGGACAATGTCGTCTGTTATGTACCTCGAATCGGTTCTCGGGTAGGTAAGTGCCTTATGCGTTTCGTAAAGCCTCTGCATACACGAGAGCGTTTCTTTCGGAGACATCTTGTATATCTTGTTTGCGTCACGCTGAAGCTCGGTGAGGTCGTAGAGCATCGGAACTGGCTTTCGCTTGTCGGTCTTTACAGCGGACTTAACCGTGAAGGTTTGACCCTTGACGGAAGCGGCGATTTTTTCGGCAGCGTCCTTGTCGTAAACCGCACTCTGACCGTCTTTTGACTTGTACAGAGCATTGAATTTTCCGAGATTGGCGTAAATGCTGTAGTAATCTCGGGACTTGAATTTGCGAATTTCTTCTTCACGTGCCGCAATTATGGCAAGAGTCGGCGTCTGTACTCTGCCGGCCGATAACTGCGCATTATTCTTACACGTCAAAGCTCGTGTTACATTGAGACCGACAAGCCAGTCAGCCTCGGCACGTGCCTTTGCGGCGTTGCACAACGGTACGTAATCCTTGCCGTCACGAAGATGCGCAAAACCGTCTTTTATCGCTCTGTCTGTTTGCGAGGATATCCAAAGACGTTTAAGCGGCTTTTTGCAGCCTGCCTTTTCTATTATCCACCTTGCAACAAGCTCGCCTTCACGCCCTGCGTCGGTTGCTATTATGACGTTGTCTACATCTTTTGACAAAAGCAAGCTCTTTACCGTAGCATACTGCTTCGAGGTCTCGGGAATGACCTTGAGCTTCATTTTTTCGGGAAGCATCGGGAGTGTCTCAAGCGACCACTTTTTGTATGTGTCCGAATATTCTTCGGGGTCGGCAAGCGTGACGAGATGTCCCAAAGCCCATGTCACTATGTATCTGTCGCCCTCAATACAGCCGTTTCCGTTTCTCCTGCATCCGAGAACCCTTGCAAGCTCACGTGCGACCGACGGTTTCTCGGCAAGAACCAAAGTTTTTGACATAAAAGTTACCTGTCCTTATTATTTCTCTTGGAAAAATTCGAGAAGCTCGCCGTCCGGACCTTTTACAAACGAGAGTGCAACAGGGTAGGGCGGATCAGAGGGCATGGTCATCTCCTTGGGAAGAATGTGTTCGACAGCACCGTACTTGAGTGCTCTTTCAAACGCCGCCTTGGTGTCCGCTACTCTGAAAGCGAGATGTACGAACGTTCCTGCGTCTGTAGGGTAGGTAGTCTTTCCGGTGCAGTCGGAGAAGAGTTCAAGCTTGTTTCCTCCGCCGATGTCAACCATTGCGAGAGTCTTTGTATTGTCGCCGTTTCGCCAGGTGCGTTCAAGCTTGAAGCCGAGACCCTCCGTGTAGAATTTTATGGATTTTTCAAGATCAGATGTGTGAAGTGCAACATGGTGTACACCGCAAATGTTGTTCATATCTTTTACCTCCGTTTATTGGGGTATGTTTTCATACGGTTATTATACATTATCTGCTCCGATAATGCAAGACATATTTTTTGAAAAAAGTGATATTTTTACACGTATTGACCATAATGGGAGCCGCTGTGTTTTCAGAATCAAGAAAACGGGAGATTTTACTCTACGGTTTCAAGTGTGTAAACTCTTGTATTTCATGTACCGACGCCTATTTAACCGATATACAGCTTGATTTTATCTGTGTCAAGTTTAGGCAGGCGAGCAATGTAATCTTTCTCAAAAGCAATATTTTTGTCGTGATAGAGCCGCATTTCAGCACCGAAATCACGCAGCAGCTCATCAATTTTTGCGACTATCTCACAGGCTTCCGTGTTCTCAACGGTAAGCACTATATTGCCGCTTTTCGGAAATTCTTCAGCCTTTACACAAAGTCTCTTTGGAGACGCCGACATCGCACCGAGCTTTTTTCCGTTCAGGGTCATGCTCACGGAATAGCCTATGATATCAGTTTCAAGTATTACATAGTCCCCATTCGGCACACTGTCGAGAGTATAGTCGAATCGGACCGCAACAGATCCTGAATATTTGTCAAGCTTCATCTCGGAAAACGGTATGTCGATGTTTTTGACTTTTCCCTCATTTATGACAAAGCGTTTTGCGGATAACGGCACAGGCGAACAGAGTACTGTTTTCTTTTCCTTGCAAATATTTGGAACGTCAATTGTTCTGTTTGTAATCAGGTAAACTACGCATCTTCCGCTTTGCAGTGTTATTTCCGGTGTGTCGGACTTAA
>CAKSCN010000236.1 GCA_934444485.1 uncultured Eubacteriales bacterium | reverse complement strand
GAACACCTACTACTACGAAAACCTCGGCGCAGGCAAGGAACACCCTGAGAAGATAACCCTTCAGGCGCTTCCGACCGCAAAGGCAGGCTCGGCGAAGGTCAATATTTCCTTCAGCTACGAGTACGTCTCGAACGGCACGAGAAGCAGTCAGTCCTCAAGCCAGAGCATCGCAATTCCGCTTGTGCAGGAGGACCGCTTCGAGGTAAGCCTTGCGGAGCTTCCGGAATATGCGGACGCAGGAAGTGAATACTACGTCACCGTAAACTACATAAACAAGGGTAAAGCGGACATATCGAACGTACACGCCGAGATAACCGGCGACGACGTCCCGGCTCTCGAAAAGGAGCAGAACCTCGGAAACTTCGAATCCGGCAAGAGCGGCACAATCGACTTTATCCTCACGCCGTATACGGCAGGTCCCGTCAATATAAACGTCGTTATCACCTACGAAGACCCGAACATGAAGGAAAAGACAATAGAGCTTCCCGTTTCATTCACCGTAAACGAGGTAATGCCCGACTTCCCGGACGAACCGACTATCGACCCCGATATGCCTGTTGACGGCGAGGGCGGCGGCTTCCCGACATGGGCATGGGTGCTTATAGCGATAATTATTCTCGGCGGCGGTGCGGCGGCATTCATCATTATAAAGAAGAAGCGCGGCAAGAAAAAGGACGAAGTGACGGACTTCAAGTGGGAGGACGAGCTTGACCCGGCGAACGACGTCAAGAACACTCAAGAGGTCGGCAAAAAATGAAAACTAAAGATATGCTTCTTCTCTGCCTTCAGAATCTGATGCGGAGAAAATCACGAACACTGCTGACGGTGCTCGGCGTTGTTATCGGCTGCTGTGCGATTATCATAATGGTATCGATAGGTATCGGCACGAACGAGTCGCAGGAGGTCATGCTCGCTCAGATGGGCGACCTCACGGTCATCAACGTCTACTCCTACGGCAGAAGCGACAATACAACGAAGCTTGACAAGGCGACTCTCGACCAAATGCGCATGATAAAGGGCGTTGAGCTTGTCACGCCTCAGGCGAATCTCACCGTAAGCTTCAATCTTTACGCAGGGCGCACACGCAGATATCAGGCGCAGTGGACAAGCATTCAGGGCATGGCGTCGGGAGCGACGGAAAAGCTTGAGTATCCGCTTCTCTCCGGGCGTTACCCGGAGGCTCCGAACGAGATCCTTGTCGGCGAATACTGCGCCTACAACTTCATGGACTCGAAGCGTCCCGAGAGGGTGAACATGGTTGACCGTTATTCGGGCGGTTTCGACGAAAACTGGAATCCGATAAACGTTCCCGACCCGTTCTTCGACATAACCAAAGAGCCGCTGACTCTCGTGGTCGATACCGGAGAGGGCAACAAGCCGATAACGGTTGACCTCAAGGTTGTGGGCGTAATGAAAGAGGACTACAGCAAATCGTGGCTCACCTCCGAGGGCATCATAATGAACGTTGACGACGTTGAGCGCATAAACAGCGAGTACAAGAAAATCACAAAGTCCAAGGAAAAGGACGAGGGCTACAATCAGGTTATAGTCAAGACAACCGACATAAAACTCGTCGAGGACGTAGAGACCGAAATCAAGGGCATGGGCTTTGAGACGTCCTCCATGGAGAGCATACGCAAGCCTATGCAGGAGGAAGCCCGTCAGAAGCAGCTCATGCTCGGCGGTCTCGGTGCGATATCGCTCTTTGTTGCGGCGATAGGCATCACGAACACGATGATTATGTCAATCTCGGAACGAACGAGGGAAATCGGCGTAATGAAGGCTCTCGGATGTTTCTTGGGCGACATACGCAAAATGTTTCTCCTTGAGGCAGGCTGTATAGGGCTTATGGGAGGAATCGTCGGAATTGTCCTAAGCGAGATAATATCGGTGGTTATGAACATTGTTTCCGCTTCGGCGAAAGCACCCATCACCGACTTTGCCGGTGTTATCTCCGCTCTCACGACAAAAGGAGCGAGAATTTCCGTTGTGCCTCTGTGGCTTATCGGCTTTGCGCTCATATTCTCAGTCTGCATCGGTCTCGGTTCGGGTTACCACCCGGCAAACAAGGCGGTTAAGGTTTCCGCTCTCGAGGCGATTAAGCACGAGGGATGAGTAGAAAAGCTTCGCTTTTCAAAAATTGAGAATTGAGAGTTGAGAATGGAGAATTGGGGTTGAAAAGCTTCGCTTTTCTTCAATGATTGTATGGTGCTTATCGTTTGTTGCGGTTCTACGGTGAGATATACATAATCACATATTAACAGTCCCTCAGTTGTATCTGCGATGCGCCAGCTCCATAGGTTGCTTTGCAACCGGTTACACAGGGGATGCCTCCGGAGTTGACACGGTCAACTCGAGAGTAAATTGCTTCGCAATTTCTCTG
>CAKSCN010000235.1 GCA_934444485.1 uncultured Eubacteriales bacterium | reverse complement strand
GCTGCGTTCCTTTGCCTCGGCTGTCTCTGCGGTTTCGTCACCATCAGCACCCAAGCTCTGCCTTGCAACTCCGCAGACGTCGTCGGTTACGGGCGCACTCTCTTCATCACCGTTTGACGGCGGCGGAGGAGCGAACATTCTCTGCGGCGCATAGCTCTGCGTATCGGTGTTGTCAACACTTCCGTCGGCAGGTTCCGTTACATACGATCCTCCGCCGGATCCGGTATTGCTTGCGGACTCATTTCCGCTGTCGTCAGAGCCTGCATCCGCCCACTCAACGACAACCGACTTCTTATCCCTTGAGTTATCGTCTTGCGCATCATAATCGTTGCTGTCGCCTTTTTCATCATTTGCCGCCGCACTTTCGGGAACATCCGCTGCGGCTGTGTCTGAAGTGCCGTCAGGATTAGGCATCATCATGAAAAGCATGGGTGCATCATCATTTTGAACGGCGGCTTCCTCCACCGCTCCGTTCTTATCTGCGGAGGTGACGCCGTCAATAAACGACGAGAAAGGCACTCCTTTGATAAGGAACACGGCAACCACAGCCGCCGCTGCCACTCCCACAAACGGTATTCTGAATCTCGGTTTTTTCGATTCAAGAAGCGGTGTTGCGGTATCGCCCTTTCTTATGCGTTCGGCGATACTGTCATGAAGCATAACTCCGTCCTTTTCGGGCTTCACTCCCGACTCTGCCATAACACGCTTCATCTTGCGCATTTCGCAAAGCAAGGTACGGCATTCTCCGCACGACTTTACGTGAGCAAGTCTTTCCGCTCCGAGCGAATTATCGTCTATATTATCATTTTCAAGTATAAAGCTCTGAACTTCCCCGCAGTCACATCTTTTACAGTCCATGTCCATACACCGCACCTCCTTTGCTGTATATTTTTGTAGACTCTCTTTCATCTACAATTCTTTAGACGAAGTAAATTCCGATTTGTTCCGGAAATTTTAGACTTTTTTAAGATTTTTTCCGCAAACGGTCAGACTGCCCCCGACTCGTAAAGCAGTTTTTTCAGCGTACTTCTCGCTCGGTTGAGTCTTGACTTCACCGTTCCCTCTTCGAGTCCGAGAATAACCGCTATTTCGCTGTAGGAGTAGCCCTCGAACTCACGAAGCACTATAACCGCCCTGCTGTTTTCGTCAAGCTTTTTCACGGCGGCACGCACCGCTTCTATTTCCTCACGCCGCACGACACTCTTTTCAGGGTCGGAGAGAATACTTTCGTCCGGTATCTCGAACGGTCTGTCGTCATCGTCTCCGGAAAACTCCGAGAGCATTATCTCTTTGTGTGCGTAATGCTTGCGCATATAGTCGTATGTGACATTCTTGCAAAGTCTGTAAAGCCACGTTGCGAACTTGCTCTCGCCTCTGAACGAGGAAATCGAGTTGTACACACGCATGAACACCTCCTGAGAGATATCCCATGCGTCGTCGCTGTTTTTCACGCTGAAATACGCCGTGGAGTATACCAGCTTCTCGTATCTCTTTACAAGCTCGGTGAAAGCATCGGCATCTCCGCCGACAATCGTTTCAACAAGCTCGCTGTCGTCCATTTCGGGTATGCTTTTGTCAATCTTCGGCTTCTCTTTTTCGCCGAACCCGAACAACCCGAGAAACACCGCATTCACCGCCTTTCCTTTTCGGTTATTGCAGAGCATTTCAGCTCTGACGTGTCATTTTCTTTATCCATGAGTATCTGTTTACCTTTATGAATGCCACAAGGCACTTGAAAATCTGATCCGCATTGAGGCAGAACAGCACCGCCACCGGCGACCACTCCCACCTGAACGCCGCAAGGAACGACAGCGGAAGCACGATGCACCAAATGCTTATAAGATCGTTTATAAACACAAACCGTGTGTCGCCGCCGCCTCTGACTATTCCCGTAAGCACAGGCATTTCATACGCCGTGCCGATACAGGTCACGCAAAGCACGAGAATAAAGCTCGACGCAAGCGACTTCGTTTCGGGACTCAGCTCGTAAAGTGAAAGAATGGGCAGTCTCAAAAGGTTGAGAACAACGCTTGTCATAATTCCGACGCACAGGAAAATAACCTGAAGCGTGACAGTATACGGCTTTATTTTGTCGGTCTTTCCTTCACCGATGGTTTTGCCTATCAAAACCGCCGCCGCACTCGACGCACCGACCGAGGCAACCTTAAGAAGCTGGAAGAGCGTCGTTGCAACAGAGTTCGCCGCTATTGCGCTGTCGTTCATGTGACCGAGAACAACAGTTTGAAGCGCCGTTGACGTTCCGAACATACCTGCCGCAATCACGATAAACAGCGCAGTCTTAAAGTAGTCCGCCAAGAGCGAACCGTCGAAAATTCCGAGGTCGGAAAGTCTGAAAGCTATCTTCTTCTCCTTTACCGTGAAGTACACCAAAATCACCGCAAGCTCAGCCGCTCTTGCGCAGAGTGTGCCTATTGCCGCACCGGTAACCCCAAGTCTCGGAGCGCCGAAGTGTCCTTCAATGAGAAGGTAGTTTATTACGCAGTTTATGATGAGCGTCTGAACCGACGCAAAGAACGCTATTTTTACCGTTTCAACGCTTCTCATTGCGGCGAGAATAACCGTGCTT
>CAKSCN010000234.1 GCA_934444485.1 uncultured Eubacteriales bacterium | reverse complement strand
TCTCAGTGGTGTCCGTACCCGAAACTTCCTCCGACAAACGCCCCTCCGAAATACGTTTCTTCTTGTATTCGCTGAACGCCTCATAGCCGCCGTTGTAATCCGTACAGCCGTCGGGGGAGATATCAAAGATTCTTGTCGCAAGCTTTTTTATGAAGTATCGGTCATGAGAAACCGCAATCAGCGTGCCGTCATAATTCAAAAGTGCGTCTTCGAGAACCTCTCTGCTTGAGGCGTCAAGGTGGTTTGTCGGCTCGTCGAGGATAAGGAGATTTAACTCATCGAGCATGAGCTTTGCAAAGGTGAGTCTTGCTTTTTCACCGCCCGACAGAACGGAAACCTGCTTGAAAACGTCGTCCGCTTTGAAAAGGAAGCGTGCCAAAACGCCTCGAATTTCCGACTGCTTTTTATCTGGATAAGCGTTCCATAATTCGTCAAGAACCGTGTTTTCCGGCGACAAGCCCTGATTCTCCTGGTCGTAATAGCCGATTCTGACGCCTTTTACGTATTCAAATACGCCGCTGTCCGCTTTCATTTTGCCGCTGAGTATCTTGAGAAGCGTTGACTTTCCGACGCCGTTTGCACCGCTTATAAACAGTCTGTCACCGGCACGAACGACGAAGCGCACGTCGCTGAAAAGCTTCTTGGGAGGAAAAGCTTTCGCAAGACCTTTTACCTCGAGAAGCCTGTCGGAAAGAAGAACGTATTTTCCTGACGTAAAGTTGAACGAGACTCTGTCGGGAAGATTTTTCGGCTTTTCGACCTTCTCCATTCTGTCGATTGCTTTCATGCGGCTCTCGGCGGCTATGATGTTGCGTTCTCGGTTCCAGCGGCGCTGATTTTCGATAAACGCCTCGAGACGCTCAATCTCCTTCTTCTGAAGCATATAGTGCTTTTCATCGTTCTTTCTGTCCTCTTCCTTGCGCTTTACGTAGCCGGAATAGGAAACGGGGTAGAGTTTTACTTCTTTGTTTTCAACTTCAAGGGTTTTTGAGGTGATTTTGTCGAGAAAATATCTGTCGTGTGAAATAACTATGAGAGTTTTTCCGTACCCCTTGAGATAATCCTCAAGCCACTCCACGCTCTCAATGTCAAGGTGGTTTGTCGGCTCATCGAGCATGAGAATATCGGGTGCGCCGAGAAGCACCTTTGCAAGGGCAATTCTTGTCTTCTGACCGCCGGAGAAGGTGTTGACGCAGTCTCTCTGACGTTTCTCGTCAAATCCGAGGGCGCAAAGCATACTCCGTATACGGCTCCTGTAGTCGTAGCCGCCGTTTTTGCGGAATTTTTCCTCGAGAGACGTATACTCGCTCACAATACGCATATGACTTTCGTTCGGAAGCTCTTTCTGCATTTCACTCTCAAGCTCGGAAAGACGCTTTTCATCCTCGACAAGAGCAGGGAAGGCGTCAAGCATTTCGTCGTATATCGACTTTTCCGACTCGAAACCGGCGTTCTGCGCAAGGTACGCAATGCGTGTATCTTTGGCAAGGTATACGTTTCCCGACTCGGGAGTGACAATGCCGCAGAGCGATTTCAGAAGCATGGACTTTCCCGCACCGTTTACGCCCACAACTCCGAGCTTGTCGCCGTCGTTAACGGAAAAAGAAACCTTGTCAAGTATCACATCCGTTCCGAATGCGACGGTGAGTGCCGAGCAGTTGAGAATAATCAAAATAACACCTCATTCTATGTTTTGGGGAATACACACTCAAATACGGCATAGGCAACAGAGCTTATGCCGTACCGGTGTCTTATTTGTTTTGTTCAGAGTTTACGTCCGCATTTCGGACAGTAGCTGAAAGTACTGCGGACGTCATAGCCGCACGCACATTTTGTATACTTCGGCTTTTCGTTCTTTGCAGCGTCGTTTTCAAGAGTCTTGAGGACGGCGTACTCTTCGTCGATTTCGCATATGATTGAACCTATCTCGTTTTCTCCGAGGGTGTTCCTGTTTTCATACACGTATTGACCGAGCTTCTTGTAAAGCTTGGAGATTTTATCCTTTTGCGAATACAGATTTATTTTGTTGGTGGATATGTCCGCAATGTTTTCCGCTTTCTCGCCTATAATTTTTGCATACTTCTCAACGGATTTTTGAAGATCGTCGAAGAATGCCATACCGAAAACTCCTTTCTGCCATGTGTGATTATTTTATAACGGCACCGAACAGCACGTCGTCACCGTCGTATGCGACCAAAGACTGGCCCGGCGTCACGGCACGCACTTTTTCCGAGGTTGTCACTGTGAGAATTCCTCCGTCATGCGAAATATGCGCCTTGACGGGGGATGCCGCATACCGTATCTTTACGTCGCAGTCACAGTCAAAACGTGCCGCTTCGGGAAGCTTCATGAAATTTACGCTGTCCGCCGTGAAAGTGTCCGTACCTTCGTCGGATTTTCTTCCGAGGTATATTCTGTTTGTCTCTTTGTCAATGCGCAGAATGAACACAGGCTCACCGAGCGCTACGCCGAGACCCTTACGCTGACCTACGGTATAGTGTATGATTCCCTTATGACGACCGCAAACCTCTCCGTCCGGAGAAATAAAGTCTCCCTCGGGGCATTTGCCGAAACGCTCTTCGATAAACGCAGGATAGCTTACAC
>CAKSCN010000233.1 GCA_934444485.1 uncultured Eubacteriales bacterium | reverse complement strand
ATAATGGTGTTCTCCTTGTTGACCTTTATCTGTCTTGCACGGCCGAGCTGGTTCATGGTGGTGTCTTTAAGCTCGAGACCGAGGTCTGCGGAAATTACCTCGCCGCCCGTGAGGATTGCGATATCGGTGAGCATTTCCTTTCTTCTGTCGCCGAAGCCGGGGGCCTTAACGGCAACGCAGGTAAAAGTACCTCTTATCTTGTTTACGATAAGGGTGGAGAGAGCCTCGCCCTCAATGTCCTCAGCGATTATAACAAGCTTCTTGCCTGCCTGAACTATCTGCTCAAGGAGGGGAAGAATTTCCTGAATGTTGGAGATCTTCTTGTCTGTGATGAGTATGAGCGGATCATCGATAACGGCTTCCATCTTGTCGGTATCGGTAACCATGTAGGGGGAGAGATATCCTCTGTCGAACTGCATACCCTCGACAACCTCGCAGTAAGTGTCTGCGCTCTTGGACTCCTCAACCGTGATAACACCGTCTGCCGTTACCTTTTCCATAGCGTCCGCAATGAGCTTGCCTATGGTGTCGTCTGCGGAGGAAACTGCGCCTACTCTTGCGATGTCCTTCGAGCCGTCAACCTTCTTGGAGATTTCCTTGAGTCCGTCAACAGCTGCGTCAACCGCCTTCTGAATACCCTTTCTGATGATCATGGGGTTAGCGCCTGCAACGACGTTCTTCATGCCCTCGTGAACGAAAGCCTGTGCAAGAAGCGTTGCGGTTGTTGTGCCGTCGCCCGCTGCGTCGTTTGTCTTGGTGGCAACTTCCTTGAGAAGCTGTGCGCCCATGTTTTCCATAGCGTCCTCAAGCTCAATTTCCTTTGCTATTGTGACGCCGTCGTTTGTTATGAGGGGAGTGCCGTACTTCTTGTCGAGTACTACGTTTCTGCCCTTCGGTCCGAGTGTTATCTTTACAGTATCGGCTACTGCGTCAACGCCTCTCATAAGTGCGTTTCTCGCTTCAATGCCGTGTGCAATCTCTTTAGACATATAAATTACCTCCGATATATGTGAGTTTTGATAATGTGCTTTGTTTGATTATTCGACTACCGCAAGAATATCGTTCTGTCTTACGATAACGTACTCTTCGCCGTCGAACTTTACTTCCGTTCCGGAGTACTTGCTTGTGATAACCTTGTCGCCGACCTTGACCGTCATTACGACTTCCTTGCCGTCAACGACTCCGCCGGGACCCACTGCGATTACTTCTGCCATGCTCGGCTTTTCCTTTGCGGCGCCCGTGAGGATAATACCGCTCTTTGTTGTTTCCTCGGCTTCAACAGCCTTTACTATAACTCTGTCTGCAAGAGGTTTAAGTGTCATGATGAATTCCTCCTTGATGTATATCGCTTGTTCTCAAGCATTGTTTACTTGAATTGGCACTCACTCTGTTTGAGTGCTAATCTTATGGTCTATATTCTAATATAAAACTAAGGAAAAATCAAGTGCTTTTGTGAGATGTTTACATTTTTTTAACATTTGCATTTGTCCCTCGAACGTGGCAAGTGCTAACGGAAAGGTAAAATGCTTCAGTATCCCCGTTCCGTCGGTTCGAGAATGAGAAAGTCGCCGCTTTTTAACACGTCTGTAAGCGCTTTTTCGTCGGCTAAAGGTGCTGACGTTACGATACCGGCACGACCCTCGTTTCCAAGGTGGTGAAAATCCGAGCCGGCACTCTTTAATAGCCCGTAGCAGTCTGCCCAGAGCTTTGCGAAGGCGTTTCTCGAATTGTGGTCCTTATGACCGTTGCACACCTCGACGCCGTCAAGAAGAGCGGGATCTGAAATTTTCATGTTGTCTCTGAACGGGTGCGCCTGAAAAAGCAGAACGCCGGCGTCACGGCACACCTTCGATACCTCGGAAAGCTTCATCTTGTTGAGGTTGACGTACTCCCTCAGAAAAGCTTCCGTCACGCCATAGAGAAGGTAGTCGCTCCCCATGGAGTCTATGCAAAGCTCACAGCCGAAAAGCACCGTAAGCCCTGCATGCTCTCCTGCTTCCTTTACTTTTTTGTAACCGTCGACATACCAATCTATCTTGCTTTGCCAGTCTCCGGGACTCATTTTCTCGGAGAAGAAAGCGCTGTTGATGTGGTTTGTGACGACAACGGCGTCAAAGGCGGTTTTCTCCCTGTACAGTTTTATTACGTCAGCACCGCATATATCGGCGCAGCGGCTTATCTCCGATGTGTGAACGTGAAGATCGATTGTCATTTTGAGTTCCTTCTTTCAATATATTCGCAAACTACTTTATATTTGCAAACTACTTTCTTCTTTTGAACACCTTTCCCTTGAATTTATGTCTGTATATGAATACGGCGGCGTTGAGGAAAAGGTCGTAGCAAAACATAAACGCCTCGGCAAGAACGAGGGTTGAAACGAGCATGAAGGGTGTGTAAATCTCGTCGGTTTCGATAAAGAGCTTCGAGAGAAGAACAAGAACCGCAACGCACACATTAAAGAGCGCAAATTTGAGCACCCAGCTGAGAAGCTTAGACTTTCTGCGCACTGCGTCAAGCCTTGGTTTTATGAGCGGGTAGTAGCCGAGAAAGAGTACGAAGTAAAGAGTTGCGTTGCGAAGAGGCATGAATATGAGAGAAGCCGCCGACGCCACCGCATACACGAGAAAGGGGTATTTCC
>CAKSCN010000232.1 GCA_934444485.1 uncultured Eubacteriales bacterium | reverse complement strand
CAATTAAATCTCAATTCTTGTGCCGAAAGTAAAAAATCAGTACCCGACCGTTTGCGAAAGGCAGTCAAGCGGCGTTATATTCTCGCAACTCCGCTCTTTCTCGCAGCTTCCGCAACGGCGGCGGCAACCGTCTTTCCTACTCTTTCGTCGAACGCTTTGGGGAGAATATACTCCTCATTCAGCTCATCGTCGGAGACAAGGCTTGCTATGGCGTAGGACGCCGCCATTTTCATCTCTTCGTTTATATCGGAAGCTCTCACGTCGAGCGCACCTCTGAAAATTCCCGGGAATGCGAGAACATTGTTTATCTGATTGGGGAAATCCGAGCGTCCCGTACCGACAACTCTCGCCCCTGCTTTCTTTGCGGCGTCGGGCATTATCTCGGGAACGGGGTTTGCCATTGCGAAAACGGCGCAGTCGTCCGCCATAGACTTCACCATTTCCTCGCTCACGATATTCGGTGCGGAGACGCCTATAAACACGTCCGCTCCTTTCATTGCGTCGGCAAGAGTTCCGGTTATATGCTCACGGTTTGTCCTTGCGGCAAGTTCACGGTGAGCGTCGGAAAGTCCGTCCATTCCCTCGCAGATTATGCCGAAGCGGTCAACCATGATAAGGTTCTCGACTCCGAGGCGCATGAGGTGGTTTCCGATTGCCGTGCCTGCGCTTCCGGCACCGTTTATAACGACTTTTACCTTGGATATGTCTTTCTTTACGAGCTTCAGTGCGTTGAGTATCGCTGCGGAAACGACAATTGCCGTACCGTGCTGGTCGTCGTGGAATACCGGAATATCACACTTTTCCTTGAGTCTTCTCTCGACCTCAAAGCATCTCGGTGCTGAAATATCCTCGAGGTTAATTCCGCCGAAAGAGCCGGAGATATTGTATATAGTCTCGACAAGCTCATCGATGTCCTTGGTCTTTATGCAGAGAGGAAAAGCGTCAACGTCGGCAAACTCTTTAAAGAGCACACACTTTCCCTCCATGACCGGCATACCTGCCTCGGGTCCTATATCTCCAAGACCGAGAACTGCCGTGCCGTCGGTTATAACCGCAACAAGGTTGCTTCTTCTGGTAAGCTCATATGACTTTTCGGGGTTATCCTTTATAACAAGGCACGGCTCCGCAACGCCGGGGGTATATGCAAGCGAGAGAGACTTGCTGTCCGTGACCTTTGCTCTTGCCGTTACTTCTATCTTTCCTTTCCATTCGTAGTGCATTTTAAGTGCTTCTTCTTTTACCGTCATGATAATCTTCCTTTCCAATATCAATCAATATGTTGTCTTAACGCCGCTTTCGCCGAAATCAACCTTTCCGAAGTAGGACTCGAAGTTCATTCCGAGGTATGTACTCATATCGTGCATCTCTTTTACCGTATTTATGTTAACCGCTATACCGTTCTTCATTCTGTCCTCATATGCGAAGACTTCCTTTTCGCCGTGGGTGTATATTCTGTCGCAGCCGTCGGCTTTCGGCGCATTGCGAAGCTCCTCCAAAAATACCGAGAAATGCTTCTCAATTTCCGCAGGATCTCCGAATATTGCGGGATTTATCGCCGCAAAGCCGTGGCAAGTACCGCCCTTGCCGCCAGTGTGCGTATGATTTGAGGTAAGTCCGAGAGAAAGAATCGACGTAAATATTTCGGCGACCATACCGTAGCCGTAGCCCTTATGGCTTCCGAGCTTTTCTGTCGAGCCGCCGAGAGGCATTATACCGCCGCCACGCTTTGCGACGATGTTTCCAAGTACGTCTCCGGCGTCGGTTGACGGTTTGCCGTCCTTATCGAGAGCCCAGCCCTCAGGGAGAGGTTTATTCATCTTGTTGTACATCTCAAGCTTGCCTCTCGTTACGACGGTCGTTGACGAGTCGAAGAAAAACGGATAGGGCTTCGCCGGCATTGCCATTGCTATGGGATTACTGCCGAGCATAGCCTTTTTCGCAAAGGTCGGCACCATTATTGCCTCGGAGTTTGTCGAGGAAAAGCCGATAAGTCCCTCGTCGCACGCCATTTTGGCGTAGTAACCGGCTATTCCGTAGTGGTTGGAGTTGCGGACGGTCACAACGGCGATACCGCTTGTTTTCGCCTTTTCAATCGCCTTTTCCATCGCAAAATGACCTATGAGCTGTCCCATTCCGTCATGGCCCTCGATAACCGCCGACACGGGAGTTTCAAACACGATTTCGGCCTTTGCTTCGGGATGAATCAGCCCCTTTTCTATTCCCTTGTGGTAACGTGCGAGTCTCTGCATACCGTGCGACTCTATTCCGTAAAGGTCAGACAAAAGTAGGACGTCCGTTATGATACCTGCTTCGCTTTCCGTAAAGCCGAAATTAACAAATGCGTCGTTGCAGAATTTTTTCAACACTTCATAACCGTAAGTAAGATACGACATATACTGCCTCCTGTATTTAAATTCCATGCTTTTTAAATTCTACCACACTCCGCCGGAATTGTCAACAATTTATTCCTCATATTACGGCAAGTTTTTGTAAATATTTTCACAGTACCTTAGGTTACCGACGGATGTTTTCCCCACGCACGCATATTTTTCCGCAAAGCGCACAAAATACCTCCGACAAACGATTTGGAGGTAGTATATATGAATTCCGATGCGGTATACGGTTCTCGGGGCGTATTGAAGCTGA
>CAKSCN010000231.1 GCA_934444485.1 uncultured Eubacteriales bacterium | reverse complement strand
GTGTCGGGCGGCGTGAAGGATACGTCGGTCAACGACATAAGCGTAAAGCTCGACGTCAACGAGGTTACTGTAGAAGGGCCGTCAGAGATAGTTTCGAATATATCCGGTGCCGTTGTTGAGCTTGACCTCGGAGAGGTGATTACGTCCTCAGTTGATATAAGCGGAACGATACACCTTGTTGACGCTTCGGGAGTTGAAATAGTAAACGACTACCTCAACGTAACGCCGAGTACCGTCAATGCACATATTCCGGTTTACTATTCAAAAGCCGTAAGAGTGTTCCCTGATTTTTCCGACGTTGATTCCGAAGGATATACCTGTGAGATTGTCCCTCAGCTTGTGACGATAAAGAGTGAAAACTCAGAGCTTCTTGACGGGATAGACAGGGTTATGACGACCCCCATAAACCTTGTTTCGGGAAGCGGCGGCACATCAATGTACGAGCTTGTCATTCCGGACGGAGTGATTCTCGATTCCGACGACGACAGAGTTGAGGTCAAGATAAGCAACAATACGGGAAAGACGATTACCGTCAAAAACGTAGTTTTCGTGAATACCGCCGATACGCTCAAAGTTTCCGACGATAGTAAAAACGCTTCGCTTGATGTTCGGCTTATCGGAAGCTCGAATGCCCTCTCTTCGCAGAAAGAAAGCGATTATTACGTCCTCGTTGATCTCGAGGGCTATGCCGCACCCGGAAATTACGAAGTGCCGGTTAAGGTTGTGCCGATTTCGGGCGGAACAGAGGTTGAAATCGACGACGAATATACGATGAGTGTAACGCTCGAAAGAAACGGCTGATATTTACCGTAAAACGGCAATTTCGGCGTGTGGGAGTAATGGTTTTTCAATGAATGAGATTACTTACAGATTTGTAATAAGGGGCATTAAAATACCGCTTACAAAGAATTTTCTGACTGCGGAGGATTACGACAATGCCGCATTTTCGGCGGCGTCAAAGATTTTGAAACGCTCCGCTTATTTCGGCAGCCTTACGAAACCGAGGTTTGCCGTACACAAAAAATCCGTCGATGCGAGAAAACGCTCCGAATTGCTGTTTGTGTATTCGGTGATGTTCGATTTTGATGCGGATTTTCAAATTAAAGATACCGCCGTACTCCAAGCGGCGTGTGAAAAAGAGGGAATTGCGATTGTGCCTAATTCCCCCTTTGACTTTCCGGAAGCACGTTCGGATTACCGCCCTGTAATCGTCGGCTTCGGTCCGTGCGGTATGTTTGCGGCACTCGTACTTGCAAAAGCCGGTCTGCGTCCCATCGTACTCGAAAGAGGTGCGGACGTCGATACACGTCAAAAGGCGGTTGAAGCCTATTGGAACGGCGGCAGCCTCGACACGGAAACCAACGTCCAGTTCGGAGAAGGCGGCGCAGGTACGTTCTCGGACGGAAAGCTGTTGACGAGAATAAATGACCCCCTGTGTTCGTTTGTCCTTGAAACATTTCACAGACACGGTGCTTACGACGATATTCTGACAAAGGCAAAGCCGCATATCGGTACGGACAGACTGAGACTCATAGTAAAATCGATGCGTCGTGAGGCTGAATCATACGGTGCCGAGGTGCGGTTCAACACAAGATTTGACGGTTGTACCTTTGATTCATCCGGGCAGGCTGCGTCTGTTTCGGTAAACGGAGAAAAGAATGCGATAACGACAAATGCGCTCTTTCTCTGTATGGGTCACAGCGCACGAGATACTTTCGGAAAGCTCGTTTCGGACGGCATATCGATTGTACCGAAGCCGTTTTCTGTCGGCGTCAGAATAGAACATCTGCAAGCCGAGATAGATAAAGCACTGTACGGTGAATGCGTCGGACATCCGGCTCTTCCAAAGGGAGAGTATGCGCTTTCCCACAGAGACGGAGACAGAGCAGTCTATACCTTCTGTATGTGTCCCGGAGGGACGGTTGTGGCGTCGTCAAGTGAAAATGACGGAACAGTCACCAACGGCATGAGCTATTACGCACGTGACGGAGTGAATGCCAACAGTGCGGTTGCCGTTTCGGTGGGACTTGATGACCTTGAACGCAGTGACGACCCTTTTTCCGCAATCGAGTTTCAGCGCAGAATTGAAGTGAAAGCATTTGAGCTTGCCCACGGAGGCGCACCTGTCATGTCTGTCGGCGATTTTCTCGGAAAAGGTGCGTCGGGATGTACAAAGGTCACGCCAACGTATACCGGCAAAACCGAAAACAGAGATATAAGAGAAGTTTTTCCGCCGTTTGTTTCCGAGATGCTTAAAGACGGAATATTGAGGTTCGAGAGAAAAATCAGAGGTTTTTCCGATGCCGGCGCAATGCTGACCGCTCCCGAGACGAGAACCTCATCCCCCGTGAGAGTGCCGCGCGGAGAACTCAGAACCGCCGAAAATTATCCGTGTGTCTACCCGTGCGGCGAAGGTGCCGGGTACGCCGGAGGAATAACGAGTGCCGCAGTTGACGGCATAAAAACGGCACTTGCGTATATTGAGAGCTTGAAGCGGTAAATCATTTTGAAAGTGGTGAATGGCTGTGACGGGAAAAGGAAAGGTTATTGCGGTTGATGGCGGAAATGCGCTTATCCGTGTAATAAGGAAATCGGCGTGCGACGCTTGCGAGGGAAAAGCCGCCTGCGAGGGAAGTCTTGTCGGCGAATGCTCGA
>CAKSCN010000230.1 GCA_934444485.1 uncultured Eubacteriales bacterium | reverse complement strand
GGAGTATACTTCGTCAACGGCAATGACGCTCAGTATTGCATTTACGGTGTTTATAGTCCCTCTTCTTGTGGGCTTTGTCTCGTATTTTGCAACTGATGCGCTGTGTCCCGAGGATGACTTGTTCATGCCGTATGCCGTGTCATTCTTGCTTTTTGTTCTGTCCTGTGCCGGACTTTTCTTCGGAATAGACCATGCTTTAAAGGGGAAAATCAAGACCCACGTTTCAAAAATTCTGAACAGTGAAAGCGAGCGTAATATATGAGCATCAATGTCGGTGCAAGTAAATGGAATATCGCCCGACCGGACACCGAAAAGGTTGCGATACTGCGCAATTCCCTGAAGATTTCGAGGCTTGCGGCAATACCGCTTGTAAACAGAGATCACGATACCTACGAAAAGGCGCATGACTTTCTGTCGGCGGCAAACGCAGAGCTTCTCGACCCGTTTTTGTTCGACGGAATGGAAGAAGCTGCGGATCGTCTGAACCGTGCCGTTGCGGAAAACGAAAAGATATGCGTTTACGGGGACTATGACGTTGACGGAATAACCTCCACGGCGCTTGTTTGCAAGTATCTTCAGTGCAGAGGCTTCGACAATTTTATATACTATATCCCCGAGCGCCTTTCCGAGGGATACGGAATGAATATTTCCGCAGTGGAGAAAATAGCATCACTCGGAGTAAACCTAATAATTACCGTTGACAACGGTGTCAGTGCGGCGGAGGAAATTGCAAGAGCGGGTGAGTTGGGCGTTGATGTTATCGTTACCGACCACCACGAATGCAGAAGCGAAATTCCCGAGTGCGTTGCGGTGATCAATCCGAAGCGTCCCGGGTGCGGTTATCCGTTTATGCATCTTGCAGGCGTCGGAGTTGCATATAAGCTTGTGTGCGCCGCAAATGTCGGACTCGAACCGCTACCGGACAGCTTTCTCGAGCTTGTGGCAATAGGTACGATAGCCGACATGATGCCGCTTGACGGAGAAAACAGAACCCTTGCCGCAAAGGGACTTGCAGTCATGAACACGAAGCCCTGCGCCGGTGTTGCGGCGATAATGAAATCAAACGCCTCAGAAAAAGGTAAATCGTCGCCGAAAGCGGATTCGTCGTTTATTGGCTTTGTGCTTGCGCCGAGAATAAACGCCGCAGGGAGAATAGGCGATGTCGGAGATGCCGTGGCACTGCTGACCACCGAAGATGAGGACGAAGCGGCACACCTTACCGACAGGCTCTGCACGCTCAACAATAAGCGTCAGTATATCGAGGGCAAGATATTCGGCGAGGCTTGCGGAATAATCGAAAGTACGCATGATTTTTCACGTGACAAGGTGATTGTCGCAGAGCATGAGGGCTGGAATCACGGCGTTGTCGGAATTGTTTCTTCGAGAATAACGGAAAAGTATAAGCTCCCGTCAATCCTAATTTCGGTCGAAGACGGCATAGGAAAAGGTTCGGCGAGAAGCGTACCCGGCTTTAACATAAACGGAGCGATATCCGAGTGCAGGAGTCTTGTAACCCGTTTCGGAGGACACGAGCTTGCCGCAGGACTTACGCTTCCGGCAGAGAATATTGCGGCATTCAAAAAAGCGATAAACGACTTTGCGAGAGAACGTATTTCGGACGATATGCTCGTTAAGAGCTTCGATATAGAATCAGAGCTTTTCCAGTCGGACGTTTACGACAGAAGTGTGGAAGAGCTTTCGATGCTCGAGCCCTGCGGATGCGGAAACCCGGTGCCTCTGTTTGCTTTTACGGGTGCGGAGATTTCGGATATTACTCCCATAGGTCAGAATAAGCACTTGAAACTCACATTGAGAAAGCAGGAGCGAAACTTCACGGCGCTTGTTTTCGGTACGGGACCCGATGACTTTTACCTCGAACGAGGCGACTTTGCCGATTTCGCTTTCAGCTTCGATATCAATAACTTTGCCGGACGAAGAACCATACAGCTTATCGTGAGGGATATACGCCCCTGCGAAAAGATTCGGAATATCGTTAAAGAAGCACGCTCTGCTTTTGCGAAAGGTGTTTCCGGTACGGAATGCAGAATGTCGGCGGTGCCGAGTATACATATAATGCGTGAGTTTTACAAATTCATAAAGGCAAATGAGGCACGCTTCGGTACGGGAATAAACCTGTGGCTGTTTTCACGGCGTTTTTTGAATGAATACTCGCAGACCCGTGAACGGAGCATAGGCGAGCTGCCGCAGGAGATTTACCTTTATATGTTTGAGATTTTCAGAGAGCTCGGACTTGCGGAGTACCGTATCGACGATTGCGCAACCGTTTCCTATTCGCTCTGCCGGGGCGTCGGAAAGGTTGATATAGAAAGCTCTCCGCTGTTGAATAAACTTAAAGCCTGCGCATATATACAGTAGTACTTTTCCACATCCAAGAAAGGAACGGAATATGGAGCACGATTACAGAAAAACATTGTTTGACAGTCTTAAGGAAACCGGACTGCCCTATAATTTCGATAGAATAGGCAAGGCGTTTGAGTATGCTTCGCAGATGCACGAAGGACAGCTGAGAAAGTCGGGGGAACCGTATATCTGCCATCCCGTAGCGGTAGCCTGCATTGTTTCGCAGCTCGGACTTGACACCGACGCTGTTTGTGCGGCGCTTCTTCACGATGTTCTCGAAGACTGCAAGGACAGGGTGGATAT
>CAKSCN010000229.1 GCA_934444485.1 uncultured Eubacteriales bacterium | reverse complement strand
CCGACAGCCTTGTCATCGTCATTGAAAACGGAGACGAGGTGTATAAGAGCAAGGGTGTCTCGGACAACGTGATTCGGGATATCCGCCTTGCCGAGGACCTTAACGAAGCATATGTAAATATAGGGAATGTGAAATATTCGATTGTGCGTGACGAGCCGTTTTCTCCCGAAACGAATAAGATTTTTCCCAACGCAAACATTGACAACTTCGCTGCGGCAAACAACAAAAAGCCGCCGAACACGGGAATAGAAGTGATAAAGCTTACTCCCGTGATAAACGTCTCAAAGGATCTCGGAAAAACGCTTGCGGTTTCGTTTTCGGCGTTTGTTCTGGCTTTCATTGCGGCGGGAATTGTTGCCTCGTCGTACAACCGCAAGCATATCGAAGGTCCCATTGAGGAACTAAGAAATATCACCGACAGCATTGCCGAGGGGAACCTCGATACGCCCGTGAACAGTACCGGGTGCAAGGAAATACGTGAGCTTTACGATTCCGTTGAGGCACTGCGTGCAAAGCTTGCGGAGTCGGTGTACTACAGGGAGAAGTACGACGAAAACAGAAAGTTTCTCATATCGGGAATTTCCCACGACCTTAGGACACCGGTCACTGCTATATGCGGCTATATAGACGGAATACTCGACGGAGTTGCAAATACCGAGGACAAAGTCAAAAGCTACCTTATTTCCGCACGTGCGAAAGCCGACACTGTAAAAGTGATGATTGAAGAGCTTCTTCTTTATTCCAAGCTTGACCTCGGTCAGATACCTTTTGAGTCGGTCAAGGTCAGTGCAGCTTTGTATCTCAGCGATGTTGTTTCCGAGTTTGCGCCCGATTGCGAACAAAAGGGAGTCAAGCTGAGCTATAGCGGCGGTATTCCCGACGGGTACTGCATAAGCGTTGATATAACGAAGCTCACGAGAGTCATGCAGAACATTATAGATAACGCCGCAAAGTTCGTTCCGCACGACGGAACCGGAAAAATCGACGTTTCGGCAAGAGTGAACAATTCATCGGTTATTATTGAGATTCACGACAACGGAGCAGGAATATCACCCGAGCATCTTCCGCACGTATTCGACAGGTTCTACCGAGGTGACAGCGCACGTAAAAACGACGGCGGAAGTGGTCTCGGACTCACCATTGCCAAGCAGACGGTCGAAGGAATGGGCGGGAAAATATGGGCAACGTCAAAGGAAGGCGAAGGAACATCGATGCTTATGTCCTTCAGATTTATAAAGGGGGTAACGGGCGATGAGTCGAATACTATTGATTGAGGACGACGTCAGCATATCCGATATTGAGAGGGACTATCTTGAAACAAGCGGATACAAGGTCGAGAGAGCTTTTGACGGAAAGACCGGACTTGAAATGATTAAGAAAGGAAATTTCGACCTTGTTGTTCTCGACCTCATGCTTCCGGAGACCGACGGCTTCGAGATTCTGCGTGAAATCGGCGAAACGAAAGACATACCGATAATAGTACTCTCCGCAAAGGATGAGGAAATGCACAAGGTAAAGGCACTCGGTCTCGGTGCGGACGACTACGTAACAAAGCCTTTCGGCATGGGGGAGTTTGTCGCACGTGTAAAAGGACATCTGAAAATATACGAAAAGCTGAAGTCTACGGGCGAATCGAAAGCAAAAACCATCTCCGTCAGAGGATTGACCATTGACGAGAAAGACAGACGTGTCTATATAAACGGACGTGAGGTCACGCTTACGCAGAAAGAGTACGAGCTTCTTACGTTTCTCGCAAAGAATCCGAACAGAGTGTTCAGCAAGGATCAGTTGTTTGAGCGCATTTGGGGTATGGACGCATTGTCAGATACAACGACGGTCACGGTGCATATGTCAAAAATCAGAGACAAAATCGAGGACAATCCGCAAAAGCCGCAGTATATCGAAACGGTTTGGGGAATCGGCTACCGCTTCAGAGTATAACTTCTCGCCGATATTTGTAAAAATTAGCCGCTGTGCCGGGAGTGAGTACACGCTTCCGGCCTTCCTTTTGCCAAAAAAGTTACAATATACGTGCGAAAACGCCTTGATAATTGTGACTTGATATGATAGAATATAAGCTGTTATAGTGAACATTTTACTTTCGCTTTTACGTGTTTTCAGCGAATACAGAAAGGAAGTATGATATATGAAAAAGCTTATGCTCGGCAACGAAGCGGTTGCAAGAGGACTTTACGAGTCGGGCGTAACGGTCGTTTCGTCTTATCCCGGAACACCGAGTACGGAAATAACAGAAGAAATTGCGAAATATCCCGACGAGGATCTTCATTCGGAGTGGGCGCCCAACGAAAAGGTTGCGTTTGAGGTTGCTTTCGGTGCGGCAACGGCAGGTGCAAGATCCTTCTGCGCAATGAAGCACGTGGGTCTCAATGTGGCGGCGGATCCTCTTTATACCGCATCGTATATCGGAGTAAACGGCGGTATGGTGTGCGCTGTTGCGGATGACCCGGCAATGCATTCGTCGCAGAACGAACAGGACTCACGTCACCACGCCATTGCCTCTAAGGTCCCCATGCTTGAGCCGTCCGACGCCGCAGAGTGCAAAGAGTTTGCGATGCGTGCTTATGAGATATCGGAAAAGTTCGATACTCCCGTACTTCTCAGACTCACCACAAGAATAGCTCATTCACGTTCTCTCGTTGAAGTCGGTGAAAGAAATGTTCCTCCGATGAAAAA
>CAKSCN010000228.1 GCA_934444485.1 uncultured Eubacteriales bacterium | reverse complement strand
CAGGAGAGAAAACATAAAAGTATTCGATTTGAAATTTTGAAAACCCGGAATTAGCAGGGGTTTTCGAGGGGACGAAAATCACAGGTTCTGCCGAAATTTCGAGTCAGGGCCGTTATGACCACTTCGATACCTGTCCATATTAATGCTGTACAACGAGTATGGAGCCACGCTCAAGCAGCTTTTATATTATACCACAGCAGAACACATTTGTCAAGTGCTTTTATAAAAAAATGCAAAATTTACATTTTAAGGTAATTTACATGGCGCATACGGATTTACGAAAAACAATCGCCATTTACACGTATTTAGTTTAATTAGGGGGCTTTTTACTCGAAAATCAGATGTCGGAAAATTTTTTCGTTTTTTCATACAAAAATTCACCGTGATTTTCGTCACTTTTCACATAGACAAAAGGGAAATTTTGGTGTATAATATAGGGCGTTGCGAAAAGAAAAAGCGATTGAAAACGATCGCAAGTGTTTCGCAATAGACAAATGCATAAGCAAAAGGAGAAAATGAAAATGAACACGACAACAACCGACGAATACCAAATAACAGGCGGCAATACGGTGGACGGCATAGAGCTTTACGGAATTGCGCACGGCAATGAAACGATAGAGGCAGACATTTTCGACGACAAGGTTGAAGCCGAAGCGTTCGTGGATTTCGTAAACAGCGTGCGTCTCGATAGGAGTCGGTTGACGGAAGTCCTTGAGGAATACTTCGATTCTCCGAAGCGGTTCTTCCTGCATTGGGCTTGATTGGGCACAAAGAGCGAGCGATGAAAGGAGATATTCAGATGAAGTGAACGTTGTTTCGATATCTTCAATTCAAAGATGACGAAAGACGCCGCAACAGCAATAAAAGCATGGTGTGCGTGACAACACACCGAGGAGCCGAGACGATATCATTACGATGTCAATGTGATGTTAATGCGTTATCAATGCAACATCATTACGATATCGAGGCTATGTCAATACGATATCAATGTAATGTCAATACAACGTCACACAGCAAGAGTGAGCGGAAATTCAACCGCTCTTTTTTTATGTGAGTTTGCTCTTTTGGGCAGGCTCGCATTTTTATTTTCGGAAAGTACGTCGATGACATCAACGCCGAGAGCGACGCCGAGGTGAAACGCCGCCTTATATCGGAGCTTAACGCACGCTCGTACGGAAGCCGCATAACGAGGCTCACGGCGCTCGAGGGGCAGATAAACACGGTTGCCGCTTCTCTTTTCTCGGAGGGCGTCGCAAAGGCGAAAGCGGCGTTCGGCAAGGCGTTCACCGAGGGATATTTCCGCACGAGCTATGACCTGCAGTGCCGTTCGGGCTTTGCACGTGATATTTCGGGTATCGACGAAAAGCTCATCGAGGACGTACTTTCGTACCGGTACGACGGTTCCGACTTCTCAAGCCGCATATGGAAAAACAAGAACGCTCTCGCTCTGAACCTCAAGAACACGCTCACAGACAGCCTCATACGGGGCAAAAGTGCGGCAGAGACCGCTTCGGCACTCGCAAAGCAGACCGACGTTTCCTTCCGTTCGGCGGCAAGGCTTGTGAGAACTGAAACGAACCGCTTCCACAACGAGGGAGCAATGAGGGCATATGCCGAGGCAGGTATCGAGTATTACGAGTTCGTTGTGACGCACGACGTGAGAACCTGTGACGAATGCGCCGCTCTCGACGGAAAACGCTTCAGACTCGACGAAAAAGAGCCGGGAGTGAACTTCCCTCCGCTTCACCCGAACGACAGATGCACGACCGTCGCATATGACCCGGACTGGGACGACGGAAAGGCGAAGAAGGAGCTTGAGGGGGGATATGAAGAGTGGAAACGCAGAAGAGAAGAAGAAAACGGTGCCGGATGGGTTGACAAACAGAGAAAGAAAGAGTATAATAAAACTGCGGATAAGGAGCAGTACGAGAAGTACAAAGAAGTCCTCGGTGAAGATTCTCCCAAAACATTAGGCGAATTTCTTCAGCTGAAATACGAGAACGAGGATATGTTCTCGTTTTTTAAGCTTGATTTTAAACGTCGTAATAGGTTGAGAATGCATCCGGAACTTTTGCTTCCCAACGCCTATGAGGCTACAGCTGATGACAGAAAATTTACGGACTATTTGTTTAAACCGAGCAGTGAAAAAGGATACTCGAAAGGCAAAGCCTTTATAAGCAGGTTAGGATACAATAAAAACAATTATCAAGAAATGAAATCCGAAATTCTTAAACGTGCTTCTTTGTATCCGACGTTATATAAGGGAAAAGACAACTTCGGAAAAACTTACGAGCAGAAAATAATACTGTACGGGAACAAAGGGAAACCGGCAAATGTAATTCTCGGTTGGAAAGTCGAAGAGGGAAAAACATGGCTCACTTCAGCATACATAAAGGAGGTAGACTGATGATAGTAAACCAGTATGATACGGTATTGTTAAAGGATGGTCGAGAGGCGGCTATAGTGGAGGCTTACAACAACGAAGTGTTTGACGCCGATGTTGGTGATTCTCCGGCAGATTGGGAAACGATAAGCATCACTATTGATGACATTGAAAAGGTTTTGAAACGAGCCAGTGACGAAGACAAGTGATTACTTTGTCACCGGTCAGGAAGACAGGCTCATGAGACTGTAAAACAAATGAATAATCGAAGCTCGACAGAGGACAGGTTCCTTTGCCGGGCTTTTATTATACAAAAATACCGCTGTGCGGCGGAATAAAAC
>CAKSCN010000227.1 GCA_934444485.1 uncultured Eubacteriales bacterium | reverse complement strand
ATCTACGACACCGACGACACCCGAAAGCTCATATCCTCCTGCATAAAGGAGCTGGGACTCGACGAAAAGCTTCTCCCGGCGAAAAAGGTGCTTTCGGTAATAAGCCGCTCGAAGGACAAGCTCATAGGCTATGCCGCCTTTGCGGACAACCTCACCGAAAAGTCGGGACCGACCGACAAGGCGATAGCGAAGCTCTACGAGATGTACGAAAAGAAAAAAGCCGCCGCAAATGCACTCGACTTTGACGACATTATAATGTTTACGGTGAAGCTTTTGTCCGAAAACGAGGACATTCGCCGCACCTACTGCGACAGATTCAGGTATGTTCTTGTCGATGAGTATCAAGACACAAACATGGCGCAGTTCTACCTTATCCGTCTTTTCTGCTCCGAGGCAGAGAATATAATGGTGGTGGGCGACGACGATCAGAGCATTTACAAATTCAGAGGTGCGACAATCGAGAACATTCTTTCCTTCGACCGCTGCTACGATAAAGCGAAGGTAATACGTCTCGAGCAGAACTACCGCTCAAAGGGTACGATTCTCGAGGCGGCGAACGCCATAATCAACAACAACCTCAACCGCAAAGGCAAAACGCTCTGGACAAGCAACGACAAAGGCGAAAAAATTACGGTTGAGGAATGCCCGAACGCAAACGAAGAAGCAAGCTTTATCGTTGACAAGATAGGTGAGCTTTCGGGCGGCGGCAAGCGTCCGTTCAAGGATTTTGCCGTACTTTACCGCATGAACTCGCAGTCGCTCGCAATAGAGCAGGCACTCGCAAAGAGCGGCTTTCCCTACAGAGTTCTCGGCGGCGTGCGCTTCTACGAGCGAAAAGAAGTAAAGGACATCATCTCGTATCTGTGCGTCGTGTCCAATCCGACCGACATGGTAAGACTTCGGCGCATTATCAACGTCCCCCGCAGGGGCATCGGCGACACTTCGGTTGCGGCTCTCGAGGATATCTGCGTAAAAACGGGCAAATCGCCGCTTGACGTTATGCAGACGGTTTCACAGTACCCCGAGCTTTCGAGAGCGGCGGCAAAGCTCAAGGAGTTCGGCGACTTAATCGAGGATTTCCGTGACACGGCGGACAATGAACCGCTGTCGGTACTCATCGAAAAGGTGATAGAAAAGAGCGGCTACCGCAAGATGTTAAAGGACGGCGGCGAAGAGGAAAAGGACAGACTCTCGAACATCGAAGAGCTTGTGTCGAACGCAGTCACCTACACCGAAAACAACGAGGACGCAACCCTCTCCGGCTTTCTCGAGGAGGTGGCGCTTGTTGCGGACGTTGACAACTACGATGCGGACGCCGACGCCATAGTTCTCATGACGATTCACAGTGCAAAAGGGCTCGAATTTCCCGTTGTATTTCTCCCGGGCATGGAGGAAAACATCTTTCCAGGAGCGCAGTCGGCGTTTGAAAACAGCGAGCTTGAGGAGGAGCGGCGTCTTGCGTATGTTGCGGTGACGAGAGCCAAGGAAAAGCTCTTCATGATACACTGCCGCTCGAGACTCCAGTACGGACGCACAAGCTTCAACGCCGAGAGCCGCTTCATAAGGGAGATCCCCGAGGAAATATGCGAGTTTGAGTCGATGACACAACCCGACGCATTCGACTTCGGAGTCGGCAACAGGTTTAACCCGTACAATCCATTCAAGCCGAACAATCCATTAAAGCCGAACAATCCATTCAAGCCGAACGGCGAAAGCAAAAACACCGGCACGGGAAGCACCTTCGGTTACGGCACAAGCCGTCCCATTGGAACAAGCCGTCCCACAGGTGTAAACCGTCCGACAGGAGGTTACGGTCAGAGCAGCTACGGTTCATCGCAGCCGACAAACACCGCACCTGCGGCACAGCAAGCTCCGGTCGAACGCTTCAGCGTGGGCGACAGCGTAAAGCACCCGGTATTCGGCGTCGGAGTGATTACAAAGGCGACTCCCACAGGTCCCGACGTACTTTACGAGGTCACATTCGATAAGGTCGGAACGAAGAAAATGATGGGCAACTACTCAAAAATGAAAAAGGCATAAAAAAAGAACGGGGCGTTTTCGGACGTCCCTTTTCTCTGTTTAAAATACCGTTTTGCAGGGCGAGAGCAAGCAACTCCGGCGCACCGCAAAGAGTGCCGATCATGTCAAAACAAAAACCCCCGAATTCGGACTCCATAGCATTCAATGCACCAAATTCGGGGGAAATCTATTCGATTTTTAAGCTTTGTTACCTGTTACCGATTAGTTCTTCTTTTTCTTGGAGAATACAAAAGCAACAACGATAACAGCGATAACTACGATAACAACGATTACCCAAACGACTGCGTTGTTTCCGCTCTCTGCGGGAGCTTCGTCTGTAGGCTCGGTCTTTGTCTCAGTCTCATCGACAGTCTCTTTTGTCTCGTCTGCAGGCTCTTTAGTATCAGGCTCGGTTGTCTCGTCAGCCTTGTCTTTTTCTTCGTTCTTCTCAGCATCTTCCTGAGCCTTGAGCTCTTCTTCGAGCTTCTTGATCTCGATAGCTACTTCAGCGTTAGCCTGAGCTTCAACGAAGTCCTGATCGAAGGTGTTGCCTGCCTTGGTGAATACAACCTTGGAGAAGGAACCGGAGTACTCGGTCTCGCCCTTTACGTATACATCGTGTACGCCTGTGATAGCGTCGATGTCTGCGTTCTTGTAAACCTGGTCAACGATCTGAGAGGACTTGGTCTCGCTGTCGTTTACAGCGAACTTAGCGATAGGCTCG
>CAKSCN010000226.1 GCA_934444485.1 uncultured Eubacteriales bacterium | reverse complement strand
CACCGTAACCGAACTTCTCGCCGATATCACAAAGAATATGTACAGACTTGCAAAGGAACGCCGTGACTCCATGACCTACACTGCGGAGTCTCTCGACGAGCTTTGCGAAATCGCCGACACAAAGCCGGGCTTCATCAAGACGTTCTGGTGCGGCGACGAGGCGTGCGAGGTTGCCCTCAAGGAGAAAGCGGACGTGACGAGCCGTTGTATGCCGTTCAACGTCGATGAGGTCGGCGGCGAGCTTCACTCTCATAAGTGCGTTTGCTGCGGCAAGCCTACCGATACCGTTATCCTTTGGGGTAAAGCTTATTAAGCCGACCTTCGGTCGGAGTGAGGTCTGCACCTTTCGGTGCAGGAGATGTGCAAGCAAGCTTGCGTGAAGTGACCGCCGATGCGGTCGTGAAGTGTCGCTTTGCGACGTTGACGAAGAGAAACGGCGAAAGCCGTTTTTCCTCATTATACTGTCAATTGCTGGAAAACAGATCTTTTCCGACTCAACTGTGCATTATTTTTCCTGTTGTTGCGCAACCTCAAATTCTGCATTCTGCATTATCACTCTCCCGTTATCGCACTACATCGAATTATCAACCTTAATCGTCAATTGTCAATTGTCAATCATCAATTATTTTAAGGATAACTCATGAACAACACCTTTCCACTAATCCTTGCCCCAATGGCGGGAGTGACCGACAAAGCGTTCAGGCATATGTGCAAGAAGCACGGTGCGGACAGACTCGTGACCGAGATGGTGTCGGCAAAAGCGGTGTGCTTCGGCGACGAAAAGACGGCTATTCTTGCCCATATTGACAGCGGTGAACGACCGTGTTCACTCCAGCTTTTCGGAAGCGAGCCTGACATCATGGCGAAAGCCGCAGTCATATGCGCTGAAAAATTCACCCCCGACGCAATTGACGTGAACATGGGATGCCCGGCACCGAAGATTGTGAACAACGGCGACGGCAGTGCCGTGATGAAGTCACCGGAGCTTGCCTATGAGATAATTGCACGTATGCGTGACGCTCTCGACGGCGGCGGTTTTTCGGATATGCCGCTCACCGTGAAGATGAGAAGCGGTTTCGACTCTGCGCACATAAACGCAGTTGAGGTCGCACTCATGTGCGAAAAGGGCGGTGCGGCAGAGGTTACGGTTCACGGCAGGACTCGTGAGCAGATGTACGCTCCGCCGGTGAATTACGACGTGATACGTGCCGTAAAGTCTGCTCTTTCGATTCCGGTAATTGCCAACGGCAACGTGTTTTCGGCAAGCGACGCACTTTATGTTCGTGAGTACACGGGGTGCGACGGGCTTATGATAGGCAGGGGGAGTCTCGGCAACCCGTTTTTGTTCGGCGAGGTGAAAGCGGTGCTGTCGGGGAAAGAACCTCCCGTGATTACTCCGCAGGAATGGTACTCCGACGTTGCGGAGCATATGGAGCGGCTTATCGCCGACAAAGGTGCGGACAAGGGTGCGCTCGAGGCGAGAAAGCACGTTGCGTGGTACATAAGGGGAATCCCCGGTGCGGCAGATCTTCGCCGCAGGGTCAACCTTGCGAAGGGGCTTTCCGAGATACTCTTGATTGTCGGCGAAGCGGCAGCGGCTCTCCCCGAGAGGAAAAACCTGCCGAGCGATTTTCATGTGGGAAACGTGTGTTAGAAATTGAGAATTGACGGTTACGTGAGCTTACGGGGGTGTTCTTTCTTGAAAGAAAGAACCAAAGAACTTTATCCTATAGTAATTTAGAGGCTGGCTCGCACGACGTCGTCGAGGACTCCGTCGTGAAATGGGCAAGGACACATCTAATCCGAGATAGTACGGCGACCCGACGCCATATACGCAAGCGCCGGGTCGTGATTTTTTTGGCATCAGGCTTTGTGGGGACTTAATCCGAACTTCTCCCGTTTCCGAAATTTGTACCTCACTTCGTTCGACGACAAATCACGGAAAGATGAGGCTTTTTGGGAAGTGCGTAAATTGAGGGTTGCGCTTGCTTGTGGGAAATTCGGGGAAAATCAAGCTTTCTTGAGAGTGCGAAACTCAAGGTTAGCACTTTCTCCATGGTGTATTGGAGGCAGCTCTGATGCCGAGGCTCCTCTTGTGCAACCGGTTGCAGAGCAACCTCCGGAGCTGTCACGACGCAGTCGTTACGAAGTCGTTACGCAGTCGTCGGACTGAGGGACTGTCGGACAAGCACTCTCTCAATGGGAAATTCAGTGAAAATCAAGCTTTATTGAGAGTACGAAGCTCGAAGTTTGCATTCTCTCAATGGTACTTTGTAGGGAACGGGCTTGCTCGTTCCGTGAGAACCCAACGCAGGGTTATGTATACCGCACCGTAGAAGTGCGACAAACGACAAGCACAAAAAATCTCATCATTAACAAAATATTCTTGCATTTTGCCGAGTGTTGTGATAAAATAAAAAAGTCGGGCGAACACCCGACCGGAAGAGGTTGAATCTTTTACAGTTACATACTGGGCGGCAAATAGGAGTTAAGTGTGACTTCGTCACGATAAGAGTGCCTTCGGCACGTGAAGTGATGCTTCGCATCGTGATGTTGCCGACTCCGAGAGCCTACTTCACTTTGTGCGCAAGCACAAAACTTAACTTCGGCGAAGCCGAAACTTCGTGCAAGCGAAGCTTGCTCTTCTCTTCATGCGGCTGTGGCGCATGACCGGAGGAGGTGATTGCCATGAATAAGTTGGTTAAAAGTATAGTATTTATAATACTTGTGCTTGTAATTACATATTTCATGTCACTTACACAAATAGTAAGATAGCCCCCACCCGTCAAAGTTAGGGCTATCTAAAAATAGC
>CAKSCN010000225.1 GCA_934444485.1 uncultured Eubacteriales bacterium | reverse complement strand
AACGGTACTCTCTCCGATATTATAATCTTTCCCCTTGCAAAGCGAAGGTTTGCACGCTGAACGAAGTTCTGCGTTTTAAAGTCTTTTGGTTCTTTTCTTCAGAAAAGAACACCCCCCGTAACTCCCGTAATCCCCCGTAAACGCCCGTGTCACTTCACGACGACGCACTCGATGCCGAGGACTTCGGCGATTTTGGCGATGGTATCGGCTCTGTGACCCACGCCGAGAGCGTAGTGGTGCGTCGGACCCTCCATGACCCACTTCTTGATAAACTCTTTTGTGGTCGGCTCAAAGAAGCCTCGTGTGTTGGTGTTGCCGGTCGGAGGAATCGCACCCTCCTTGGAGTAACCCTCGCCTACCACAAACTTGAACTTTCCGTCCGCAGTCTGCGTGATGCCGAGCATCGTTATCGGTCCTTCCTTTATCTTGAACTCGACCGACGCTCCGCAGCCCGGCTTGCCGTGGTACTTCTTGAGGCTCCTGAGAACCGGCTTGCCCTCGGCAATTTTGAGGTGGTGCGGTCCGTCGTGTCCCACAAGTATAAAGTCCTCCTTAAAGTCGAACGGATGAAACTCCGCAAAGCTGCCGCCCATGTCGAGCCTGTCCATTATGAGCATCGCTATACACGTCTTTATGTCGTATTCACCGCACATCGGTATGCCCTCGGCGTTGAGTATGGAGTTGCCCACGATGAACGACGACGCAACCTCCCTGTGAAGTCCTCCCTCCTTGCCCTCGTAATAGTAGGCAAGTCCCGTGAGATTGTACTTTTCCACAAGCCTGTCGAGAGCGACCGCTGCCTTTGCCGCACGGCGTTTGTCGGCGTCGGTGAGCTTCATCGTCAGAGGATCGCTCTTCGGTTCGGGTGTATCGAATTCACGGTCGATAACCTCGCTCTTCGCCGCAATTTCCTCCTCCGTCACTCCCTCGTAAAGCTCGATGACGTCGTCAACCTCTAAAAGCGGCACATGGAGTCCGAACGCCGCAGAAATTGCAGTCGGATCGGCGTGCATATCGTACATCGCCTCCATGGTGTGACCCATAAGTCCCATGCGTGCTCCGTGCAGGTCGTGAAGCACCTTCGCTATGTCACACCACTCGGCAACCTCGCTTTCCGCTTCACTGTCGCCGTAAAGACATCCGATTATCACGTCCGCAACCTTTTTGCCGAGCCTTATCGCAACTCCGCAGAACTCCGGCACGGAGCAGATGTTGTCGTTTTCAAGCTGCATAAAGGTGTTCGCACGGGTATAGTCGAGAGCCGCCCTCGGCTGAAGAGCGACAAGCACAACCGGCACTCCGGCGTCACGCATTATCGGCGCAAAAACTGACGACGTCGCATACGTCACCATGTTGCAGAAAAGAAGGTCAACGTTCGCCGCCTTTATTTTTGCGAGTGCGCCGTATGCCTTTTCGCTGCTGTCAATCATGCCGAAATCGACAACCTCCACTCCGTTTTTCTCCGCCATTGAGCAGAAGTCACGGTGGTAGCCCATTATGTTTTCGTACAGTCCCTCAAACTGCGCCCAGTATGCTGCGTGTGCGACGGCGAAAATGCCGACTCTTGCGCACCTCGGATTTTTTCTCTCTATCATGATAAATTCCTCCGTAAAGTTTTCTCGATGTATTGACTATATCACAATTCGGTGTTATAATCAATATACAAACCACAGCAAGACTTGGACAAAACACAGATTGGAGAAAAATATGCTTATAGAAGACCTGCGCCCGTTCGTGCGCTTTGCGAGATATCTGACTCTTGACGCAGAGTCATCGTATCCTCTGCGGATACCGCTTGACGCAAGGCTGTTTTATACGGTCAGCGGCCGTGGAAGAATAGAGACAGCAGGCAGCGTTTCTTACGAAATGAGGGTCGGAACGTGCCTTATACTGCCGTCCGGGACGGGATACAGGCTGTGCGCCCCGGAAAAATCGGTAACGTACCTTGCGCTGAATTTCGACTTCAACGCCGACGCAAGCACCGTTTCGGAAACGCCGGCAGCACCGGTTCTCCCGGAGGAATACAGTGAAAGTCTTCTCACCGACAGGACAAAAATAAGCGGAACAGAGGTTTTCTCCGCACCGCTTTTCATGGCTGAAATACAGATTGAAAATGAGCTTATCGAGATAGAACGGGAGTACAGGAGAGAGTACGAATACCACCGTGCCGTCACCGGGAACATTCTCCACAATATACTTCTGCGCTGTGCAAGGCGGCGTTCGGTGCGTCCCGGCGGCGTTCGGCTCGACGTTGAGCTTATTCTCGACTACATATCCGAAAACTGCGAGAAGGTCATGACAAACTCCGACATTGCATCACACTTCGGCTTCAATGCAAACTACATAAGCGACACGGTGAAGCGTTGCACGGGAATGCCCCTGCGGCGGTACATAATTCACATGAGAATCGTCAGGGCTCTGCGCCTTTTTGAGTGCGGACACAGCTCAGTTTCCGAGGTTGCCGCTCTCTGCGGTTTCTCCGACGCCGCCTACTTCTCCCGTGCCTTCAAAAATGAAACCGGCGTGCCGCCCAAGGATTACGGTAAGTTTTGCTGAGAGGCGGAATTGAGGCGCTTTACTGTAATTGACGATTGTGGAGTTGACGAGGTCAACTCGAGAGGAAATGTACGCTTCGCTGAGTGCTTGCGCACTCACATTTCTCTCCGCTTCCTACATGGCGTTTGTGCGTGATTAAAAGCTCCTAAAGTCGCTTTGAAATTGAGAATTGAGAGTGGGGAGTTGACGAGGTCAACTCGAGAGGAAATGTACGCTTCGCTGAGTGCTTGCGCACTCACATTTCTCTCCGCTTCCT
>CAKSCN010000224.1 GCA_934444485.1 uncultured Eubacteriales bacterium | reverse complement strand
GAGCGAAAGCGTCGCAAACGCACCGTAGACAAAGCCGCCTATGATGCCTCCCGTTTCCGCAAAGCCGGCGCTGTACCCGGCGTAGGTCGCCATGTTGACTCCTATCGGACCGGGGGTCGCCTCGGAAATTGCAATCATGTCGGTAAACTCGGACGGCGTGAACCAGCTGTAGCGCACGGCGATGTCCTTAAGAAAAGGGAGAGTGGCAAGACCGCCGCCGACAGCGAAAAGTCCCGTCTTGAAAAACTCGATAAAAAGCGAAAGGAGAGTTCTCATTTTCCGTCACCTCCGCTCTTGTGAAGTGCGCTTATAACGTTCCCGGCAAACGCCGAAGCGATAACCGAAAGTGCCGGGTCGAGACCGAAAACGAGAGTCAGCGCAAGCACCGCCAAAGCGATTACGGCGGTCGGAATATCGATTACCGCCTTTTTGCACACACGGTACACCGACACCGCCACGACAGCGCACACCGCCGCACGTATTCCTCTGAGCGCACGGACGACGTATTCGTTTTCGGCAATGCCGCTTCCCGTGAGAAACGCCGCAATAAGCCCGATTATGACTATCGACGGAAACGCAACGCCGAGAGTAGCGGCAATACCGCCGGCAACCCCTGCACGCTTTCTGCCGATGAAGGTTGCAACGTTTACGGCAATTGCGCCCGGCGTACACTGCGCGACGGCGTAGCAGTCCATTATTTCGTCGGCGTCCGCCCAGTGCCGCTTGTCGCAGATTTCACGCTCCAGAAGAGGGAGCATTGCGTAGCCGCCGCCGAACATACACGAGCCGATTTTCGCAAAGGTGAGAAACAGTCCGAGAAGCTTCATACGTCGAGTACACCCTTCCCCTCAAAGAGCCGCTTTGACATGGCGTGGTTTGAGTAACCCTTTTTGCCCGAAACCTCTCGTATTATCTTTATAAAGTCCGGAAAAACGGCGTGTTCGTCTTCGCTCTTAAGCTCGGTTTCGCACACCGAAACATCAGGCGACGACGGATATGTGTCCACCTCGAAAAGCTGTCCGAGGTAAAGGAAAGTTCTGCGTGTCTTGAAAACCGTCTCCGTACCCGGCTCTTTTTCGTGAAGAAGCGATTCATACGCCGCTTTTGTTATTTCGTGTTCGTCCTCAATGCAGGAGATGGGGGAGATGCGCCGTTTTTCGTTGTATATGTAGGTCACGCCCTCTTCCGACTCCGAACGCCGCACTCGCCTTGTCACACCCTTGGGCGCAGAAAGGTAGGTTTGAGCGAAGCTTTTCGACGAGTAACCGTCCATGTCCGCAAGGTGCGAAAAATCGGGCGTTTCGATGAGATATTTTCTTTCGGTTTCGATCACGGCACATTTTTCCTTTCGATTGGCTGTACGACCATATAATACTACATTTGCCCGGTCAAGTCAAGGTTGATTTTTTGAACAAACGCTGCCGCAGACGCAAAAGATAAACCGCAAGCCTCACATGACCTGCGGCAGAAGAATTTTCGCACCGTCGGAGCAAACGCCTTTATCTGCGTTCGGTGTCGGTGACGGTTGTGTCCGGTTCTCTTTCCCTAAAGAGCAGAGAGATGCACCAGAGTGCGGAAAGACCGACGATGACGTATATTATGCGGCTGACAATTGCGTCCTGACCGCCGAAAAACCATGCTACAAGGTCAAAGCGGAAAAGACCGATGAGACCCCAGTTTATACCGCCTATTATCGAAAGTATAAGAGCTATTCTGTCGAGCATTTTGCGAACTTCCTTTCATTTTAATTGCGCAGTCGTTACAGATTGACTTGTTTCCGTGCGACAGTTATATTTTTAACTTTGCACTCGGTTTTATGCCGGTATAATTTTGCCTAAATTTACAAAATGCGGTTGATACGTAGGCGGTTTTGTGATAATATCTACCGCAGATATTTAAATTGAAAGTCGGGTAAAGTATATTTATGGAAGAAGTAAGACTTCAAAAATACGTTGCTGAGTGCGGTCTCATGTCACGCCGTGCCGCAGAAAAGGAAATAGAACTCGGACACATCACCGTCAACGGAGAAAAGGTTGAGGTCGGACGCAAGATAGTGCCGGGACGGGACAAGGTGGTCTACAACGGTAGACCTGTAATCGGCGGCGGAGACACCGAGAAGCTGTACATACTTCTCAACAAGCCACGGGGATATGTAACGACCATGAGCGACGAAAAGGGGAGAAAGTGTCTTCCGGAGCTTCTCACGGGCGTTCCGGGGCGTGTTTATCCCTGCGGCAGGCTCGACATGGACTCAGAGGGACTCGTTATACTCACAAACGACGGCGACGCTGCGGCGGCACTCATGCACCCCAAGCACGACGTTGAGAAAATATACCATGTAAAGATAAAGAAGGACGTCACGCCGACCGAGCTTTCGGCACTCAACGCTCCCATGGAGATAGACGGCTACAAGCTCCGCCCGGTTAAGGTTACGGTGATGTCGCAGAAGGACGGCGAGACGGTTCTCCGCTTTGTTCTCACCGAGGGCAGAAACCGCCAGATAAGAAAAATGTGCGACAAAGTCGGACTCCGTGTCGCAAGACTCCGCCGCATATCGATAGGTGAGCTTAATATAGGCGTCCTTCCCGTCGGTAAGTGGAAGTACATGAACCACAGCGAAGAGGAATGGATGAAAAGCTTGTACAATTGACTTTGCGGGGGCTTACGGGAGCTACGGGGGTGTTCTTTTCTGAAGAAAAGAACCAAAAGACTTCAAGACGCAAAGCTTCGCTTTGCAGGGGACGGATATAGTGTAATTTTGAGGTGGTGCCGAAGTCGGCGTCCATATACGCAAGCCGCCGACTTAGATGAGGTAAGACACATCTTATCCGAGATAGTGCCGTTCGACATCGGCTAAGCCTCCGTCGAAG
>CAKSCN010000223.1 GCA_934444485.1 uncultured Eubacteriales bacterium | reverse complement strand
GTCGGGACTCATTTAATGTGGCTAACGGATATCAGGAAATCTATGGAAAAAAAATCAAAAACATATATATCTATAAAAAAGAGTGATGCTACTTGTCCCACTAATTTGTTCCATTATTTTGTCCCACTTGACGTGTCAGCGTTTTGTTGGTCACAAAATTTTAATTTTTTTTAATACTAATATCTTACCACTATCATTTACTAAAAAGAAAGGAGAAACAAATCCTGTAAAAGGGAAATTATTTTTTTAAAATTTGGGCTAAACTTGGTAATATAGTAGAATTTTTAAAAAATAAAAAACTGACATGTTAGGTTTGACAAATTGATAGGGTAAATAGCATTTTTCGTTAAGAAAGGATATATTTTATGGAATACAAGCTATACAAACACAGCGCAGGCGAAAAATTCGACAAATCCCTGTTTTCCTCACCCACAAAAGAGTACAGAGGTTCTCCGTTCTGGTCATGGAACTGCAAGCTCGAGGAGGGTATGCTCAGGCGTCAGATAAGAGCGCTTCACGAAATGGGTTTCGGCGGCTTCCATATGCACTCCCGCACGGGAATGGCAACGCCCTATCTCTCGGACGAGTTTATGGGGTTGGTATCTGCGTGCGTTGACGAAGCTAAAAAGAACGATATGCTCGCCTATCTTTACGACGAGGACAGATATTCCTCCGGTCAGGCAGGCGGTCTTGCGCTCAAAGACAACCGTTTCAGGCAGAGAGTTCTCACGTTCTGGACCGAAAAGCACGATGCCGTCGAAAAGGAGAAGGCATACCTCGAGGGAAAAGAGTATTTCGTTGCGGCATACGACATAGAGCTTGACGCAGACGGCTACATGGTATCCTACAGGCGCATAGGCGAAGACGACTCCGCCTCGCACAGGAAGTTTTACGCTTACTGCGTATCTTATCCGGACAGCGGATGGTACAACAACAAGTGCCACATCGACACGCTTTCCAAGGAAGCTATGGACGAGTTTATACGCATAACCTACGATGCGTACAAAAAATGCTGCGGCAACGAATACGGAAAAACAGTACCGTCGATGTTCTCCGACGAGCCGCAGGTTGCCGGATTCATTCCGTTCCGAGGAAAGGCTTTGTCAGAACCCGCGCGCTGCCCTTGGACATATGATTTCGACGTTACATACAAAAAGACATACGGCAAGGATCTTCTCGACACTCTTCCCGAGATATTCTTCGATATGCGGAAGTTTGACGAAAGACCGAGCGAGACACGCCACAATTTCTTCGACCACATTGCCGAGCGTTTCACCGAGGCTTTTCTCGACAACTGTGCGGCTCGCTGTGAGAAAGACGGTCTCATATTCACCGGTCACGTCATGGGAGAAGGCACTATTGCCGAAAACACGAATTTTCTCGGCGACTGCATGAGAACCTACCGCAGAATGCAGCTTCCAGGCGTTGATATGCTGTGCAATCAGATGGAAATTGAGTCTGTAAAGCAGTGTCAGTCGGTTGTCCGTCAGTACGGACGCGAGGGAATGCTCTCTGAGCTTTACGGTGTCACGAACTACGACTTCGACTTCAGAGGTCACAAATTCCAGGGTGACTGGCAGGCTGCTCTCGGCGTCACTCTCAGAGTACCGCATCTTTCGTGGGTATCCATGGAGGGCAACGCAAAGCGCGACTACCCGGCTACGATAAACTATCAGGCACCGTGGTACAAGGAGTACAAATATGTTGAGGATCACTTTGCGAGAGTCAATACAGTGCTCACCAGAGGCAAGGCGTCGTGCAATGTTGCCGTCATAAACCGCATTGAGTCGTTCTGGTCGGAATACGGTCCGGACTACACGAGCAACGACAAGTGCAAGAAGTACAACAGCGGAAGATTTACGCTTCCTCTCACCAACACGCTTCTTTTCAATCACATAGATTTCGACTATTTGAGCGAGTCTCTTCTCACGGAGCAGAAGATTTCTGTCGGAAAGGAACTCGGAGTCGGAGAGATGACATACAAGACCGTTATTCTCTGCGGCAACAGAACACTCCGCAAGACAACGGCAGAGCTTCTCGTAAGCTTTGCAAAGGCAGGAGGCAGAGTGCTTATAGTCGGCAAAGCTCCCGAGTTTATCGGCTGTGAAAAAACTCCCCTTCTCGACGAGCTTATTTCCCTCTGCGAAAGGGTTGAGGACGAAAGATATGCAATTCTCACCGCACTCCGAGAGGAAAGAGAACTCAGCATAAAGCGTTTCGACGGTACCGAAGCTCCCGACAAACTTTGTCAGCTCCGCCGTGACTGCGACGGTACTGAATACCTCTTTATCGCAAACACCGACAGAGCGTACTGCGAGGGCTTCACGGTTTCCGAGCCTTTGACAATTTCGGTAAAGGGCGAATTCATACCGTATCTTCTCGACACGCTGACCGGCAAAGTACTCACCGTCGATTACCGTCACGAGAACGGAAACACTGTTTTTTCTCACAGCTTCTACATAAACACAAGCGCACTCTTCATGCTCTCACGCACCGAAGTAGATTTTGCCGAAACACAGAGCGAAGCTTCTTTGAGCGGAAAGCACGTCAGAGTTGACTTCAGAGGTGCGGTCGGCTACGAGACCGACAACAAAAATGCGCTTCTTCTCGACCTTGCGGAGTACTCACTTGACGGCGGAGAGTTCATGCCCGAAGAGGAAATTCTGCATCTCGACAACATCTGCCGCAAAAAGGCAGGTCTCGGAAACCGTTCCGACAATTCTCCTCAGCCGTGGGTAGTACCTGAGGTGAAGCCTGAACACACGATAACGCTCATGATGTCGTTTGAGAGTGAGATTGAGTACGACGGAGCGGAGCTTGCGGTTGAGCGTCCCGAAAATGCGGACATACGCTTCAACGGTGAACCTGTTGAC
>CAKSCN010000222.1 GCA_934444485.1 uncultured Eubacteriales bacterium | reverse complement strand
GCATTTACGTTGTGCAGTACTATGTCTCTCTGCGGAAACACAAATACTCCGTCGGTGAGGACGGAGAGATATTTCTTATATCTGTACGCCGTTTTTTCATCGGGCGCAATCAAAAGCGACGTCTTCGTGCGGTCAACTATCTTTTCGTCGTGTACAAGCATCGCAAGCAGAAGCGCACGCAGCGTATCGCAAAGCCCCGTTGCGTAGCATACCCCGGCTCGGTACGCCGCACCGCCTGCCTTAAACGCCGACAGCGTCTCCGACAGAGCCTTATACTCGGGTTCGGTCCCAAGCATTTCGGCAAGAAGAGCCGGCGGCATTTTCACCGCAGCATTTTCGGTATTTTTCATTGTTCACCTCTCGATATTGCGGAGGAAATCGCCTCAACCATCGTCTTGACCGCTTCTTCCGCATTTGCGTCAATAAGGCATCCGGCGGCTTTGACATGTCCGCCGCCTCCGAATTTTGCGCATATTTCGGCAACGTCAAGATTGCTCTTTGACCTCAGCGACACTTTTGCTTTACCGTCCTTCGTTTCTCTCACAAAAACTGCGGCGGAAATTCCGGCAAGCTCTCTCACAAGTCCTATCGCTCCGTCTACGTCATTATCGTTGATTCCCAGCTCATCGATTTCGGAGTGCGTCACAAACGAAACTGCCGCAAGCCCTCCGCAAAACAGGCGTGTATTGGCTATAACTCTTCCGCAAAACCTGTAGTTCTCCGGGGATCTGCTCTCAAACAAATCCTCGGAAATCGCCGCAGTGTCCGCACCGCAGTGCTTGAGAAAAGCCGCAGCTTCAAAGGTTTTCTCGGTCGTGTTTGAATATCTGAACGAACCGCTGTCAGACATAATTGCGCAGAAAAGTGCGTCGGCGAGCGGCTTATCGATTATTTTCTTTCCGCTTATTATTTCCGCTTCACGTGCTATATCAAGCACAACCTCTCCTGCCGCAGACGCCGACGGAACAACAAGCTTTAAATCGGCTTCAAGGGTGTTTACGGCGTGATGATCTATGCAGAGGTTGATTTTGTCGGCGTACACAGACGATATCGCACCCATTATTCCGGGAGCCGCAAGGTCCGTACTCACAATATATGACGGAACAAAGCCGTCGTCAATGTCCTTGCCGAAAAATGTCCTCTCCGCAAAGTTTTCGTCGGCGACAAGGCTGTACTTCACATTAAGCTCGTCACTGCACAAAAGGCGTGCGTTCTTTCCGAGGCGTGTGAGCATTCCGAGAAGTGCAAAACCGCTTCCGACTGCGTCACCGTCGGGCTTTGCGTGGATAAGTATCAGTATATTATCGTTTTCGAGAAGAAGCTTTGCCGCTCTTACGACGTCTATATTCTCATTTGCATGGGTCTTTGTACTATCTTCCATACCAATAACTACCTCCGTTGTCACTCTATGCCGTGAGCCTTGCAGAAGCCGTCGAGACTGCTGTGGTACTCGTCAGCCGTCTCTTTGATTTTCTCCGCATCGTACTTGCTGTATTCGTCGTACACTCCGACGGTGTATATTCCCAAAGACTTTGCGGTTTTTATACTGTAAAGAGCGTCCTCGAAAAGTATCGCCTCTTTGACCGACTCCGCACCAAGCTCACGAAGCGCAGTTTCAAAGCCGAGGGTGTATTCCTTGCTCAGCGCCGGCTTGTCGCAGGTGAATATGAGGTCAAAGTGTGCGTCAAGCTTTGAGGCTTTCAGTGCGTCGTCAACCATAAAACGTGGCGTTGCCGTGAACAGGCATGTCTTGACGCCGCAGCCGTTGTAATGGCGGATAAGCTTCTCCGCACCGGGCTTTACGGGACAGCCTCTCTTGTAGCCGTTGTGAGTATTCTCTCTTATTATCTCGATAATAACGTCGTCGGGCGTATCGTCGTCTGTGTAGCGTGTTTTGTACAATGCCACTCCGGCTCTTGTCGAGCGGTTGATTATCTCGGCGGAAAAATCGGCGTCGTGCTTTATGCATCCGTATCTGTTCCTTATATACTCCAAGAGTCCCTCACGCCAGAGAGACATCGAATCGAGGAGTGTGCCGTCCATATCGAAAAGCGCATATTTGAAGTTCACTTTATTTCTCCGTTCTCAATTTTTTTGACAGGCTTCGGTGCGTCGGGCGGACAGAGACGTTTTTCGTACCAGTAAACGTCGAGCCATTTTCCATTTTTATAGCCGCTCTTTGTAAGCTTGCCGGCAAGAGTGTATCCGAGCTTTTCGTGGAAGCGGACGCTTATTTCGTTTTCACCGGTGATAATTGCGTAAAGGTTGTGGTATCCCATTTTCCGCAGGTCCTCTTCGACCGCCGCCGCAAGGAGTTTACCCACACCGTGACCTCTGTACTCCATGTCCATATACACCGAAAAATCGGCGTCCCAGGCGTAAGCCGCTCTCTCGAAGGCACGTGAGGCGTAGGCATATCCGACAATGCGTCCCTCATCCTCCGCAACGTAATACGGAAATTCGCCGGCTATCGATTCAAAGCGTGCGGTAAATTCCTCAAGTGTCGGAACGGTGTACTCAAAGGTAATCGTGGTATCCGTTATGTACGGCGCATAAATTTCAAGTATTCTTTCGATATCCTCGGGGCTTGCTTTTCTGAGCGTTGGCATATGTTCAGCTCCCTTTACCGTGTTATTCAATCGTTAAGGATATATTGTAACACGTATATGTTTCTCATTAAGCCGACTTTTTTAAACTTTTTGGGAAGATTGAGAAAATCTTGCTTTCAGGTCTCTTATTTCCCGAACATTTCTCTATCACCGTCGCATAACAAAAAATACCGCCCTCTCGGACAGTACTCTTTGCTTGCGGACGTCTACCTCATCCGGCTGTTCACCCTCATCGCCACGACATCTGCAACTGCGGCGATAAATTCGCTGTTCTTCGGCTTCCTGTACGGTGAAAGGTG
>CAKSCN010000221.1 GCA_934444485.1 uncultured Eubacteriales bacterium | reverse complement strand
ATTGTTCATGAAGGCAACGCCGATTGCCATGATAATTGCCATGATTATGAGGTAGTAGAGAACGCCCCATCTGTGTGCGTATACAGCGGCAAACATCATGAATACCGAGCTTATAATTGCAAGCGTAGGCATTATTACTCTCTTGAACACTGACAAATCCTTGAAAGAGAACATCTTTATAAAGATCGGAATGTAAAGAGCGTAAAGCGTGATTATGGCAAGCTCGGAGGAGTCAAAGCAGAACCAGCCGACGGTATACGTGAGACCGTCTTCGCTGAGAGTGCCGAGTGTTCTGATTATTGCGTTTGCCGTATCTGCGCTGTAGGTTCCGACGAGCAAATTGTCAAGATTTGCAATGAAGAAGTAGAAGAGCCAAAGCGCGCTGAGAAGAACGGCGATAACAGCGGAGTTGTTCGGCATATTGGTCTTTTCGTCAACCTGCGCGAACACCTCATGCTTCGGTCCGCGCTTTCTTGCGGCTATCGAGTAAAGGTTTCTTGTACAGCCTACCATAAGACCGTTGAGGGTGCCGAGGCAGGAAACTGCGATGAATACGTTGAGTATCGAGCCTCCGACGTTGCCGAAAATGTTTTTGAACGCCTGCGTTGCGCCGTCGTTGATGAGGATGTCAACAGTTGCGCCGCCGGCAACGCCTACGTAATACGCTATGTATACGAGCATTACGATTATTGTACCGATTATGAGAGCTTTGGGGAGGTTTTTCTTTGCGTCCTTAAGCTCTGCGTTTATCGTCGTTGCGATAATCCATCCCTCATATGCAAACGCCGTTGCAACGACAGCACCGAAAAGTTCCGTCCAGTTGCCGTTTGCCGTGTTGAAGTTTTCGATGAGAAGGGGAGCGGAAGCGCCGGCGGGAGTTACGACAAGACCGTATATCGTTCCGACCACAGCCATAAGTCCGAGAGGAATGAGCTTGATTACCGTCGTGGAAACCTGAACTTTACCTGCGATGACCGGAGCGAGTGCGTTGAGTGCGTAGTCCGCCACAAGGTAGAGGCAGGCAAGGCACAAACATCTTCCGGAGGTGAAGCTTTCCGCAGTGTCGGGAAGGAATACCGCAAGGGTGTATCTTGCCGAGAGCCATGCGAGAACGGAGGTGAGGCAGGGGGTGTAGATCATTGTCATGAACCAACCGACCATGTAAGCGTATTTCTCACCGAGGGTCGCTTCGGCGTAGTCAACAAGACCGTTGATTTTGTCGTATCTTGTGCCGAGAACCGCAAGGCAGTAAGCGCATATGATCATAATCAAACCGCCGATAATCCATGCGATGATGCCGAGAGGCATATTGCCGTCGGTCTTTTGCAGAATGGTCTGCGCCTTGAAGAAGACGCCGCTTCCGATAACAATGCCTATAACCATCGCTATCGCCATGGGCAGACCGTATTTTTTTTCGAGTTTCATTTTGTTCTCCTTAAAACATAATGATAAATTCGCGTTTGCAAAAGTTTTGCCGCCCACTATTGTACCATATTGTTGACTAAATTACAATAGCATACTCCAATCTTTCACAATATTGTAACAATTTGCACAACACATTTTGTCTCAATCGCTCAAAGACTGCAGGCTTGGGTGTTGACAAAAGGGGATATATGTGGTAAAATGTCATTCGGTGAAGAATACATTAAGTGAGGTGCGAATATGACGGGAGTTGTATTTGATATAAAGGAATTTGCGGTTCACGACGGACCGGGCGTCAGAGTTACGGCGTTTTTAAAGGGATGTCCGCTCAGGTGTTTGTGGTGTCACAATCCGGAGGGACTTTCTCCTAAGCTTGAAATGGTCAAGAACGAGAGCAAGTGCGTACACTGCGGCCTCTGCACGAAAAATTATCCGTGCAAGCACGAGATATGCCACCGATTCGGCGTCTGTACTAAAATCTGTCCTCAGAACCTTATCCGCATTTCCGGCAAAGAGTACACGTCCGAAGAGCTTGCGGCAAGACTTCTCAAGTATTCGTTCTTCTTCAAGCAGGGCGGAGGCGTGACTTTTTCCGGCGGAGAACCGACAATGCAGGGAGATTTTGTTGCGGAGTGTGCGGAGATTTTGCAGAATAACGGTGTGAATACCGCAATCGAAACCTCGGCGTTCTGCAATGCGGAGATGTTCCGAAAAGTGACGTCTCATATTGACGAAATATACGTTGATATAAAAGAGATGAACCCCGAAAAACATAAAGCTCTCACCGGAGTTGACAATGCTCCGATACTTGCGAATATAAAGTACCTCATGGACAGCGGAAGAAGATTTACCGTGCGTATGCCGCTTATTCCAGGTGTAAACGACAGCGACGATGAAATACGTGCGGCGGCGGAGTTTCTTCTCCCGGCGAAGGACAGAATCAAGGTTGAATTGCTTCCATACAATACGCTGACGGGTGCGAAGTACGCACTTATCGGAAAGAAGTATTCACCGGATTTCGACGAAAAACGTCCGTCAAACACAAACGGCAAGATTTACACCGACCTCGGCTTTGACTGCGAGGTGTGCAAGAGTTAATTTGCAAAAGCCGTTAAAATGAGCATAAAAAATCCGCACCGTTCGACTTTGTGCCGAGCGATGCGGTTGCTTTTTATATTTGCGGTATTACTTGTAGGTCTTGATGAGCGTTGCAAGCTTTTCCTCGTAGGAGGTTCTGTTGGAAGCCCAGTGAGAAGCAAGCGTGTTCTGACCGCTGTATACGATGCTCTCGGGCGAGAAGCCTATAGCCATATCCATGAATCTCGAGGAGTTTCTGATAATCGGTATCATCTGCTCGGACTCAACGTCACGTGTGGACTGAATTGTAAGGATGATGTCGAAGTAGGTGGGGAGAACCTTGAGACTTGAGTAGTATGCCATAGCCTCGAGTGTTCCGCCGACGATTTCATATCTGTCCTCGGTGAGGGTTACGGGGATGTAGGT
>CAKSCN010000220.1 GCA_934444485.1 uncultured Eubacteriales bacterium | reverse complement strand
CTTACCGTGAGCTTCGAGAGCTTTCGTATATGGGCGCAACGGTTCTTCACGAGGACTCGATTTTCCCCGTTAAAATAGCGGGTATTCCGATAAATATAAGAAACACAAACGCTCCCGACGACAAGGGAACAATGATAGTTTCCGCAGTCCGTGAGGACAGAGTGCCGGCGGTGATTTCAAAGCAGGCTGACTTAAAGCAGATACACAACGCCGAGGGCAACGTCGTTACGGGTATCGCCGGAAAGAAGGGCTTTGCGGTTCTTACTCTCGAAAAGGATATGATGAACGAAGAGCTTGGTTTCGGACGCCGTGTGCTTGAAGTGCTTGAAAACCATAAGCTTGTGTTCGAGCATCTTCCTTCAGGTATAGACACTATGAGTATCGTCCTCAACGCACGCTCTCTTGCCGGCAAGGAGGACGCACTTATAAAGGAGCTGTTTGCGGTGACGACGGCGGACAGCATAAACATCGAGTCGGATATCGCTCTTGTGGCGGTCGTCGGAAGAAGAATGAGAAACGCAAGAGGAACGGCGGCACGTGTGTTTGCGGCTCTTGCCGAGAACGGAATAAACATCCGTATGATCGACCAGGGCTCGAGCGAGCTTAACATTATAGTCGGCGTTGACTGCAAGGACTTTGAGGACTCCATAAGAACGATATATAAGGAGTTCGTCGAATAAATCCCTGTACCAAAAGGAAAGGAACGGTAGAAACAATGCCAAAACCCATAATAGCGATAGTCGGACGTCCCAATGTCGGAAAGAGTACGTTCTTCAACAAGCTCGTCGGCAAGAGAATAGCGATAGTCGAAGACACGCCCGGCGTCACGAGGGACAGACTGTATTTTGAAACCGAGTGGAACGGAAGAAAGCTTCTCATGATAGACACCGGCGGTATCGAGCCGAACGGCGTTGACGTCATGATGTCGCATATAAAAAATCAGGCGCAGATTGCAATTGAAAGTGCGGATGTGATTGTGTTCATGACCGACAGCAGAGCAGGAGTCACGGCGGACGATGCGGAAATCGCAAATATGCTCCGCAGAAGCAAGAAGCCCGTTGTGCTTTGCGTAAACAAGATGGACTCAACAGGCGCACTTCCGCCGGAGTTTTACGAATTTTACGAGCTTGGTCTCGGCGAGCCTTATCCCGTGTCGTCGCTTCACGGAACCGGTACGGGAGATATCCTTGACAGAGTAATAGAGCTTGTGGATGATATAGAGGACGACGAGGAGGACGACGATTCGATAAAGGTTGCCGTTATTGGCCGTCCGAACGCCGGAAAGAGCTCTCTTGTAAACCGCCTTTGCGGCGAGGAAAGAACGATTGTCTCGAATGTCGCAGGTACGACACGTGACGCAATAGACACGTACATCGAAAACGAAGAGGGAAAATTCACCTTCATCGATACCGCAGGTATCAGAAAGAGCGGAAAGATTGCCGACAATATCGAAAAGTACAGCGTACTTCGCGCAGAGCTTGCGGTTGAGCGTTCCGACGTCTGTATCATTATGATAGACGCAAACGAGGGCGTCACCGCTCAGGACGAGAGAGTCGCAGGCATCGCACACGAGAACGGCAAGGCGTCGATTATCTGCATAAACAAATGGGACTCCGTAGAGAAGGACTCAAAGACTCTCGATGAGTTCAAGAAAAAGGTGCGTGAGTCGCTTGCATACATGACCTACGCCCCCGTTATGTTCATTTCCGCAAAGACCGGTCAGAGAACCGAGAACCTTTACGGAATGATAAAATATGTCAACGACGAAGCCTCGAAGAGAGTCTCGACCGGTATGCTCAACGACGTTCTCAACGACGCAATCACACGTGTTCAGCCGCCGTCCGACAAGGGCAAGCGACTCAAGATTTACTATATGACGCAGACCGGAGTAAAAGCCCCGACCTTCGTTCTTTTCGTCAACAACGCTGAGCTTTTCCACTTCTCTTATCAGAGATATATCGAGAACAAACTCCGTGAGACCTTCGGCTTCGAGGGAACTCCGATAAAGCTTGTAATCAGAGAAAAAGGCGACGAAGAGTAATTCTTCCGCACATGAAAGGAGATACCATGAGCGAACTTTTTAACATCGGACTCATAGGAAAGTACCCGGCGGCGCCCGAAATGGCGCTTGCGATAAACATCGCCTCCGTCGTTCTTGTCGCACTCATCGGTTACGCACTCGGAAGTCTCAACTTCGGAATAATCATATCGAAGCTTGTGTATCACGACGACGTCAGAACCCACGGCAGCGGCAACGCCGGAACCACAAATATGCTCCGTACCTACGGAAAGGGTGCGGCTCTCGGAACGCTTCTCGGCGACTGTCTCAAGGCGGTTATCGCCATAATAATCGGCTGGATAATCCTCGGAAGAGCCGGACTCGGAGTCGGAAACGACGGCGGCTATATCGCAGGCTTCTTTGCGATACTCGGTCACGTTTACCCCGTGTACTATAAATTCAAGGGCGGCAAGGGCGTTATCACGAGTGCCGTTACGATGCTCATGCTCGAGCCGACGGTGTTCCTTGTCGTGTTCACGTTCTTTGTGATAATAGTCGCAATCTGGAGATATATTTCCCTCGGCTCGATTCTCTCTGCGGCGATATATCCTATGGTCGTTTACCTCGTGAACGGTCCGGGACTTGCGTTTATATTCGCGCTTCTTATAGGTATTTTCGTTATATATCTGCACCGCACCAACATACAGAGACTCCTTGACGGCAAGGAGAATAAGCTTAGCTTCAAAAAGGCAGGCTCTCTTACAAAGGACAAAAAGGAAAACGGCGGTAAGTAATCCGCTCACGGTTTAACGGCGAAAGGAATATACATATCATGGCGATAACGGAACTTTTGGAGCGCAACGCAACGCTCTACGGCAGTGAAACGGCACTTGTCGAAATAAACCCCGATGTCAAAGAAGTAAGACGCACCACGTGGAAAGAGTATGACCTTATCG
>CAKSCN010000219.1 GCA_934444485.1 uncultured Eubacteriales bacterium | reverse complement strand
GGGGATGCCTCCGGAGTTGACACGGTCAACTCGAGAGTAAATTGCTTCGCAATTTCTCTGGCGGCTTTGCCGCCTCCGATACATCATGGAGAGAATGCTAACCTCAAGCTTTGCATTCTCAAAGAGCCTCATCTTCGCAAAAATGAAATTGTCGAGCTTTGCGAGGCGTTTCATTGCGAACGGTGTTTCCCCGAATTACATTCCCCACAAAGTCTGATGCAAAAAATCACGACCCGACGCTTGCGTATATGGCGTCGGGTCGCCGTACTATCTCGGATAAGATGAGTCTTCCTCATTTCACGACGGAGGCTTAGCTGCGCATATATGCGCCGTCGTGCGGTACTACCTCTAAATAACTATAGGATAAAGTCTTTTGGTTCTTTTCTTCAGAAAAGAACACCCCCGTAAGCTCCCGTAAGCCCTCATCAAACTCCGGAGTAAGCGGCGAAACCGCCGTCAACGGGGACGACCACGCCGTTAACGAAGCCGGACGCCTTATCGGAGAGGAGCCAGAGGAGAGTACCGTCGAGGTCCTCGGGCGTGCCAAAGCGGTTCATCGGCGTGTGGGAGAGAATCTTGTGCGTTCTCGGAGTGGGCGTGCCGTCGTCGTTGAAGAGAAGCGCCTTGTTCTGCGCCGTTACGAAAAATCCGGGCGCTATGGCGTTTACTCTTATGCCCACGGGCGCAAAATGTACAGCAAGCCACTGCGTGAAGTTCGATACCGCCGCCTTTGCGCCGGAGTAAGCCGGAATCTTCGTCAGCGGTCTGAATGCGTTCATCGACGATATGTTGATGATGACCGGAGTCTCTTTCTTCGCCATGTCACGCGCGAAAACCTGCGTCGGAATGAGCGTTCCGAGGAAGTTGAGATTGAACACGAACTCAATGCCCTTGGGGTCAAGGTCGAAGAAGGTCACAATGTCCTTGTTGTCCTCGGCAAGATCCTCCGGGAACAGATACTCCTTCGTCGTCGTACCCTTGGGGTTGTTGCCGCCGGCACCGTTGAGAAGTATGTCGCAGCCGCCGAATTTTTCGTCAACTATCTTCTTCGCATTCTCCATGCTCTCTCTGTCGAGTACGTTTGCGCCTATCGCAATCGCCGTGCCGCCGTCGGCCGTTATCTCGTCAACAACCTTCTGCGCCGCATCCTCTCTGAGGTCGAGTACCGCCACCTTTGCGCCGCAAGCCGCTATCGTCTTGGAAAAGCCTGCGCAGAGCACTCCGCCGCCGCCGGTTACGACCGCTGTTTTTCCTTTAAGGTCAATTTCAAAAGGCAATGTTTTCATTGTAATTATCTTCCTTTCGGTTTAATTTTTAAACTACCGTAATTTTACCACGTTTTTATCCTTTTGTAAATGCCGAAAATAACGTGATTTTGCGGAAAAATATGCAATATCAATAATCTTTCGTTCTGAATAGACGAAATCAATCTGCAAATAATAGAAGTGTGCCGCAAAACGCAAAATTTACATTTACGGAGGGTGCGAGTCAAATCTTCGGCAAACGCCGACAATGCACGCCTTTCGCAGAGACTCCGTGCGGACGAAAAGGAAAATACCGCAGAAATTCCAAAACCGAAGCAATTTTTCATTCTATTAAATCCTGCGGTCGGTGACATATTAGATACGGACGGCAAAATCGAAACGAAAAGGAAGGTCAAAAAAATGCTGCAAAAACAAAGAAAAAAACTGCGTATCGGCAGAAGCGCAGGCACCGGACACTATCTGTTCTTCGCCGCAGTCGCCGTTTTGATGTCGGTGCTTGCGGTTATGGGAGCCGCAGACATAAGCGTCCCGGACAGCATAGCGTTTACAACCGACGGTGAAAGCGTCTCGCCCGACAACATAAGGCTTTCGCCGGAAAGTGCGGCCGCCGCAGACTCGACGGAGCATGGCGTAAATGCGCTTGTCACGGACTTTGACGCCGAGGCGAAGCTCGGACCGATAACTCTCAAAAACGTCGGCGCACGTGCCGTAGGCGACGTAAAACTCGTGCCGTGCGGAACGGTATTCGGCATAAAGTTCTTCACGAAAGGCGTCGTGGTCGTCGGCACAAGCGAAATCGAGACGGCAAGCGGCAGGATAAACCCGGCGCTCAAGGCAGGGCTTGCGCCGTCGGACGTAATAGAAAAGGTAAACGGAATCGAAGTGAACACGGTCGAGGAAATAGCGCAGATAACCGAAGCCGGCGGCGGAAGCGTGATGTCGTTACTCTTTGAGAGAGACGGCAAGCGTCACGAAACGTCGCTATTACCGGTGCTGTCGCTGACCGACAAAAAGTACAAGTCGGGGTTGTGGATACGTGACAGCACGGCAGGCATAGGCACGGTGACGTACTACGACCCGGAGAGCGGAGTGTTCGCCGGACTCGGACACGGCATATGCGATATTGACACGGGAAAGCTGATGCCGCTTCTTCGGGGAACGGTGGTTGACATTGAGCTTACGGACATTATCAAGGGTGAAAAGGGGCATCCGGGCGAGCTGAAAGGTACGTTCGGCACGCTTCGCAGAGGAAGCCTTATCGGCAACACGGAGCTTGGAGTTTACGGACTTCTCGACGAAGCGCCGGAGGGAGTGGATGTCTCTGCGGCAATGCCGATAGCGCTGTCGGACGAAATAAAGGTCGGAAGAGCGGAGATACTCTCGACGGTGACGGGCGGCGGAGTCGGGCGGTATGAAATTGAGATAACGAAGCTTTACAAGAGCGACACGACCAACAAGAGCTTTGTGTTCCGCATAACCGACCCGGAGCTTACGTCGCTGACCGGCGGCATCGTGCAAGGCATGAGCGGAAGTCCGATAATTCAGGACGGCAGGCTCGTCGGCGCCGTGACGCACGTCATGATAAACGATCCCGAAAAAGGCTACGGCGTCTATATCGAAAATATGCTCGGTAATTCACCCAAACTCGCTGCGTGATAAAGAGGCGAGGAACAGGGGCTTACGGGAGTTACGGGGGCTACGAGA
>CAKSCN010000218.1 GCA_934444485.1 uncultured Eubacteriales bacterium | reverse complement strand
TTACCTTGTCGGAGCGGGGGAGAGTGCGGTCTGTATGAACCTTGCATACAGCATAACCGAGAGCGTTGGGGATATTTCTTCGTCGCCGTACGGGAGCTTTGCAAATCTCTGCGGACTAATTGACAATGTGTATCTCAAGGCGGCGAACGAGAATATACGCACCTCCGAGAGAATCGCCCGTGAGCGTGTAAAAAGAAGCGTGGAATATATCGAGACGAGGTATTACGAAAACACATCAATCGAGGAGATAGCGGCAATGTCGTCAACCTGCGTCGCAAACCTTGAACGCCTTTTCCGGCAGTTCTGCAAAATGACCCCGGGAGCGTACAGAAACACGGTGAGAGTCAACAAGGCAAAGACGCTTCTCCTCTCGGGACTCACGGTTGAGGAAATCGCCCTGAGCGTGGGTTTTTACGACGCCTCGCACTTCTCCAAAATGTTCAAAAAGGTCGTCGGTGTCGCCCCGAGCGAGTATGCGCGCGCCGGTCATGTAAACTGAATAAAAAAACCGCCCGACGTTGAATCGGACGGCATTGCGTGTCGCACCGGAATTAAATCGTGCGGCACATTTTTATTCGGTTTTATCAGCGGAATGCTCTGTAAAGGAAGGTAACTATCTGACCTCTGCTGCAAATCATGTCGGGAGAAAACTCGGTTGCGGAGGTGCCGCTTGTAATACCCTTTTCAACTGCCCATGCAACGGCGGCTGCGTATTCTGCGTCTGCGGCAACATCGGCGAAACTGCTTGCATTTGCGGCTTCGGGCTTTCCGGCGATTGTCCAGATGTAGGTTACGGTTGCGGCTCTTGTACACGGTGTAGTTCCGGCAAATCCTTCGCTTGTTACAAGACCGTTTTCGTTTGCCCACAGAGCCGCTTTGTAGAAGTAATTGCTTTCCTTAATGTCGGTGAAGGGATTTTCCGCCTTGGGTTCGGGAGAACCGACCGCACGCCAGAGGAAGGTTATGATCTGCGCACGTGTGCAGACGTCGTCGGGAGAGAAGGTGAATGCGGAAGTGCCGGACGTAACCTTCCTGTCAACTGCCCAGATTACGGGTTCTTCGTAGTATGCGCCGACGGCAACATCGTCAAAGCCGGATTTTGACTTCTGCGGTGCGTTTGCCTTTGCTTCGGCTTCCTTTGCCTCCTGCTCTGCGGTGAGTACGTTTATAAGCTTGCTTACGGTGACATTTTTGGAAACAGCGGCGTAAGAAACCTTGATTGTACCCTTTATGGAGCCTCTTGCCGTTCTTGTGGACTCAACAACCTTGTAGTCAAGCCATTCGAGGGTAGAGCCGTGTATAGTTGCTTTCTTTGCAACCTCGAGAAGCTCTTCCTTGGTTGTGAGGTTGGTTACGGGTGCTTGCTTCATGCTTGTGTTTACGAGGGAAGCGTCCTCATCAAGCTTTTCGTTGTCTGCGTTGAGGAGTGCCGCCTCGCCAGTGAGCTTGGGCATGATTACGGTTACGATGTGGTGTCTCTGGTAAGGACCGCAGTTGAGCTGGAAATTTGCGTGAATCTGACCGTCTTTCTTGGAGGAGGCGTTGTAGCAGCGGTAGTTTGCTTCGGTCGTGAAGGACAGCTTTACGTCGCATCCCTCGGGAATGAACTTTGTCATCTCGGCGATGAACTGGTCGGCGGTCATGTCGTTGTGAACGCTTGCCGTCTTTTCGGCGGCGGTGAGTGCTTTCATGGTTGCTTCAAGCTGACTGATTTCATCCATTTTTGCGCTTGCCGTAAAGGAGAATACCGATACGAGCATGAGAAGCGCAAGAAGTGCGGAGAGTGCTGATGTGAGTTTCTTTGACATGATTTTTTCCTCGATTCTTATTATATTTTTTTGCATTGGTCACTTTGTTATCCGAGCGCACGCTTGAGGAACGTGACTATCTGAGCTCTGCTGCAAATGGTTCCGGGGGAGAAGAGCTTTGCCGCAGTGCCGCTCGTTATCTTGTTCTGATATGCCCATTCGACAGCCTGAGCGTACATCGATTCCTGAGGCACATCGTCAAATCTCGGGTACGTCAGCACGAAAGGAGAGCCTGCGTTTCTCCAGAGGTACATTACAGTGTCGGCACGTGTGCAGGGGGTGTTTGCCGCAAATTTGTTGCCGGGAACCATTCCCATCTGATTCGACCATATTGCCGCATCGTAGTAGTAATCGTCGGGAGATACGTCTTCAAACGGGTTTGCGCCGACATTTTTCGGTGCGCCTATCGCACGCCAGAGGAAGGTTATAATCTGCGCACGGGTGCATTCATTGTCGGGAGAGAAGGTGGTGCCCGAAGTGCCGGTAGTTATCTTTTTGTCAACAGCCCAGCTGACGGCGTCCGCATAGTAAGCGTTGAACGGAACGTCGGTGAACTTTGAAGAGGAGTGGCTGATTTTTGTGCTGTCAACCTTGAGTATTACATCGACGTTGCTTCTGAGATTGAGCTTGTAAGTGCCGTCCGACAGCCTTTCGAGGTATTCGAGGTCAATCGGCACATACGACAAAACGCCGTTTGAACTCTTGCATATGATATATTCCTTCTGCATTTCGTCCTCGTCGGAAAAGACAAAGCTTCCGGAGCTTGATGTCACCTCGGCTATGGAGTCGCCCTGGTTTGCGAACATCTGCAGCGCACTCATTTGGTATACGCCCGTTCCCATGTACTGATAGTTGTCCTTGAGCATATTCGCACGGTGTCCCGCACTGTTCATCCAGCTGTTTACGGCTCTGGAGGCAGTCATTGCGACGGTACACTGAGTGATGTTCTCGCCGGCGTTGGCATACTTAAATGTGCCTGGAATTGCCGTGAAGCACGATTTGCCGTTCGGTCTTGTGTGGGAGTATACAACCTCAAGCTCTCCCTTTCTCGTTGCGCACGCAGCCTGAAGATCGGCGGGCATCGTGAGAAGCTTCTTTCCGTCTTTGTAACGCTCTATGTTGGTGAGATGCAGTATCTCCCATTCCTCACGGCTTACGTTGAGCATTTCGGCGGACGGGAGCTTTCTTACAAGCATCGGAATTTCAAAACGGTGACGGACGGTTCTCGTC
>CAKSCN010000217.1 GCA_934444485.1 uncultured Eubacteriales bacterium | reverse complement strand
CCGGTAACTACTGTATAGAAAGACATGAGAGCGATATTGCCGAAAAGAGCGAAATATCCGTGTATGTGCCACTTCTGACCGGGGCGTTCGATTTTCTGATACATATGTATCGGGCTTGCCTGTGCCGCACGGCCGACGGCAAATTCCATTGTCATTACGGGAAGTCCCAAAAGGACAAGGCAGATAAGATATACAAGAACAAATCCGCCTCCGCCGTATTCACCGCACATCCACGGGAATTTCCATACGTTTCCGCATCCTATGGCGCATCCTGCCGAAAGCAGAATAAAGCCGAGACGCGAACCCAAGCGTTCTCTTTGCATTTTGTTTTCCTCACTTTTTTTGTTTATTTATTTCCAAAAATGAAAATACTGAAGGTCACGGCGGCACAAAAACACAGCCGCATCACAAACCGACACGGCATATCTTCTCCCGCTCCGAACTCATACTCACTGCGTCAAAAAGCGCAAGCGGTACAAATTCGTATGCTGCGGCTACCGAACCCTACAGCACTTGTACAGTATATCACACTTTTTTCCATTTGTCAACAAAAATATGCAAATAGTGTAAAAAATTCCGCATAATGCACAAATTCGGCATTCACTTTTTGTCTTTCACGCCGATATACTTCGCATACAGGCTCAGTGCCTCGGCAATAGAGTCGATACCGCTTCCTCCGAGAAGGCGTTTTATGCGGTATTTCACGGTGCTTTCGGAAATATAAAGCAGCTCGGCGGTTTTGCTGTACGAACAGCCGCTCGCAAGAAGCGATATAAGACCGAAGTCGCTGTCGTTGCAAAGGCGGAGAAGCTTTTCGAGCGCCTGTATTCCGGACAACTTCGCCCCGAGCTTATTGGTGCTGTAGTCTTCTCTTTCGGGATTGTTCACGCCTCCGACACCGGCAACATACGGAACATTTCCGGTCGATTCCGCAGCGATGATACGGCAAGGCACGTAGACGGTTATATTCACGTCACGATCCTGCGTAAAGAACGGAAACCTGCAAAGATTGACCGCCTGAACGCCGAGAAGCTCGTGATTGAGAGTGATTGTCGTAAGCGACGGAGACATAAGTCTGCCGATAACGGAGTCGCCGTATGTCATAACAAAGAGCCTGTCCGGGACAGATATCCCCTCTTTCCTGAAGCGGTTCATGAGGTAAACGGCGGTTATGTAGTTGGAGCAGACAACCGAGTCGTAGTTTTCGATTCTGCCTAAAAACTCGTCGTAACAGCGGTCCATCCCCGACTCACTGTCGATATAGTAAATATCCTCGGAATGAAAATAACCGGTCTTTACGGTATCCGCATAGGAATGGTTGTTATTGTTTATTCCGAAAAGCGCCGTTTTCGTTCTGCCTGCCGAGCGCAGATATCCGAGGCACTCCTTTGTGGCGCCGCCGTGGTCGATAAGGACAAAGCTCGAACACCCCACCGCTTCGAGCGGCTGACAGCTCACCGCAACGGTTTTCACCGAATGCGTTCCTGCCGCAAATATAACTCTCGCAACCCATCTGCGTGACGTTCCTATGACAATAACGCTGTCGTTTTTCGGTATATCGCAGAGCGTATCCTCATTGTGTTCGCAAAGCTCGTAGCGCAAAGAGGACGCTCTGTCGGCGATTCCGTTCAGCGTTTCCCGGCACCAGACGGTCTCGGCGTACTCTGGTTCGACTATGTAGTGGATGGTTATGCTCATCGGCATTCACCCCTTTCGGGAAGTATTATATAGCTTTTCCGAAGAAATCTCAAGTAAAAATTCGTGAATTGTTTACGCAAATTTTAGTCTTGCATTTTTCGGTGTGCGAATGTAAAATAGACATGATAAAAGCATGACAAAGGAGATGCAGAAATGACAATCAAAGAAGTTTCGATAGCCGAGTGCAAGCTCGTTCTTCCAACATACAGAGAGCCTGCCGCCGAAGAAATGCCTATGTTCGCAGAGAACAGGGTTCATCAGAGGACAAGCGGAAATCCGTATCCCAAAAAGGTTGTTCTGGAGGTTGACCGTGAACACAGAGAGGAAAAAGAGTACACCTGCATCCGCATCGAGAACGACTACATACGGGTTGAAATTCTGCCGGAGCTTGGAGGAAGAATATACTCCGCATTCGACAAGACAACGGGGTATGACTTTTTCTACAAGCAGCACGTTATAAAGCCGGCACTCATCGGCTGTCTCGGCTCGTGGATATCGGGCGGAGTCGAGTTCAACTGGCCTTTTCACCACCGTGCCTCGACGTTTATGCCGACGGATTACGAAATTGAGCGCACCGAGGATGGCGGAGTTATCGTATGGCTATCGGAACACGACCCGATTCATCGCATGAAAGGCATGGTCGGCGTTGTACTGAAACCGGAAAGCGCATACTTTGAAACGAGAGTGAAACTCTGCAACCGCACACCCTTTGCAAACTCTTTCCTCTGGTGGGAGAATGCGGCAGTGGCGGTGAATAAAGATTACCGTATATTCTTTCCGAAGGACGTTTCATACGTAAACTTTCACTACAAGCGTTCCGTCACGACCTATCCGACGGCGACAAACGACCTCGGCATTTTCAACGGTATAAGACGCAACGGCGAGGTTGACATATCGTATCACAAGAACACGGTTCAGCCGACCTCGTATTTCTGCGCTCCGAGCAAGTACGACTTTTTCGGCGGCTTTGACAGCGGCAGAGGCTGCGGTACGGTTCACATTGCCGACCACCACATTTCTCCCGGCAAGAAAATGTTCACCTGGGCATACAACGAGCTTTCGGAGTCGTGGGAGAAGGCGCTTACCGACACAGACGGAGCATATGCAGAGCTTATGGCAGGGTGTTACTCCGACAATCAGCCGGACTTTGCATGGCTTGCGCCTTATGAGACAAAAGTATTCTCGCAGTTTTGGTACCCGATAGGAAATGTGGGTATACCGTTCTTTGCAAACACGCACGGAGCTATATCCGACAAGGACGGACTCACCGTTCAGCTGACAAGTGCAGGCAATGCCGAGATAAGCATACGCTCAAAAGACGGCAAACTGATTTTCAACACAAACGCAGA
>CAKSCN010000216.1 GCA_934444485.1 uncultured Eubacteriales bacterium | reverse complement strand
AACGGCGTCGAGGGTGAGGATATTAAGCTCACCGCAAAGGGCGGCGAAGAGATAACCATCCCCGAGTGTACCTATAAGTTCGGCAACAACGAATTTGCAGGCTGGTTCGCAGGCTCCAACACCTCCAAGCTCTATCAGCCCGGCGACAAGTACACAATGCCCGAGCACGACCTCGGCTTCACCGCAATGTGGAAGATGAACGTCGAAACTCCCGACGTAAAGTGCCTCCACTATCCCGATTACTATAACGGCGTCGTTGACGGAAGCAAGTTCGACGTTGTCCTCGAAGCCGGCAAGGCAACCGTCGGCGGTCTCGAAACAATCCGCTTCGTACCCAACCCCAACGCTCAGAAGGCGGACTACTTCGGCTTCGACGGCTGGAGCTACGGCGGTGCGCAGATCGACCTTTCGCAGTATAAGTACGCCGCAATCGTGTACTACTTCGGCACAAAGAACGACTACGGCGAAATCAGACCCGTTATGCGAATACTCAAGAGCTCCGGCAATACCGTAACAAAGTCTCTCATGACCGAGGGTACACCTCTCGAATACGGCAAGTGGAGCTACTCGCTCTTCGACCTCAACGAGCAGGCACAGTACCTCACAGATACTCCGAACCTTGTTCAGATGCACATTCTCCCGATAGGTGAAAAGCGCAAGGTAACAGAGCTTTCGGCCGACGACGAGGTTTGCCTTTCCAAGATCGTGTTCATGAAGAACAAGCCCGATCCCAAGCTCTTCGCGGTACACACCGCATTCATCTCCGGCTACAGCGACGGCACCTTCAAGCCCGACAAGACAATGACCCGTGCCGAGGCATGCACGATAATCACACGTCTTCTCACAAGCGAGAACACAATTAAGGGTAAGTATGAGTCGAAGTTTACCGACGTCGCTAAGGGCGAATGGTACTACGACAACATAGCATACCTCGAAAACAAGGGTATACTCGCCTCCTACTCCGGCACGTTCGAGCCTAACAAGAACATCACACGGGCGGAGTTTGCGGAGCTTGTTTACAACATGGGACTCGCAAAGGACACCGGCAAGACCGTGACCTTCTCCGACGTTCCCGAAACGCACCCCAAGTATAAGGCGGTAATGGCGGCGGCATCGGCAGGTATCGTAGGCGGCTACGCAGACGGCACTTTCCTCCCCGACAGAACAATCACCCGTGCGCAGGTTGTTAAGGTAATCAACAATGCATACGGCAAGAAGGTTGCGAAGACAAAGGAAATCGCTCTCTTTGACGACACTCCTCTTTACACCGACCTTGCAGGCACGCACTGGGCATATACGGACATTATGGAAGCATCGATTAACCACGGCACCTGCGAGCAAGACGACAAAGGCGAGATTTGGTTCTTCGCAATAACCCCCGACGCAAAGCTTGACTACGCCTCCGGCAACGCAAAGGTAGCTGAGCTTGACAAGCTTGAAGCCGAGAGAATCGCCGAGATAAGAGCGACCAAGGACGAGCTTGCGGACAAGGTTACGGGTACCAAGTACTACGTTTCCTCCTCCATGGGCAACGACGACAACGACGGCAAGACTCCCGAAACCGCATGGAAGACAACCGCAAAGGTAAGCGGCGTTGCGTTCAAGAAGGGCGACGGCGTATTCTTCAAGAGAGGCGATATTTTCAGAGGCGGTCTCACAACGCGCGAATACACCTCCTACGGCGCATACGGCGAAGGTGCGAAGCCGATAATCATGCTCAGTCCCGAGAACGGTGCGGGCGAAGAGAAGTGGACTCTCGTTGAGGGTACAACCGATATTTACAAGTACCACATTGAGATGAACGACCTCGGCGGTGTTGTCTGCATGGACAAGGACGGCAAGGTTGTAAACTTCATGGAAAAGGTTTGCCTCTACAACGACGCGAACGGCTACTACGACAACGCAAAGTCCGACAAGCTCTACAAGGAAATTCTCGATTACATAAAGGAGCTTCCTGCCGAGAGCGGCGACGTTTGCGTAAACGGCAAGGTTTCCACAGACGTACTGAGATACAAGAGCGACATATACGTAAGATGCGCCGCAGGCAACCCCGGCAAGGTTTACGCCTCCATTGAGTTTATAAACGGCGGAAGTGCGGTAATCTCCGGCAGAAGCAACGTAAATATAGACAACCTCGCACTCTTCTACGGCTCACGCCACGGTATCGGTGCCGGCACGGTTCAGAATCTTGTTATCACGAACTGCGAGATAGGCTACATCGGCGGCGGCTATCAGGCATACAGCGGAACCTCCATTACACGTTACGGCAACGGTATTGAAGTATACGGCGGCTGCGACAATTTTGTGATAGACAACTGCTATGTATATCAGTGCTACGACGCAGGCATCACGAATCAGCTCCAGAAGGGCGGCAGCGAGAACTACACCGAGCAGAATGTAAAGTTCACGAATAACGTTCTTGTAGACAGCTGCTACAACATCGAGTACTTCATGGGCGTGAGCGACACGGGTCTTGCGACGAGACTTCTCAAGAACATCGAGTATTCCGGCAACCTTATCCGCCGTGCAGGCTTCGGCTGGGGCAGAGGTGCAAACCCCTCCAATGCAGCTAACATCAAGGGTTGGGATCACTACAATATGTCCGAGAACTTCGTCATCAAGAACAACGTATTCGACCGTTCCAAGGGCGTACTTCTCCACATCGGCGCAGGCACAATGGGATGGCTTCCGGCTCTCGAGGGCAACACCTACATTGAGCATCAGGGCAGAAACCTCGCTCAGTACGGTCAGAACCCCACGACGACCTTCAAGTACAACACCGTAACCGAGGGTACTATCAAGGACACCTTCGGCGAAAAGAACCCCTCCGTTTACTTCCTCGAACCCGAAAAAAACTGATTAAGAACGTATAACTCCCGAGAGCTGCCGCAAGGCGGCTCTTTGGTTTTCCGTGAGCTTACGGGAGTTACGGGGGCTTTACGGGGGTGTTCTTTTCTGAAGAAAAGAACCAAAAGACTTCAAAACGCAGAACTTCGTTCAGCGTGCAAACCTTCGCTTTGCAAGGGGAAAGATTATAATATCGGAGAGAGTACCGTT
>CAKSCN010000215.1 GCA_934444485.1 uncultured Eubacteriales bacterium | reverse complement strand
ATTGGTGATCATATTGGAAGTAGCAAGATTAAGACAGGTTCAGTAAATGCTACAGATCCTGACGATGTTGCAAGAGCTGCTGAGGGTGTTGATGTAGTTGTTGATATGGTAATGCCTTGGATGGTTCCATATGTAATGGAAGGCGCACTGAAGGCAAAAGCAAACTATATCAATACAGCGTTCGACGCACCTTTCTGGGATAAGTTTGTAGAAGGCGTTGCAATTAAGGATATGCCGTTTGCAAAGGAATTTAAGGAAGCAGGACTTACAGCACTGTTCGGATGTGGCTTTGCACCGGGCTGGACAAATGTCCTTGCAAGAAGATTTGCAAACAGACTTGACAGAGTTGACAGCATCAAAATGAGAATAGGTAAGGCTACACATCTTCCTGGAGAACACGAATTTGACTGGGTATTAAGACCTTGGAATCCGGGCTGGTCACCAAAGCAGGCGCTAGTAGACTGCGCTTCTCCTACATATGCTCTTGAAGATGGAAAATACGTTAAATATCCACCGTTTGGCGGACTTGAAATGTGTGATTTCCCTGAACCTGTAGGAACACTTCCTGTAACTCATCATTCGCACGAAGAGATATACAGCATGCCTGCAACATTTGAAGGCGTTAAGGATATAGACTTCAAATATTATATGATGTATCAGCCGGCAATGTTCTATGCTCTTGGACTGTGCTCACAGGACAAGATAAAGGTAGGCGATGTTGAAGTAGCACCAATAGATGTTGTTACAGCAATGGTGCCGCCTCCACAGAACAATGTGTTCGGAGCGACAGATGAACAGCTTGAGTATGCTGATAAGACAGCATTCATAGAACTGGTTGTTGAAGTTGCCGGAGAAAAGGACGGTAAGGAAGTTGTATGGACAGCGAATTGTCCAAAGATGAATGCTCCGGGACCTGAGTTAAAGAAATTATATGGAACAGCCCTGGTATATGTTTCTCTGCCTTTAGCAACAGGTACAATGCTGCTTAAGGAAATGGATCTGCCAAAGGGCCTAATCTTTGCAGATCAAATAGATCCGGAAGCATTCATAGATAAGATGATGGGAACTGGTTATCCATATAAATGGAAAGAAACATTAACCGAGAAATAATTATACCACAATAGAAAGAATAAAAGCTATATAAATAAATTCGTTTCATACACCTCAAAAAGTCGCAAGGTTGCATTTCTTGCGACTTTTAACCTAATAGATAAACAAAAGCTGATTGATAAGATATGTTAAAAGAAAAAATAAAATATTCGGGAGAATTGCCTGTAAAAGTAAATATATTGGAAGTAGAGAATTATTTTTTGCATTATCATACCGATATTGAAATAATTTTTGTATTAGAAGGAAGTATTGTATTTGAAAACGGAAGAAAGCCAAAGAAAGTTTTGAATGCAGGAGAAATACAAATTATAAATAGTAGAGAAATGCATGGATTTTCTTCAAATACTAAAAATATAGTTATGATTGTACAATTGGATTGTGTTTACTTTTCAAGACAGTATTCATATTTAGAAAATTCTTTTTTTGTTCAAGACAATAATATTGAGGGGATTGAAATGTTAAAATCTCTTCTGTGTAAATTGTATATGCAGGTTTTTTACGAAAATGCCGGTTATAAAAATAAAGCAATTGAAACAGCACATAATATTATATCGTGTTTAAAGTCTGAGTTTGGAAGTTTTATCGTTGAACAGGGTCTTTTTATAAACAACAATGCTGATATAAAACGAAAGAAGGATAAAGAACGAATAAACAGGATAATAAGCTATATATATGATAACTATTACAGGAAGATCAAAATAAGTGAAATTGCAGAGAACGAACATTTAAGTGTATATTATCTATCACATCTGATAAAAGCTGCTACGGGTCTAAGTTTTCAGGATCTTCTGAGCTTTGTAAGGGTAGAGGAATCTGAGAAACTACTTTTAAGTACAAATGATACAATGAGTATGATTTCAAATAATGTCGGGTTTTCAGCAACAAGATATTATGTTAAATGGTTTGAAGCGTGGTTTGGTATGACCCCAAAAGAATATCGCAGGCTATATGCAAATGGAAACAAACGTTTAAAGTCTTTTAGAGCAATTGAAAAAAAAGAAGCAGAGCAGGCTGTTAAAGGGCATATAAAAGGATCCTATGGTGAGTATGATGATAATAAAAAGTGCGATTTTGGAACACTGGAATTTCAACTAAACAATAAAGGCTTAAGATGTAATAGAAACGTGGAGCCATTAAAAAAGAAGCTTATTAAAAGTGAGTACAAGAAATTTATAGAAATGTTTAATATACTTAATTCTTTAGGGGAAAAAGTTATTGCAGCAGGTGAAAATTATATTTTAACATCACCAGACTTTGAAAATATAAAAAGAATTTCTATACTTATTTATAATTTTTGTGACAGAAAAATAAATGGAGTTCAAGTAAACAATATTGTGAGCCAATATATAGAAACGGGCAATAGCATTAACAGTATTAACTGGTTAATAAATCTCACAGGCATTAAAGGTGATTTTAATATTACAAGATATAAACTAAAAAGAGAAGCCTTTTTAGAAAAACATAAAAGCAATGATTTGATAGAAAACCAAAGAAATATACTTCAAAAAAAATGGCGTGCGCTGCCTGATATTTCTTTTGATAAAGTATATACGGCAGAAACTCTGAGTATAAGCGTTATTTTGGCGGGAATGAGCGCAGAGCTGATACTTGTTGATAAAATAGAGCAGGAAAGAGAATAGTGCTTATACATAAAAAAGAGTTTTCTGGAACAGGACTATTAAGAAGAAAGGAAAATATATTCTATGAATGAGGTGGGGGGGACTACGCCCACCTGATTTAAGTGAAATCATTCAGCTGCGTTATCTTTTAATTCTGCAAGCATAATCTGCTCAAGTCGGTCAATATCTGGAAACACAACTTTTTTACCTTTGGAATGAAGCCGGCGAAGTGTCTTCATATGTGTTGCCACTTCTTTGTGAATGGAATGCTTAACAGGGACCGGATTATTATTTCGAGTATGTATATGGTCAAGATAGTAATCTCTGATTGGAAACATATTCTGGAGAAGAAAAGC
>CAKSCN010000214.1 GCA_934444485.1 uncultured Eubacteriales bacterium | reverse complement strand
GAGAATGCGGACATAGTGGAGGGCGTTTACAGTGTCCGCATCATTGATATAACCGGTCACGACAGGGCTGTCGATCAATTCAAGCAGAGAGGCTTTGGACGGTTTCTTAGCACCGGCCTTGCTGTAAATAAAGTCAACAGCATCCTCTAAAAGCGCACGGCAAAGCAACGCACGGTCAAGGTACGTCTCAACCTCCTGCGCTTTTGTCAGTTTAGAATTCATTTGTCCTAATGTCATAACGGTTCCCTCCGTTTTGAGAATTGATGTAACCCCAAAGACTATATTCTGATTTTGATAATTTGCAGACAAATTTTCCTTCTTATTACCTTGTAATTAAACGGCGGCATCTTCGCTATACGAAACTATTGGCGTTGCGATGTACTGAAATTGGTCACCCGCAGCAGTCTGAATAAGTGAGACAATCTTGTGAAGAGATGTCTTTATACTCTTTTTATTCTTTTCGAAAATATGATGAGTAAAATCACTCATATACTGCTCGTTTGACGAATGAGCAAGAATTTGATAAAGTTCCTTGCCTGCTTTAGTAAGAGAATGGATTCCAATACTAACTTTTACGGTTTCCTCTTTTAGTCCTTGAATAGCAATCAAGCATTCTGTGCCCAAAACATATTCCTTTTCATTTTGAGAAACTTGAAGATTCAAAGATAGCGTTCCGCTGGAATTAACCAAACCGCATTCATCAAGCAAAAGCGCATCAGAAAATGACGATCCATATTTTATGAGAATCTCGTTTTCTGAAGAAATAAAATGAACATCTCCATGGCGGACAACCAATGGAATCAATCTTTGAAATGCTTGCGCATCAGTGAAACTAATGTTGCGTAATGTGTCTAATGTTTTCAAGGAAAAACTCTTTGGAGAAGCTATTTCCCCTGCTAAAATTTTTCCCCATACATACTGCATTTCTTTGTTGCTTATATCTTTTGCGATGGTAAAAAAGCGAGTAATCCAATCATCATCTACAGGTTCATCGGATACGCTTTCGATTTGTGGAAGTTCTTTTGATGCCGCTTCTAATACATTTTCGATATTGTTTTCTTCACGTATGGCATCAGAAAGCATTCTCTGACCGGCACGATACGCAAGAGCTTCTGGTGTCCGTTCTCTTGCATTGAGTTGCCCATTCACGTATACAATTTCCATATCCGGATTTTCTCGAATCGTTTGAAGTTTCCTTTGATCGGAGTACGCATCGGCATCAGCCTGTTTACGTGTCCATCTGGGGCCAAACACTTTTTCAACGATTTCGCCTAATTTTGTTGCAGCCTTTGCTCCTGCACCAATCGTCTCCATAGCGGTATTGGGATCCATATGTAACCCTCTCTTTCTCTTGCGTGGTTTTTCTCTATTTTAGCGTTTTCTCTGTGTGGGTGTATTGGTTTTGTTTTTGCTGCACATGTTCGAAATTGCATCAGCACAAATTTGGGTCAGCGGCTCGCCGATTGCGGCCTTATAGTTGAATCCAAGCAGTTGCATTGTTTTCAGCGTGTCAACACTGATCAGTTCCTTAATCTGCTCGTAGCTTTCAACCTGCTTTTTAACTTTCTCAATTTCCTCTTCACCTTTAACCGAAGCACTTGCAAGCTGAAAGGCTTTGATGATTTCGAGAAGCCGGGCAACGGTATTGTGTAGATGCACAATATCGTCATCGCTTATCACAATTCGATCCAGTTCGGACTTATAGGCCTGTGCGATTCTTACTGCTTCTTCTCGTTCAAGAAGAATTTCGTTGATGATCTCATCATAGGTTGTCCGAAGCTTTTCAATTTCCTTTATTTCTTTGGCAGCTCTCACTTTTTTGGAGACAGCCGAAGCGGTTCCTTTTACCGCCAATTCAGCAAGCGAAACGCCCATATCTACTAAAGGTTGCGTATACATAGCATCCATTTTTCTTTCTCCTTATCCGAAGTATTCCTGCATCAGACTATCAAACAAAGTCTGCGCTTCATCCAGAGCTTTCTGCACGACAACTTTTGATTTGTCGACTTGTTCGACGAAAACTGCAAATTGGTTTTGAAGTTCCATAGGTGGAACAATAATCGTAAAGGCTTTTATATCACCGACGTTAATATGTGGCGATGCCGATCCGCTGAGCCCTTTCAATGCCTTTCGAAGAAACGTGTCAAAATTCATAGCAACACATAAAAATTGTGGCAGGCATTTGGCTGTATCAGGCGACAGAAGCATCGAGCGTTGGCCAAGTGCTACGTTACATTCACGGTCAATTATAGCTGCGATACCAAGAATAGCGCCTTCTCGGGTATATACTATGTCGCCTTTTTCTGGACGTTTTCGTTGAATTCGCTTCTTATATTCGTGCTCAGGTATGTATTCAATTTCATCCCACATAATACGATTTTTCTTAACTATAGATGTCCTGATGCACAAATAGCCAGTATCTACATCGGTATAACTTGGCGTAGAATGCGGACAATCTACGATAGCCTTACAAACAGTCTCCAGCGGTGCAGTATTCCAACCACGATCGTTGGAAACGGGATCTCCAAACATCTCGACAAATCGGGCTTTAATGAGGTTGTCCAATTCGGTGAGCTGCTGCTTTCTGGCTGCTATTATCGAAGAAGCTGCATCCAAGGCCTTGATTATTTCGAGTTGCTCCGAATATCCATGTATATTAACTGTCATTTGAGAAAGCGATGCTTTATTTAGCGTCTTTCCCATAACGGCCTTGTTTGTACCGGTATCCCAATCTTTGTGCATCAACAAATAGTAGAGATATACCGGCTCAATCTTAAGAACACCTTTATCAATGAATGACATTATCGCTTCGTTGGAATACATTTCCTTTGGAGTGATTGCTACTTTTCCAATGGAAAGTTTGAAGCTCATTATGACAGTGTTTTTAGGAATGATCTTTATCCCGCTTTCATCAACTGCTGTTGCAGTTATCTTCTCAGCAGTATTCTCGATGTATTTATTGCATTTTGTAAGATCGGCAATAGATATCCAAGGCTCGGTGCCTTCGTTCCAAAATTTTGGCGAATGGCGATCCGGGGTTTTCCCCATTTGCAGATTGAATATTTCGCCAAGTTTATATCTCATCATTCATCCCCACAAATCCGAA
>CAKSCN010000213.1 GCA_934444485.1 uncultured Eubacteriales bacterium | reverse complement strand
GCGCACGTATATCTGTGAAGAGTCCCGTGTAGGTTGCAGGATTGGATCGCGGAGTTCTGCCTATCGGCGACTGATCTATCGCAATGACCTTGTCCAGATTTTCGAGTCCGTCTACGCCGCCGCACTTTCCGGGGTGAGTGTTGGCACGGTTAAGCTCACGGGCAAGCGTGTTGTAAAGTACGCTGTTAATGAGAGACGACTTTCCCGAACCCGAAACTCCCGTCACGCACACAAACTCGCCGAGGGGAATGTCAACCGTCACGTGCCTGAGGTTGTGTTCGCAGGCGTCCTTTATCGTGATGTGCTTGCCGTTGCCGCTACGCCTTGTCTTTGGTACGGCAATCTGCTTTCTTCCCGAGAGGTAGTCTCCCGTTATCGACTTTCTGCACTTCATAATTTCCGCCGGTGTGCCTGCGGCTACGACTTCTCCGCCGTGAATGCCTGCCGCCGGACCTATGTCAACGATGTAGTCCGCTTCGCGCATTGTGTCCTCGTCATGCTCTACGACAATAAGCGTGTTGCCGAGGTCACGCAGCCTTTTGAGAGTGGCGATAAGCTTGTCGTTGTCACGCTGATGAAGACCGATACTCGGCTCGTCGAGAATGTACAGCACGCCCATGAGGGACGAACCTATCTGAGTCGCAAGTCTTATTCGCTGACTCTCACCGCCCGATAGAGTGCCGGCTTTTCGTGAGAGCGTAAGATATTCGAGCCCCACACTACAAAGAAAACCGAGTCTTGACTTTATCTCCTTGAATATCTCGTGACCTATCTTCATGTCACGCTCCGAGAGCTTGAGCGCCTTGAAAAATTCGAGACATTCCGTTATCTGCATACTGCACACTTCGTCGATGTTCTTGCCGCCGACCGTGACCGACAACGCCTCACGTGAAAGTCTCTTGCCGCCGCACTCGGTGCAGGGAGTCGTCTCCATGAACTGTTCGTAGTAGGTGCGTGTGTCTGCGTTTTCGGCACTCATCTCGTAGCGGCGCATGATATCCGGAATTATGCCGCCGAAGCCTGAATAGTATGCGTGACCCATAAAGGTTTTCTGCGTGCGTCCCTCGGGTCTGCCGTAAAGAAGCGCATGACGAGCCTCCTCGGACATCTTGTCAAGAGGTGTGTTTACGTCGCAGCCGTATTCCGAAAGAAACGTGTTTATCATATTTCCGCCCCATGACGAATCCTTCATGCTCTTGAAGCCGTTGCACACGCACGCTCCGTGCGACAGAGACAGCGACATATCCGGGAAAAGCTTTTCGGGGGAGAGAACCATTGTCTCGCCGAGTCCGTCACACTTCTTGCACGCACCGAACGGACTGTTGAACGAGAACATTCTCGGAGCAAGCTCGCCGAGACTTATGCCGTGTTCGTCGCAGGCGTAGTTTTGCGAAAAGTGAAGCTCCTCTTTGCTGTCGGGGAGAATTATCGTGACAAGTCCGCCGGAGAGCTTGCAGGCGTTTTCGACGGAGTCCGTGAGTCTCGACTTTATGTCCGGCTTCATCACAAGTCGGTCAATTATAATGTCAATGCTGTGCTTTTTGTTTTTGTCGAGGTCGAATTCGTTCGAGAGATCGAGAATCTCGCCGTCAACCCTTATGCGCACATATCCGCCTTTTCGTGCGTCCTCGAAAATCTTCTCGTGCATTCCCTTTTTGCCTTTTACCACGGGGGAGGCGACGATAAACTTCGTCCTTTCGGGAAGCTCGAGTATGCGGTCGATTATCTGGTCTATAGTCTGCTGTGTTATCTCTTTGCCGCAGACGGGACAGTGAGGTACGCCCACTCTCGCATAGAGAAGACGCAGATAATCGTAAATTTCCGTCACAGTACCCACGGTGGAGCGGGGATTCTTCGACGTCGTCTTCTGGTCTATCGATATCGCCGGAGAAAGTCCCTCGATGCTGTCTATGTCCGGCTTGTCGAGCTGACCGAGAAACTGCCTTGCATACGACGACAGCGACTCTACAAAGCGTCTGTGACCCTCGGCGTAGATGGTGTCGAACGCAAGCGAGGACTTGCCCGAACCCGAAAGCCCCGTGAATACAACGAGCTTGTCACGGGGGATTTCAACGCTTATATTTTTGAGGTTGTGTACTCTCGCACCCTCTATTTTCAGTGTTTTAAGTGCCACGTTTGTACTCCTTTATTTTCTGTGTTCTTGCTTTCCGACATTATTCTACCACACTTCCCACCGTCAATAAACACATTTTCATGATATGATTTGTGAACTTTTGTTCTATGCGCTCTGGCACGCAAAACACACGGTGAAGCTTCGCAAATGTTTCGGCACTGTGTATTCACATTAAAAAACGCCGTGTCGGTGTGCGCACCTTGCCGAAGAAAGGCGGTTCATGTCGGCGGCTCTTTGTTTGTAATAAATAAATATTCATCTATTAACAATTTAGTATTGCAAAAAACACTTCTATTATATTATAATATACTTAAAATGCGCAAGTTCGGCGTTTGAGAGGAGAGTGCGGAGCATGACGTGCGGTAAGCTGCTGTTTGACTGTGAATATATAAGCTCGAGAAAGAACCGCAGGATAACCGACGCAGCGGCTCTCTCCGAGAGAAAGTACAGAGAGCGCACGGGACTTTTTTCAACCGAGGGGGCAAAGCTTCTCGGCGAGCTTTTGCGGACGGACAACATTCCGTGCGAGGTTTTCTTCACCGAGCGTGCCGCAGAGCAAAACCCTGAGCTTTTGGAAAGAACAGCGTCAAGGGGAGCGGAAATGTTCCTTGTGACCGAAGAGGTTGCGGCAAAGCTGTCCGAGGAAAAAGCTCCGCAGGGCGTGTTTGCGACGGTAAGGCTTCCTGAAAGAAAGACGTTCACGCCGGAGACCGTGCGTAACGCCGGGAGCGGATTTATTGTCCTCGACTCCCTACAAGACCCGGGAAACGTCGGGACTGTGATAAGAACCGCCGTATCTCTCGGACTTTCGGATATCGTCCTTTGCGGAGAATGCGCAGACATTTGGTCACGCAAGACCCTCAGAGGCTCTATGGGGGCTGTTTTCAGAGCGAATATCAGCTTCTGCCGGGACGTCTGCGACTGCGTGAGGACAATTACCGGGGCGGGAAAGAGAATATACGCCGCAGCGCTTTGCGACGGTGCGAAG
>CAKSCN010000212.1 GCA_934444485.1 uncultured Eubacteriales bacterium | reverse complement strand
GAAGCACCATGCAACAGCTTCTCGATTTCATCGGAAAATTCACCACCGACGTCCGATTTGTTGGCAACCGTGATAACGTGCTTTTCTCCCGATGCGCTCCTTACCTTTTCGATAACGCTTATGTCAACATCCGATGGTTTTCTCGAAACGTCGAGCAGAAGAAAGATAAGCTCCGCATTTTCCAGTGCTTCAAAGGAACGCTCAACTCCGATTTTTTCAACGGGGTCGTCGGATTCACGTATTCCGGCTGTGTCAGAGAGCAGAAGCGTTATGTTTCCGACTTTCACACTCTCGGTTATCACGTCTCTCGTGGTTCCGGCAATATCCGTCACAATGGCACGGTTTCGACCGCAAAGCATATTTAACATTGATGACTTTCCGACGTTCGGCGCACCGACAATAGCGCAGTTAACACCCTTAGCGATTGCACGACCCGTGTCGTATGTCGAGAGAAGCTTTTCGATGCTGCTTTTTGCCATATAAACGGCGGTTCGCATTTCTTCGTTCGTCGTGTCTTCGATATCCTCGTCGGGATAATCGATAAAAGCGTAAATCGCACTCAGTATTCCGAGAAGCGACGATGTGATGCGTGTTATTTCCTTACCGAGAAGCCCGTTCGCTTTTGCGTTTGATAAGCGTGCCGCAGATTCGCTTTCCGCATCGATCAGCTCGCCGATCGCCTCTGCCTGCGTGAGGTCAAGCTTTCCGTTGAGAAAGGCACGTTTCGTAAACTCACCCGGACCTGCCGGAACGGCACCGCTTTCAAAGAGCGCCGCAAGGAGCATTGAAATTCCTACTTCGCTTCCATGACAGCAAATTTCGACGGTATCTTCTCCCGTGAAAGACTTAGGCGCACGAAATACCGTTGCGATTCCGCTGTCGAACTTTTCTCCGCCCGAATATATGTCGCCGAAAGCCGCCGTGTTTGACGGTACCTCGGATAACTTTCTTCCTCTCGGCACGAAAACCTTCGATGAAATCTCTATTGCCTCCGCACCGCTTACTCTTACAAGCGCAACTCCGGCTTTGCCTTTTCCCGAAGAAAGTGCGGCGCAGGTGCCGACGCCGATATGCGTGTCACTCATGACATTTCTCCTTTGATGATTCATCTTTGCACGGCGTAAAGCCGTATATTACGTAAAATACCGCATAAGTATTGTAACAGCACTTCCGTCAAAGACTGTACCCATTATCTATTACACGTCTTATCTCGGCAAAGTCGGCGAGCATGTCCGCTTTCTTTCTCGGATCACGCAAAAGCGCCGAGGGATGGTATACAGCTGTGAAAAGATATCCGCCTTTTTTGAACCACTTGCCGTGCTCGGCGGTGATTTTGAAGTCCGGCTTTATAAGGCGCATTGCCGCAATTCGACCGAGACAGACAATCATTTTCGGCTCAATGAGCTTGAACTGTTCACGCAGGTAGCCTATGCAGGCGTCCTCCTCGGCCGGAAGCGGATCTCGGTTTTTCGGCGGACGGCATTTCAGTATGTTTGCAACGTATATGTCGTCAAGCGTAAGATCAACAGCTTCAAAGTATTTGTCGAGAAGCTTTCCCGACGCCCCGACAAACGGTTCGCCCTGAAGGTCCTCCTTTTCTCCCGGTGCTTCTCCCACAAAGAGTATGTCTGCCGTTTTGCAGCCCTTGCCGAATACGGTGTTTGTCTTTGTCTCATGAAGAGGGCAGGCGGTACACATATTGCATTTTGCATAAAGCTCGTCCCAATTGCTGCGAATGCTGTCCACTTTAAAATGCCTCCGTTTTTTACTTTCGTTTTGCAATATAGTATCACACCTAATGCACATAAAAAAGTATTATTTTGAAAACTTTGAAAAAACTTTCACCGCATTACCTGCGCAAAGCAATCTGCAATGCTCTTTTATGTACAGCCTTTTTTCATTTGACAACTCCGAGTATTCGCCGAATTCGCCGAGACGAGACAGATACAGTTTGTCGGGAATATGCGACGTGTACGACGGAAACTTCGGGAGTGCGAGTACAAGGCAGTAGCCGGTGCTTTCATCGTGGTAAACATCCGAACGAAAAGCGTAGCCGCCTTTAGATAGATAACCGCACGCATTTGAAACATTGTCGAGCGAGAAGGTGCGGAGTAAGAACCGTGATACACCGTATTTTCTGTGACCGTCGCCTACGAGCGCCGAAAGCTTCGTTATGAACAGTTCGCATCCGCCGTCCTTTGACGGAAAGCACTGGACAAACAGCTTGCAGTCGTCAGCGGAAAATCCGGTTTTGCACTTTGCTTTTGCGAGTATAGATTTAAAGACTGCCTTCGTCTCATTTTCCGAAATGTCAGAGTTATCGGCAAAGGCAAGCGACTCAACATCATGCGGCGTGAGAATTACTTTGAGCTTTGTTTTATCAACCGTAATGAAATCCATGGCAATAATCCTTTCCTGAAGATGAGAACTCCTTGTAGTATTATAATACTTAATATGTGTTTTTGTCACTGCACAATTTACGGAACACGGTGTATATTTTTCCAATCAAAGCTCTGACAGCCGCAAAATTGCAATAAAATAGAATCGTTTCGGTAAATTACCTTGAAGTTCCGGACTTTGAAATTGATTGACTCTTTTCTGACGCTTTTGTGCAAAACGGAAAAAATCATAAAAGCGCAAAATTGTCACGGAAATACCTTGAAATTTGTGCAAAAAAAGAGTATAATGACGTGGAGAATAATTTTTGAAAGGACTGTGTTTATGGCTTTTACATTCAGAGGCGGAATACACGTCGATGAACACAAGGATACGGCGTCCTCACAGATAAAGACAATGCCGACTCCCGCAAAAGTCGCAATACCGCTGAGTCAGCATATAGGCGCTCCGGTTCTGCCGCTTGTCAAAAAGGGCGACAGTGTAAAGATGGGACAGGTCATCGGCAGAAACGATGACGCACTTTCATGTCCCGTCCATGCAAGCGTTTCGGGAACGGTGGTCGATATCGAACAGCGAAACTCTTACACCTCGGGAGGGAAGACGACCTACATCGTAATTGAAAGCGACGGTAAAGACGAGCTTGACGAGAGTATCGCACCGTTCGGCAAACCTCTTGAGGAGGCGACTCTCGAAGATATCGTGAACGTCGTCCGCAACGCCGGAATATCCGGTATGGGCGGCGCAACCTTTCCGACC
>CAKSCN010000211.1 GCA_934444485.1 uncultured Eubacteriales bacterium | reverse complement strand
ACCTACACCTACGAGAACGACAGCGTTGTATATCCTCTCGGCGAGAAATATTCCTTCACAGGCTTTGAGGTTGCTGTAAACGGTACAAAGATGCGCGACAAGCTCAAGATAACAAAGGTAACGACAGACGGCGAAACAGAGCTTGCAACGGTAGATCTCGTTGACGGCAAGGCGACGGTTGCCAAGGAGACCCTCGGCGGTACCGGCAGCTACAAGTTCTCCGCTTACAATTCCGCAGGCGACGAGGCTGAGCTTCCCGTTAAGATCTACATCGACAGAAAGTCGTCCGCAACACCCTCCGCACAGAGCTATATGAGAATAGCGATCTACGAGACAGGTACAAACAACCTTGTGAAGTCGGTCGTTGTCGAGGGTGCGGACACAAAGACCCAGACCGAGACAGACGCTGACGGCAAGGTAAAGTACTACATCGAAGCTAACGCTCTCCTGGGTACTATCCCTGCTGCAGGAAATTACGACGTAAAGATTGAGAAGAACGGCTACCTCACAAGCACAATCTTCAAGAATGTAAGCGCGGCTTACCTCGGCGGTGTTACCGATATCTCGGTTTCCGAGCTTATCCCCGGCGATATCAAGGACAGCTTCGACGCAGTTTGCGGTAACGGAAGGGTAGATATCGACGACTTCATCCGTCTCATCAGAGCCTTCGACCCGAACGCAAGCGAGAATCTTCAGGCTGCGGTCGATATTGACGAGGACGGACACGTTACAATCGAAGACCTTGTGCTCATCAAGAACAACTTCGGCAAAACAGCAGACTGACACGGTGCTTTATCACCGTTAACCTACCCTCCTCTGAGGGGCTTCTCCGTACTTCCGGGGAAGCCTCTTTTTTGGGGTTGCGGAGCAAAGCTTCGCAGTGCGGCACGGTGCTTTTTGCGCTTGGAAAAAGAGAGACGGCGTTTTCGTGAAAATGTGCCTCACAATTTTGCGTTGTGACAAAAAATTCATAAATCGGACATATATGTTACTTGATGTAAATCGTAAACTAATGTATAATTATCACATAATAGTCTGCATTCGAGTGACTGTGATGCGGACACAATCAACAGCAAATACATATCAGTATTCGGAGGTATGAAAAAGTGAAAAAGACTAACAGATTTCTCGCTCTTTTCCTCGCATTCTTGATGCTTACGGCAAGTGCTGTGTTCTTTACCGCATCTGCCGAGGGCGAACCCTACGTGATCGTTCCCAAGCTTTATTATGAAAACGGCGACGCCGTTTTAAGAGCTGAAGTGTATCTGAGCGCCGGCACAAAAGGCGTTTCCGGAAACGTTTCCTTTAAGTTTGACACCGAACTTCTCGGCGTTGCATCCGCTGAAAAGTCGGTTGCCGGAGTTGTTACACCGACAAAGGGCATCACCGTTGTTGACGCAGGCAAGACCTACGGTTGCACGGATGAGATGTTTATAAACGAAACCGACGGCGTTATCGCTTTCCCGTGGGTTGTTGACCTTCAGGACAGCAAAGGCTCCGTAGGCAATGACGATGAGAATACTCTCATTGCAACGGCAACCTTTAATATTGTTTTAAGTGCGACAAGCTTTGAAGAATACGTTGAATTCATGGAGAATTTCAACATGGCTCCCATAAGCACGACAGAAGCCTCCGACGTTGAGAACATAAAGATGTTCGTAGGCAAGCCGAGCCTCCTTCTCACCACTGACAACTACGTCACAAAAGAGGGTGTTGCGACAGGCTCTCTCGTCCGTCTTGGAGGCGTTACCGGTACAAAGGGCAACAAGAGCGCAACCGTAAAGTGGACCGCCGATGACGAGTACGACACCGTATACATCTTGGCTTACGACAAGGACGGAAAAATGGTAGCGTCCCGCGAGTGCCTTATGTCCGACAAGAAGAGCCAGTTCACCGGTCTCAACAACGGCGAAAAGTATACGTTCTTCGTTTTTGCAGAGAACAGCACGACAAATGAGACCACGGCTGTCTCCAAGCCCCTCTACGTTACTCCCTCCAAGAGCGGCTCCGGCTCAAGCTCTTCCGCAGGCGCAAGAAACTATGACGTAGTCTTTGACCTTGGCAACGGCGAGACAGAGAAGATCACCGTAACCGCGGGCTCGAGACTCGGCGGCTATGATCTTCCCGAGGCGGTTGCTCCCGCAGGCAAGAAGTTCATCGGCTGGTCCGAGGACGGCAAGACCGTTATCAACACCTCCACATTCAGAGTATACGCCGCAACAAAGCTTTCTCCGATATTCGAGGATACCGACGAACCCGTGAACGAGTACCACAACGCTTACATCGGCGGTTACGACGACGGCACGGTTAAGCCGAACAACAAGATAACAAGAGCAGAGGCTGCGGCAATTATCGCCAAGGTTTCCGCCGACTTCGACGCCAAGGCTGTTTACGACAGCGACTTCGCCGACGTTAAGAACACCTTATGGTACGCTGACTTCATCGGCTTCTGCGCTGAGAAGAAGATAATCACCGGTTACCCGGACGGCACCTTCAGACCCGACGAGAATATCACTCGCGCAGAGTTCACCGTAATGATAACACGTTATCTCGGACTTAAGGCAAGCGGCAAGAAAGCATTCTCCGATACAGGCGACCACTGGGCCGACGGCTATATCAACGCTCTCAAGAACGCTAAGATTGTTGACGGTTACACCGACGGCACCTACAAGCCCGAGAACGACATCACACGTGCGGAGGCAGTCAAGATGGTCAACCGTGCGGCTGACAGAGTTCCCTCCAAGGATAAGCTCGACGCATACGTTGAGGACGAGGGCATTCCGTTCACCGACCTCAAGAAGGACTTCTGGGGCTTCTACGACGTAATGGAAGCAACCGTAACGCACGTAGTTTCCGAGTACCACGACTGAGTTTGAAAACAGTATAAGACTGCGGAGAGGAACCTTTCGGGGTTCCTTTTCCGATATATGCGGAATCAAAAAACATGACACACGAAATAATAGGAAATAAACGCTATAATACTTTCGACAACTACCTGAAAGCACGTTTCGGCTGTAAGGTCGCAAAGGTTTCGCTCAACTGCGCCTTCGGCTGTCCGAACAGAGACGGTACAAAGGGAATAGGCGGCTGTATCTACTGCTCACCGTCGGGAAGCGGCGACTTTGCCGGAAATCCCGAAAAGACCGTGACGGAGCAGTTTTACGAGG
>CAKSCN010000210.1 GCA_934444485.1 uncultured Eubacteriales bacterium | reverse complement strand
GGACGGCGCAGGTGTCGAAAAAGGAGCTTTACGAATACATCAACGGCAAAAGCGCATATGCTGGTAAGCTGAAGGACACGATTGCCGACATTGAATGTACTCCCGGTCCGTCGGGGTACGTGAGAAGGGTTGTTGTAAGCGACCCCTACGGAAACAAAATCACCGTCACCACCTCGTCGTCGGTGTACTCGCTGTTTTCAAAGTACGTCATGAGTGCAAACTTTGTTGTATACTTCGGCGGAAGCAGTAAAATTGATGCGGAGGGGACTATGACGGAGAATCTTTCCAAGCTCGCTTCGGTTGTGTCGTCGCTTGCGGTAAAGGGAATAGCGATGTCCGGCGACAAAATCGACACCTCAAAGGGCGAGAAGGTTCTTCTTATCCCCGAAAACGAGGACGACGATACGGTGACGTTCATCGGCAAGGGCTACGGTCACGGCGTGGGACTCAGCCAGTACGGCGCAAGAGAGCTTGCGAAAGAGGGATATTCCTACCCCGAAATACTCGCAACCTACTATCCCGGAACAAATCTTACGGATATTGACAGCGTTTACAACGATTGACGATTTACGAGGTGTGTATGAAAGCAAAGCGTTTTGCGGCCGTGATTCTTGCGGCGGTTACCGTGGCGGCGTTTGCCGTATCTTGCGGAAAGACGGAGTACAAAAGAGAGGTTACAAAGTTCGGGAGCTTCCCGTTTGCCGAAGCCGATTTTGAAGAAAATATATACGATGACAGCGAGTATATGGCGAAGGAGCGTGCGCTGAGATATACCTCGGACGACGGAACCTCTGTCCTCATATCCGACGAAAAGTACGCCGACTACGGCGACGGAGACGACACGCTGTTTTTCGCAAAATACTTCAAGTCTATAATCGACGGCGACGCCGAGCTTTACAGAAGCTACCACACCGAGCGTTTTCTGTCTGACGCTGAGAAAAAGTACGACTTCCGCACTAACGAAGGTACGGTTTTCACTCCGCAGAAGCTTTATAACATTGAAGTGCAGAAAATCGCCTCCGAGAAGCACGACGATACGCTTTACCGTTTTTACATCGTCCGTTACCTTATCTTCAAAAACAACGGAACTTACCGCAATGACGGAATGCTCGACCAAAGCTATATTCCGCTCATGGTGACACTCACGAAAAAGGACGGTGAAACCTCGCCGCTTGTTGACAGAACCGAGTTTTTGAGCGACGTCGTCATAACGCCGGAGAGCTGAACTGTTCGGAAAGTATAAAGAAAATGCCGACACCGCAAGAGATGCCGGCACTGTGATTTGCACTGTTTATATGAGTCAGTTGTCCTTGTCGTCGGGAGTTACGTCAATTATGTCGTCCTTGCCGTACTTCTGCGCATGGGATGCCGCAATGACAGTTCCTATGCTGAGTAAACCGTCGCAAAGAAGCGACACTCCGATAAGAACCGACAGCACAACCGAGCTTTCGGAGGGACGTATAAGCAGTGTAAGACCGAGAAGTGCGGTGATTATTGCCGCCGCAAGTATCAGATACCACCCCGGAACGCCAAGTTCCTTCGAGCCGAGAGCTATGCGGATTTTGAATAAGCCGTCGGCAATGAAGCATACTCCGAGTACAATGCAGATAAAGCCGAAGAGGTTGTCCGGGTTCATGAGTATGAGAACGCCGATGACAGCCATGAGCATTCCGAAAGCGAGGTCGTATTGAAATACGAGACTGAATATGTCTCTCGTAAAGTAGCCGATAAGACGCATCGCACCGAAAGCGATGAGCGCAATACCGCAGATTGTTCCGATTACCGCCGCCGAGAATTTAGGGAAAACTATAAAAATAAGTCCTATTATACACATGGCGACCGATGACAAGATGTAGCTGTTTTGGGTGAATTTACTGCGCATGATGTTTCCTCCTCAGATGAAATTGAGCGGGACTTTGCTTTGATAATCCGTCGCCGCAAGTACAGTATACCCCAAAAAACGCACAATGTCAACACCTATTGTAATAAAAGGGGCGAAAACCGCATACATTTATATTGCCGAAAGGAAAATCAATCATATGCCGACAACGAAAAGCAAAAGCAAAGACGAAATGAATGTCCTCGTTACGCTCAACTCCGGTTATGTACCTCAGCTGTGCGTGATGCTTCACTCGCTTGTGCGATGTAATCCGACACGGCGTATACGGCTGTTTGTCCTCCATTCGTCGCTCACGGTGGATGATTTTGATCGCATCGGGAATACTCTTCTTCGTGCCGAGGAAAAGTACGGAAGCCCGAGACTCGGGGAGCGTTGTAAGGTTGTCCCCGTGAACGCAGACGCTCTCGACCTCTCAAACGCTCCCGTAACCGATAGATATCCTGCCGAAATGTACTACCGCATATTTGCCGCACGCTTCATGCCGGAGGACGTTGAACGTGTCCTCTATCTTGACCCGGATATAATCGTAAACGGAAGTCTCGGAGAGCTGTACGACTGCAATATGTCGGGATACCTGTTTGCGGCGGCGTCTCATGTCGGCACACTAATGAACAAAATCAACGAAGTCCGTCTCGATATGGACGAAAACGCACCGTATATAAATTCCGGTGTTATGCTCATGAACATAGCGCTTTTACGCAAAAAGCAGAACACCGATGAGGTCTTTGCGTATATCGAAAGTCATAAGAAGGTGCTTTGTCTTCCGGATCAGGACGTTATAAGCGCATTGTACGGACCCGAAATATTCCCCCTCAATCCGTACAGATACAACATGACGGAGCGGCTTTTCGCTTTCCGTGTCGAGAGCGAGCTTTGGAAGAGTCTTGAAAAGGTAAGGGAAAGCAGTGTTATCATTCATTATTGCGGAAGAAACAAGCCGTGGAAAAAAGGATATATCGGAAAACTTGATGTGTTCTACAACGAAGAACTGAAAATGATGGAAGACGAAAACTGACTCTCACAAATGTTGCGAAAGTGTAAATTGATGCTTTTTTTGAAAAAAGCCTTGACAAACGCATTTTGCTGTGCTATAATAGTCAAGCACTGTGAGAGAGGCGAGAGCAAGTCCAATGCCGGAATGGCGGAATTGGCAGACGCCCGGGACTTAAAATCCCGTGGGACATTCTCCCGTACCGGTTCGAGACCGGTTTCCGGCACCATTCATTTCACGGTATCCATATCGCGGGGTAGAGCAGCCTGGTAGCTCGTCGGGCTCATAACCCGGAGGTCGTGAGGTTCAAATCCCACCCCCGC
>CAKSCN010000209.1 GCA_934444485.1 uncultured Eubacteriales bacterium | reverse complement strand
CGTAAGGTCCCGTGTTGCCCTCAAAGCTGAGAGCCTCCTCCCAGTTGAAGTCAACGTCCTTTATGCGGTTGTTGGAGAGGTCGTTGAATATTATTGCACCGACACCGACAGCCGTCGCAACCTCGTCCTTGTTCTCAAGGTTGGGGTTCTTCTCTTCGATTATCGCACGTGTGTTTTCAATTGCTTTGTCGAAAATATCCTCGAGAAGCACCATGTTTCCGGAACGTGTTGCAATCTTCGCACCGTTGAAGGAAACCGTGCCGAACGGTACGTGCTTAAGATCCTTTGCCCAGTCGTAGCCGAGAAGCTCGATTACCTTGAAGAACTGCGCAAAATGGAGACTCTGACTTGCGCCGGTTACATATATGCACTTGTCGAAATCGTAGGTGTCCTTGCGGTAAAATGCGGCGGCAATGTCACGTGTTGCGTAAATTGTCGAACCATCGGACTTTAAGATAAGACAGGGCGGCATTCCGTATTCGTCGAGGGGAACAATGTACGCTCCGTCGTCAAATTTGAGAAGACCCTTATCCTTAAGCTCTTTTATTACACGGTCGGTCTTGTCATAGTAGAAGCTTTCACCTTTCCACGACTCAAATTCCGCACCTATAAGGTCGTAGGTCTTCTGGAATTCCTTTATGCTTACGTCCATAAACCACTTCCAAAGCTCGAGAGCCTCGGGATCGTGCTGTTCCATCTTCGTGAAATTTTCACGTGCCTCGTCCTCAAGCTCAGGGTGATTCTCGGCTTCCTTGTGGAACTTTACGTATATCTCGTTGAGAGCCTTGATGCCTCTCTTTTCAATGTCCTCTTTTGAGCCCCAGAGCTTGTACGCCGTTATAAGCTTTCCGAACTGCGTACCCCAGTCTCCGAGGTGGTTCACACCAACGCATTCGTAGCCGGAGAAACGGAATATGTTCTTTATCGCCTGACCGATAACAGTCGAACGAAGATGTCCGATGTGGAAAGGCTTCGCAACATTGGGGGAAGAGTAGTCAATAACGACGGTTTTACCTTTGCCGATGTCGGACGAGCCGTAGTCAAAACCCTTGCGGCACATATCGATAACGTCTTCCGCAAGCGCCGACGCACTCACCTTGAGATTGAGATAGCCGGAAACGCTTTCTATGCTGTCGAAAAGCTCTGACGCTTCGGAACCGATGAGTGCGTCGCGTATGCTGTCCGCAATGGCGGGCGGAGCTTTTTTCAGAGTGCGCGAAAGCTTAAAGCAGGGGAGTGCAATGTCGCCGAGACTTGCGTCCGGAGGATATTCGGTCATCGCTGCAAGCTCGTTAACTCCGATTTCGGGATATATCTTGTGTACCTCCCGTGCCAGTGCAAACTTGTAATTGTACATATTTAAAAATCCTTTCTGGTAGTGATCTTAAAAGGACGGCATTCAGCCGGAATTACTCGTCGAGACTGCAAACAATCTCGGCGTCGTCGGGAGCTATGGCAATGTAGGATTTTCCCGTGTTGAGCTTGAGTTCGGTCGTGCCGTCGGCAAGGTAAAGCTTGTAGGGAGTCTCCCTGTCTGCCTTCTTCCAAACAATGTCAACCATCTTGCCGTCGGTTATGTAGTGACCTTTTCCTTCTCCGACAAAGTCAACGGCGATTCTGCCCTTTGCGTCGCCCTTGATTTCGTACTGGTTCGCCATTAGAATTATGACGTTCTTAAAAGCAAGCTGTTCTTTCGTGTTGCCGTCTATCTGCGGAGAGTTTTTCTTGCCGAGAGAGGACGATGTGTTGAAGTACTGCCCCTTCTTGTAAAGTCCTGTTTCGCTGTCATAATCAAAGTATGCCTGAACGTAATTGCTGAAATGAATGTAAACGTAGTTGCAGTCGATGGAGTTTTCGTAGCTTACCGCTGTATCGCTGAACGAGAACGGACCCTTGAAGCCTGACTCAACGTCTGTTCTGTAGCCCTTTGCTTCGATTGCTTTCGCAAGACGCTCACCGTCAGTCATCATAGTGTGCTCAACCGCCATTGTCTTTCTGCGTGCGGCGCTTCTGTAGTACGTGCCGGAGAGAAGATTCTTGTCGTTTGTGCCGTCAAGATTGTTTATTCCTCTCGACTGGAGAGCGGAGTAAGCATCGGGACTGCCGCCGCAGTGTGCGTAAATGGCGTCGTGCGCCTCGGCAAGGTCGATGTAATAGTCACGTGACGATCTTACGGAACCCGTCTCGGGAAGACTTGCGTAGTCGAGAAAGAGCGCAAGATATCTTGTTATACCGCCCTCCGCACGCACCTCATAGAGAATGTCGCAGTTTGAAATGCCCTGCTGGGGAAGAGCGGCACGGATGTTGTTTAACATAATTCCGACAGGACGCTTGGTAGAAAGCTCCTTGTCGCACTTTTCGCCGGTGAGAAGACTGTAGTAGCCGTCCGTGTGTTCGGCGGTGTTATCGTCCTTCTTTTCGTCGTCATTTATCACGGGAACCGTGTCGCCGTCGTTATCCTTGTTATTGTTGTCGTCAGTCGGCGTAACAATGTCGCTTATCTGGGGATTGTCGGTGTTTTCCTTTTTGCCGCATGACGAGAACATTGCCGTAATCGAAGCGGCGGCGAGCATGAAGCACATAACCGAAAGTGCCTTTGCTTTTGCGTTTATTTTCATTTGAGATACCTCCGTGTTGTATCTGCGCTGTGCGCAAACCGAATAGTACGGCGACGAAACTGACCTAAATGCGCACATTTTCCACGTGTCCGCACACTTCTCATTATACTGTCACCATAACTATGTAATTATATCAGAATATACGTAGGCTTACAACCTGTGAATGTAAATTTTTCTCCAATAATAATATAACAAAGTGTTCCGCACAGCACGCCAAAACAGCTCGGCAAAAGAAGAAAGCGGCATACCGAAGTACACCGCTTAAATTCATGTAAATTGTTTGCCCAAAGAGTATCTCAAAGAGCAGCCTTGGCCTGCTCAACAAGCTTTGCGAAAGCTTCCTTGTCTGCAATTGCAATCTCGGAGAGCATCTTTCTGTTGAGAGTAACGCCTGCCTTCTTGAGACCGTTCATGAACTTGGAGTAGTTGATGCCGCAGGGCTTGCAAGCTGCGGAGATTCTGGTGATCCAGAGTCTTCTGAAGTCTCTCTTCTTGAGCTTTCTGCCGGTAAAAGCGTAGTTGCCGCTCTTCATTACCTGCTGTTTCGCCATCTTAAAGTGCTTGCTCTTGGAACCCCAATAACCCTTAGCTGCCTTTAATACTCTGTTGCGTCT
>CAKSCN010000208.1 GCA_934444485.1 uncultured Eubacteriales bacterium | reverse complement strand
GACACCTTTTACTGAAAAGCTCCGCTTCTCCCGTCAGCTCTTGCGGCATTGGCGCGCTTCGGCGAGGGCGGCCTCTGCGGAGAGACCGTCGGAGAGGAGGAAGGAGAAGTCGAACTCATGCGGACGAAGCTCGTAACGCTCCTCAGGCTCCGGACCGCACGACAGACTGCCCAGCCCTCTCATTTTGCAGTCTATGTAAAGGTGGTTGCAAACGTCGTACTCAAGCTCTGTGCGGTGCTTCGCCGACGTGAGTGCCTCGAGAGTGAAGTCGTGGCAGGAGAACGCAAACTCCGGCTCGCCTATAACCGACAGCGACTTTCCGCCGCCCGATACCGTCACAAACGCCGTGTTTTCGTGGCTTCCCGTCTCCTGCGGCTTGTCGTAAAGAAAATACGTGTCCGCTATGTCGCACGAGTAAAGCCCGAACCGCGCCGACTTCTTGAAATCCGCATAGCTGTGACGGGGTCCTCTGCCGTACCACTCGGTGTTCCTCATTGCGCCGTCAAGCGTCAGGTGAAGTCCTATCCTCGGAAGCCTGTCCGGAAGATTGCCGTATGGCTTGCCGTGTACACCGACAAGTATCTTTCCGTCGCCGTATACCGTGAAACGCACATCAAGCTCGAATCCGCACTGCTTTGTGTTCGGCAGAAGCTTTCCGTGCGAGAAAATTACCGCACATCCGTCCTCCGACTCCGCTCCGACGCTCTCGGCAAAGTACCTCATCGTGTCAAGCTGCATATCGTTCCATATTCCGGCGTTGCGCTCGCTCCATGACCTCATGCCGAGTATGCCGTCGTTGTCGGTCGGCGCACGGTAAAGTTTAAAGTCGAGAGGTGCGTCGATAATGACATTTCCGTCCTTTTCGTACCGGCAGAGCATTCCCGACTCAAACTCCGCCCTGAAGCCGTCGCCGCCAACGATTATCCGTCTGCCGTCGCTTTCGACGTTAGGTGCTGTCTTCGGCGCTTCATACTCCGTCCGCTCGTCGGCAAGAAGCTCAAATTCATCACAGCCGATGTTCGCATCACCCTTGCGGTACTCAAGCCTTATTCTGTACTTTGCGCCTGCCGCCCTCTCGGAGTCCGGTATGCTCTTGTCAATGTCAACAACGCCCCACTCATGAGGACGAAGGTCGCCGAGACTTGCCTCGCCGCTCTTTATCGGAGTGAAGTCGCGGTATATCGTCCACTTCGCCGTGCCTCCTGTCATTGAGGTGAAATCGTAGCTGTTGTATATCTTTATCTCGCCGTTTTCGTACTCCGTGTATACCGGCGCAAAGACTTCGCCAAGCTCGTACCACGAGGGCTTCGGCGTGCCGTCGGACAGAAGATAACCGTCGAGACAGAAATTCTTCCAGTTTGGGCGGTCGCCGAAATCGCCGCCGTAGAGATAGTTGACCTTTCCGTCCGCCGTAACGGTGCGGAAGCCGTGGTTCTTGAGCTCCCACACAAAGCCGCCGGGATAATTGTCGAGGTGGTAGGCGTACCTCTGATACTCCGCAAGGAAGCCGGGACCGTTGCCCATGCTGTGACCGTACTCGATCTGCATATAAATCGGCAGATGCTTCGTGTACTTTAAAAGTCCCTCTTCGGAGATGTAGCCGGAGCGTTTTATGTAGTCGTACTCACGGCTCTCGCTCATGAGGTCGGCGTCGTCTTCCTGCATATCGTGAATGGTGATTATCGTCGGGTCGAAATCTATGGCGTATTGCTGACAACGCAGAATGTTGTCGCCCCTGCCGCACTCGTTGCCCATGGAGCGCATGAAAACGCAGACCTCGTTCTTGTTCTGCATGAGCATACTGCGGACTCTCGCAAGGTACGACGGATACCACTCCGGAAGCTTCGATATGTATCCCTGGTCGCCGGACACGCCGCAACCGTGAGTTTCAAGGTCGGCTTCGTCCATGACGTAAAGTCCTATCTCGGAGCATATCTCGTAGAAAGCCGGGTTATTGGTGTAGTGACTGCACCGCACGGCGTTTATGTTGTTCGCCTTTATCATGCGAAGCTCCTTTTCGATAAGAGCAACGCTTATCGCACGGCCGTTTTCGCAGTCGTATTCGTGGCGGTTTATTCCTTTTATATATACGGGACTGCCGTTGACGAGAACCTTGCCGTCCTTCACCTCGGAGGAAAGTATGCCTATCTTCTTCGAGTGAATCTCAAGCACTTCGTCACCATGCTTTAAGGTAATCGTGAGCCGGTAGAGGTTCGGCTCTTCGCAGTTCCAGAGCTTGGGGTTTTCAAGGTCGAAGCGGCAGGACACCTTATCCGCAACGTCGAAGCTCTGCGTTTTTCCGTCGAGAGTGACCTCTGCCTTGCAGTCCTCGTAGCTTTCGCCGCAGAATTCGAGGTCGATGCCGAAGCCGTGCGCATCGTCGTTCACACGAAAGTCCCAAAGGCGGACGCTCTTGCCGTACAGGACGTACACGTCGCGGAAAATTCCGCTTGCGAGAAGCATATCCTGATCCTCGAGGTAAGAGCCGTCGGAGTAGGTAAAGACCTTGACGGCAAGCGTATTTTCACCGTCATGCAGGTGCTTTGAGATGTCAAACTCCGACACAACTCTGCTGCCCTTTGAGAAGCCGACGTACTCGCCGTTGACCCAGACGTAAAAAGCGTTATCGACGCCGCCGAAGTGGAGAATTGCGTTCTCAAAGCCTTTCTTTGCGGTGAATGTGCGTCTGTAACAGCCGACGGGATTTTCGCAGCAGACGAACGGCGGATTGAACGGGATGGGGTACTCGACGTTGGGGTATTTGAGCTTGCCGTAGCCTCTGAACTGCCACATTGACGGCACGTCTATCGTGTCCCATGCGCTGTCGTCGAAGTCGGGACGGTAGAAGTCGTCGCCGCAGTCGGTCTCCGACCAACGGAAACGGTAGTCGCCGCAAAGGCACTGCAAAAGTGCGGAGTCCTCTTTGTTTTTATAGTACACGCCCTCGGTGAGCGAGGGTATAAGGTTCGATCTTGCCGGGAGCTTGCCGACGGAGGGAGTTGAGGGATCTTCTGTTTCGGGGTTCGCCGAAGCGTACTTTTTGCCGCACACCGTGAGCGGACGAGTGGAGCTGTAATTCATGTTGCACCTCTGTTTCATAATTTCTGTTCTTTGCAGAGATTATACCTTACGTTCCTAAAATTGTCAAGCGTTTTTGCGGCGGTTTAAACATAAATGTTTCTTTTTGATATGTAATTGATACGAAAACAGCGGAATGTGAGAGGGGAAAAGCGGAGCTTTTCAGTAAAAGGTGTT
>CAKSCN010000207.1 GCA_934444485.1 uncultured Eubacteriales bacterium | reverse complement strand
CTTGTACTGTGCATAAGCGCCTTTTTAGGCATCAATATAACGGAATCCGAAAGTCCTCTCCACGTCGTGGGCGCAAACGGATACATATAGGGTGTTCCGAACGAGTCCTTCGCTGAAAGAACGGTGAAGAGCAAAATTACCGACGCCGCAACACCGAACAGCCCCAAAAATTTCGCCGCAACAAGGTTTGAGAGTCTTATGAGAACGGTGTTATTCATAAAAGGCGGATTTATAAAGTTGCTTATTGCGGTGAGAGCCGCAACAATTATAACAGGTTCACTTGCAATTCCCGCTTTTATTGCGGCGTCTCCGAGTATTATTCCGCCGACAATGCTGACTGCGTCTCCGACCGCCTTAGGCATACGTATTCCCACCTCACGTATAAGCTCGAATATCAGAAGTATCACGATGAGCTCAGTGAACACGCCGAACGGTATGTCGCTTCTTGACTCCGTTATGCTCTCAAAAAGCTTTTTCGGCATCATTCCCATGTGGCTTTCAAGCACTGCGACGTATACGGCCGGAAGATAGAGAGCAATCATAAGTCCGATAAAGCGTATTATTCTCATAAGCGTTGCGTAATAAGGAGTTTTCAGATAATCCTCCGACGATTGCAGACTTTCGTCGAAAAGATACGGCACAGTGAGAACCGCAGGGCTTCCGTCACAGACGACGGCAATTCGCCCCTCGATTATTTTCGCCGCAACCTTATCCGGCTTCTCCGAGTTGCCGACCTCGGGAAAAAACGGATATCCGCCGTTCTGCAAATATTGTTCGGCGTAACCGGAGTCGAGCATTGAATCGAGCGGAATTTTCGCAATTCTCTTTCTGAGAATATCAAGCGCCGTTTTGTCGGCAATTCCTTCGAGGTAGACGACACGAAGATTGGTTTTCGTTATTCCTCCTATCGGATATACCTCTACCTTCAGCTCGTTTGAGGCTATTATTTTTCTCAAAAGCGCCACATTCACCTCTCCGCTTTCGATAAATCCCTGTCTCGGACCTCTTACGACAATTTCGCTGTCCGGTTCTTGTATGGATCGTCCGTCCTCGTTTTTTGCGCTTGCGGCAACCATAACGGCAATACCGTCAAATTCCGCAAAGACGAGAGCGTTTCCCGAAAGTATCTCCAATACGGCGTCATTCTCGTTTTTCACGCCTTTCAGGTTCGACACGGTTATGGCTTCGTAAAAGCTGTTTGCGTCGGCTACATCGCCGTTCCAAAGAGCGAGAGGGCGGAGAATGTTGTCGGATACATACGTTTTGTCGCAGAGATTGGCAATGGCGGCAAGGTACAGTTCCTTTCCCCTGTGGTAGATCTGCCTTATATAAAAATCATCGCACATTTTGAATTTTTCACGAAGGTAAGCATTTAATTCGTTCGCAGTCATATTCTTCACGTCCATTCGCAAGGCACCGAAGATGCCGTTTTTCACACTTAGTAGTATTTCACGTTTATGGCAAAGTATACATTTTCCGCATATACTGATTACGTGAAAAACTATCGGAGGGATATTGTGGACTACCATTTTGAAAAGCTTCGCAAAACGATAACCGAAAACGGCAGGCAGGTTCTCGAAATCAACATCAGGTATCCGGTGTTCGAGGGTGTCGTGTGCGGTGAAGCAATGAATTCATTTTATCTGAGCCTTGCCGGAAAATACTGTGCATACGCCGAAAAAGAGAGCGCAAAAAAAGCCGCAGCAGCTCTTGGTTCCGAGCCGGGACGGCGTGCGTTCGGTGAAATACTGATACCGAAAGTTATTGCGGCGGACAATGAAAGATACATATCGGTAATTCTCGACGTGACAAGCTACGACGGAATATTTGCCAAAGAGCGCAGGCTGTCTCAGGTATGGGACACGGAAACGGGGTACATGGTAAAATACGACTCCGTAATACGTCTGTCCGAAAGGAAAATCGCAGACATAATTGAGCGAAAACTCGAGGGGGAGCTGCTTTCCGGCGATATTCACGATTACTACAAGGGCTGCAAAAGGCTGTGCCGAAGGTACTTTTTCTCTTCCGACTTTTTTGTCACCGACCGAGGCGTTGTATTCTACTATCAAAGCGGGCTTTTGTGTCCTCAGAACGAGGGTGCGGTGTGTTTCACGATTGAGAAAGGCGACCTTGCGGAGCATAAAAATAGCGGTCCTTCCCGTAAAGAGAAAAACCGCCGAAGCAAAACAGATTAAACTTTCATGAAACCGGAGTTTCGGTCATGGTATCAAGGTCGATGACAAAATATCCGAGCGACTCACTTACAAGCTCTCCCTCGTCGTCGGCATCCTCGTTTATAACCGTCTCCTTTTCACGTTCAAAGAATACTTTGCCGTCAAGTGCGACAACCTCGTCAACTATGCCGTCGGCAAGCTTTAAAGCCCCGGTGCCGTCCGTATTCATCGACCAAAGGGATCTGCCGTCGCTTCTGTTTACATAGAACAGCTTGCCGTCACGAAGCGTAAGTCCACGGCAGTTGTCGTCGGTAAGAACCTTCTCTTCGCCGTCGGAAATACGATACGACTTAAGCGTTCCGCTGTTGAAATCCGAGCAGTAGAGGAATTCGGCGTCGCACACAAGAGACACGGCATAAATATCGGATATCTTCTTTCTGTCCGAGCCGTCAAGGTTCATTGACCAAAGCGTATTGCCGTCCGCCATATTGCAATAGTATATTCTGTTGCCGGATATGCAGAAATTCATCACCTTGTCGGCGACCGCCACCGACGTTTTTTCATCGGAGGAAAGGTCAACACAGTACACCTCGCCGAAATTGGAAAGGCTTGATACTCTGTAGTAGAGCCTGTCTGCGTAAAGAGTGAGATTGCCGGAACTCTTATGGGCAACGCTTTCCTTTTCGAGACTGTCGAGCGAGAGCTTTCCGACATAGCCGGGACGACCGTTTACATAGTAAAGGTCATTGCCGTACACAGCCATTTCACGGAAAAAGCCGTCGTCTATCTTCTTCTTGCCGTCCGCACCGAAGAATACAAGCTCTTCGTTATCCTTTGTGCCGCCGAAAAGATAACCTCCGCCGTATTCGACGGCATACCCACCGTTTACGGAATTTCCCGTTTCCTCACTGTAAAGTCCGTCGGTTACCGTTATGCCGTCCGTTATGTCGTTACCGCCGTTATTATCGGGCGTCTTTGCGCAGGAAATAAGTGTCAGCGACATAAAAACCGCCGCCGTCAATGACAATATTCTCTTATTCATATGCTTCCTTTCTTTTGCGTTTTACGTGTCTTTCGCATCTTTCTTGTCTTGGGTTCGCTCGGATTCATCGTATTATTGTTATCACTCTTATCATCC
>CAKSCN010000206.1 GCA_934444485.1 uncultured Eubacteriales bacterium | reverse complement strand
GGTGTAAGCAGCGAAGCGCTTCTCGATTTTGCAAGTCCCTATCTTGACAGGGGTCTTTATATGGAGCAAGGCGAAAAGCAGCTTCTCGAGACGCCCTTCACCGATGACACCGTGCCGTTTATGCCTCTTGTATATCACGGAATAATGTCGTACAACCTCTCGAACGCAACGGTAAATTACGCCTTCAAGGACGAGAGCCTTTCCCTCAGATGCGCCGAATACGGTGCGACGCCGCTTGTGTACTATTACTCTGCATTCATGTCCTCGCCGGAGCTTAACTGGATGGGAACTCTCGACGCACGCTGTGACACACCGGAGGAAATGCTCGAATCGGCACTCAAAGTAAAGCGTATGTACGACGACTTTGAGAAAATGCGCAAGCTCGAGACCACTCTTATGGAAAACCACATTCGCCGTGACGGGTACAGCATAACCGAGTATGAAAACGGTGCAAAAGTCGTAACAAACCGTTCCGGGCACGATATTGAGCTTTTCGGACAAATTATAGAAGACGGTAAAATCTCTGTTATCGAATGAAAAATTCCCTCTCTCGCCGAGCAAAGCAAGAGAGGGTTTCGTTTTGCGGTATTAAAAATCAGAAAATCGGGTATCCGGCGTTGGTATGCGCTTCGTAAAGCTCGTCGCACATTTTTACAATATCGTCTATGGAGAGAACCGCACCCGTGTGAGGATCAAGCATCGCCGCCTGATAGATAACCTCTTTCTTCATGGTGACTGCCGCTTCGATCGTGAGAAGCTGTGCGTTGATATTCGTCATGTTCATCGCTGCACACTGAACGGGAAGTCTGCCGACATAGCAGGGGTTTATGCCGTGACCGTCAACAAGGCAAGGTACTTCAACGCAAGCGTCAGACGGAAGGTTTTCTATAAGTCCGTGGTTTATAACGTTGCCGCCTATCTTATACGGCATGTTTGTAACCACTGCCTCCATGATTCTCGAGGCATACTCATGAGAACGGTTATGCTCTATATCTCCACCGTTGAGAAGCTTCTTCTTCTGCTCCTCCCATGCCGCAATCTGATTTACGCATCTTCTGGGATATTCGTCGAGCGGAATGTGATACTTTTCGATAAGCTCGGGATAGTTGGGCTTTATGTAGAAGCAGTTGTACTCTGCGTTATGCTCCGAGCTTTCGGTACAGAAATATCCGAATCTCTTAATGTAGTCGAAGCGAACCATGTTGTTATGCTCGCCCTTTTCGTTCATTTCTGCGGCGCGGCGGCGAATTTCGGGGTAAAGGTCGTTGCCGTCCTTGTCGCAAATCTCAAGGAGCCAGCCCATATGGTTGATGCCTGCGATAAGCTCCTTGCCGATATTGTTCTTATCCATGCCGAGCTGATCCAAAAGACTCGAAGAACAGCTCTGAACGCTATGGCAGAGTCCGACCGTTTTAACTCCGGTGTAACGCTGCATGAAGCCGGAAAGCATTGCCATGGGGTTTGTGTAATTGAGGAAAAGTGCGTCCGGACAAACCTCTTCTATGTCGGCGGCAAAGCCCTTGAGAACATGAATTGTGCGCAGCGCTCTGAATATGCCGCCTATTCCCATGGTATCGCCTATCGTCTGGCGCAGACCGTACTTCTTCGGAATCTCGAAGTCTATTATCGTGCAGGGGTCATAACCGCCTACCTGTATTGCGTTAACAACGAATCTTGCGCCTCTGAGAGCGTCCTTTCTCTGCTCAACGCCGAGATATTTCTTTATAACGGCCTTGTCGTTGTTATACTTTTTGTTTATCGCCTCGATAACGATGTACGACTCGTCAAGCCTCGATGCGTCGATGTCATAAAGTGCAATTTCGCACTCACAGAGCGGCTCCGCAAGAAGCGTGTCACCGAGTACGTTCTTTGCAAAAACGGTACTTCCGGCACCCATAAATGTAATTTTAAGCATGATTTTCTCCTTTTCCGACACCGTGTCCTGTCGTTTTTTCGTTGCGTACGGCGTCAAAATTTATTTTTTTACATTATAGCAAGAATGTTTACTTTTGTAAATAGAAAAATGTAATTTATCATGTCATAATGTAACTTGAATAATAGGAATTTTCGGAGTGAGCATAATGCAGTCAAATTACGTATTTATGAAGCGTGACGATCTACACGACCTCTTCCCCATTTATGTCGGGTTTGAGGAATGCGAGCCGTCACACCATTTCGGTCCGGCGATAAGGGACTTCTGCATAATCCACTATGTGAAAAGGGGTTGCGGAGTATTCACAAGGGGCGGCATTGACTATCACGTTCATCCCGGTCAGGCGTTTGTTATTTTGCCGGGAGAAGTGACATACTATATCGCCGACGAAAAGGACCCGTGGGAGTACTATTGGATATCGTTTGCCGGGTCGCTTGCGGAAAAGTTCAACACGCTCGAAAGTCCGATAATAAGTCCGTCGGGAGATATTTTCATCGACTCTGTAATCCGTGCGCAGGAGGGCAATCTTTCGACGGAGTACGTCCTTTCAAAGCTGTTTCTGCTGTACGGCGAGCTGTTTTCCGACAATTGCTCAACAGAACAAAACGTACCCAAGAGAATTGCAAGGTACATCAGGCACAACTACATGGAGGAGCTTTCACTCGACAGTCTCGCAAAGATGGCGAACCTTGACAGGCGGTACTTAACGAGGATTTTCAAAGAGGAAACCGGGCAGTCAATACACCCTTACATTTTGAGTATAAGGTGCGCGAAAGCGACGGAATTTCTGAAGCTCGGCTACAACGTAAAGCAGACGGCAAACATGGTAGGCTACCCCGACGCTTACACCTTCTCGAAAATGTTCAAAAAGCAGACCGGCTTTTCGCCGTCTGACATACGGAGCAAATCTTGGGACTGGAATCTTGTAAAAGGTCACAGCTTTGAAGAAGTGACCGGCAAAAAGCTGAATCCGCCGCAGATACGCAAAAAATCGAAATAACACGAAAGGATATGTCATGACTAACACCGAAATCGGAAAAAGAATAAATGAACTGCGCAAAACAATTGAGTATCACCGTGAAAGATACTACAACGACGACGCACCCGAAATAGATGATTTTGCTTACGATGAACTCGTGAAAGAGCTTGAGGCACTCGAAAAGGAACATCCCGAGTTTGCGTCGGACAAGTCCCCCACAGTCACGGTCGGCGGCAAAGCTTCGGAAAGATTTGAAAAGGTTACGCATCGTGTGCCTATGAAGAGTCTTACCGACGTATTCTCATACGAAGAACTTGCAGACTATATACAAAAGACTAACGCTGCTCTCGGCGGAGAAACCGAATACGTGCTTGAATACAAAATAGACGGGCTTTCCGTAGCGCTTGAGTACGA
>CAKSCN010000205.1 GCA_934444485.1 uncultured Eubacteriales bacterium | reverse complement strand
CGCCGAATCTCACCGAAGCGGCAATACTTTTGGGTGCGCCGTATAAAGAGAATCCGACAGACGGCGAAATTGAGGATATGCTCAAAAAGCTCTCGCACTGCGGCAAAAAGAGCGTAGTTATAACGGGAATTGTCCCCGGCAGCTCAGAGAAAAATCTTATCGGTGCGGCATACTTTGACCGAGACACGGGAGAGTTTGGAAAGTACTTCACTGAGCGTGTCAGCCGTTCGTACCCCGGGACCGGCGAGGTTTTCACGTCGGTGCTTCTCGGAAAGCTCATGGGGGAAAACAAAGCTCTTTCGGAGGCGGTAAGGGACGCCTGTGAATTCGTTCATGCCGCCGTGCTTAAAACAAGCAGAACCGACACACCGGTAAGAGCCGGAGTGCATTTTGAACCGCTTTTGAAGAAGCTTTGACAACGCAGCATGAAAATGAAAGGATGATCACAGTGAAAACGGAAAACGAAGTAAAAAAAGTATCGGCAACCAAAATGACGGTGTTTGCGGCACTTTTTGCGGCACTTGTCTATGTCGGAACGATGTTTAGTATACCCATTCCCGGCGGTCAGGGGTATATGCATCTCGGCGACAGCCTAAACTACCTTTGCGCCGTTATGCTTCCGTTTCCGTATTCTGCGGCGGCTGCGGCTGTCGGTGCGGCTCTCAGCGATATAACGGGCGGCTTTGCCGTTTGGGCGTGGGCGACGCTTCCCATTAAGTTTGTTATGGCAATGTGCTTTACACCGCATTCGGATAAGATATTCTGCAAGAGAAACTGTGCGGCTGTTGGTTTTGCCGGACTTATCAACATAATCGGTTACTACATAGCTGAGTGCTTTATCTACCGCTCCGACACAGTAGGAAAGACGCTTGCCTCCGCTCTTGCCTCCGTCCCCGGAAACATCGGTCAGTCGGTCGGTGCGGCGGTTGTGTTCGTAATCGTCGGACTTGCACTTGAAAAGTCGGGTGTTGCCGCAAGACTCAAGAAGCTCATAAATTCTTAACGCACGGCATATATTTACATATCGTTTTAAAGTCGGAGGTTTTGAATATGAAATACGAATCTGTCGCTCCCGAAAATTTCGACATGAACGCCTTTAACGAAATAGGCAAACGCTGGATGCTCATAGGCGCATACGACAAAGACAAGGACGCTCCGAGAAGGTACAACGCCATGACCGCAAGCTGGGGAAGTATCGGTGTGATGTGGGGAAAGCCGGTGTTTTGGTGCTTCGTGAGACCGCAGAGATATACGCTTGAGTTCCTCGACGCCGCCGACACAGCAACGCTTTCGTTCTTCCCGGACGATATGCACTCGGCTCTTTCATACTGCGGCAAAGCGAGCGGACGTGACGAGGATAAACTTGCAAAGTGCGGACTTACACCTGTTGTCACCGAAGACGGAGAGCTTATGTTTGAACAAGCCGAAACGACGATCGTCGGAAAGAAAATCTACCGCTCCGCAATTGTCCCCGAGGGCTTTGCCGCCGTCGGAACAGGCGATATTGACAGCGCAAACTACCCCAAAAGGGACTACCACATTGTGTTCTGTTACGAGATTACAGATATAAGAGTTAAGCGTGACTGACGTGCGCATATAAAAGTACCCGCCGTTCTTGATTGAGCGACGGGTTTAAATTTTTACCGTACCGAAAGACCGAGAAGTGCGGCGGCGTTTTTGAAGTAGATTTTCTCTTTCGTACTCTCTGAAAGTCCGAGACGTTCTATGCCCTTTATCGAGTCGGCAGGGGTCTCCCACGGTGCGTCGCTTCCGAAGAGAATATGATCCTCTCCGATTTTTTCGACTATCCGCAGTGCCGTTTCGGCGTCAAGCTTATGACCGGTCATTGTCATCGACGTGTCGAGGTAAAGATTGCCGTGAGGTTCGAGGTTTTCCGCCGTGTCGCACCACATATTGTAGCCGCCGAAGTGCGCCGCAATGAACGTCGTTTCCGGTACCTTGTCGCACACGCTGTTTATGCGTGCGGCTCCCGTGTGCATGGGCGGCGGATAGCCCTCGTCCTCGCCAGCGTGAAACTGCACGATAAGTCCGAGACTGCCGCACTTTTTATATATTTTTACGGCGTTGTCGCAGTCAAGGTAAAAGTCCTGATACTCCGGGTGAAGCTTTATGCCCTTAATGCCTGCCGCCGCAAGACGTTCAAGCTGACTCTCCCATGTGTCGCTTCCCGGGTAAACCGAACCGAACGGAATAAGGGACGGGTCGTCAAGAAGGCTTATCGCAAAGGTGTTCACCGAGTTTTCCTGCTTCGGCTTTGTCGCAATAGAAAGCACTGCCGCCATATCGACTCCGCACTTTTTCATGAGAGCTTTAAGCCCCGATATCGTGCCGTCGTGATTCGGCGCAAGATGTGCTTTTTCGGCAAGCAGAGGTATCGCACGGACGGCGAGAGCGTCGGGAAATGCGTGTGTGTGAAAATCCATTATCATGAAAATGTCTCTCCTTACTTGTATGAAAACAGTATACCGCCGCCGCTTTTCTTGAGCAACGCTTTTTTGTAACAAATCTGCGAACCGCACGACAAAAAGGTCACGGCCGCCACTGTAAATTTATATTTAATTTTTGCCGCCTGCGGTTTACAAAATCTGTATTTTGTGCTAAAATCGGAGCGTGAATATATTTTTCGGAGGTATGAAAATGAAATTAAAGAGAACACTCTGCACGCTTCTTTCCGCCTCGGCAATTCTCGCATCACTGTGTGCATATTCGCCGGTGTCCGCAAAGTACGAAAGAACCTTTGAGGACAGGTGGAGCGTCTACGATTCGGATTACGGTATGGAATGGAACGAAATAAGCAAAACTGCCGTTACGGAGGACATGGAACAGTTTCGCGAAAAGGAGTCTATAGATTCGCTTGTATATACCGTGCGTGAGGACGGCTCGGCAATGATTACCGACTATTCAGCGAGATTCTGGTACGACTCAGATCCGAATTTCAGCATTGAGTTTAATATTCCGTCTGAGATAAACGGTCACACGGTTACAGCTATAGGTGACGGAGCTCTTCGTGAAGGAGCAACAAAAATCTCCGGCATCACGCTTCCGCCTACGATAAAGGAAATCGGAAACAGAGCGATTTACGGACGTTATTTGAAGTATTTGAAGCTGAATGACGGTCTTGAGGTTATAAAAGACTGTGCTATCGACTGCGGCGATATTCTTGACACGCTTGTCATTCCCGAAAGCGTAAAATACATAGGCACCGAGGCAATCAACGGCGAGGCGCTTAAAAACATAACCATGCCGAGCAATGTTGAATACATGGGAAAAAGAATCTTTTTCGGCTCGGCATATGATAAGGATGCAAATAA
>CAKSCN010000204.1 GCA_934444485.1 uncultured Eubacteriales bacterium | reverse complement strand
ACATTATATCCGTCCCCTGCAAAGCGCCAGCTTTGCTCCTTGAAGTCTTTTGGTTCTTTTCTTCAGAAAAGAACGCCCCCGCGGCGAGCGGCTCTCGTTTGCAGCCCCCGTAAGCCCCTGCGGCGAGCAGCTGTCGTGTCACCTGCGCTCACGGTCGAATGCGATAAGGGCGGCGCAGACGATAATAAGCTGAAAGGCGGCGGCGACGGCGTAGATAAACACAATGCTCTCGCTCGGGAACGAAACGTGAAGTGCGGCGGCGGCCGACCACGTGAGCGCACTTATCATAACGTGCCGCCAAACCCTGCCCCAGCGCAGAGCCGCAAAAATGTACCACACCAAAAGCGATATCACGCCGAAGTAAGCCGCAATGCGTATGTTCCACACGTCGGCAAGCGACGGAGACAGCGTGCTGAAAAAGAACACCGTTATTCCGCACAGCGCCCACACCGCAGTTACCGATATGAGCGTCACCGCAACGTCGGCAAGCGTCGGTCTGCCCCTGCGTTTTCCTGCCGCTCCGCCGAATCTTGCACTTACGTCCGCACTCTCACCTTTGCCGTCGACTGACCTTTCGTGAATATCTCCGTTGCTTTCTCCGACTTCGCATGACGGCAAATTCCCGGCGTCGGAGTCTGTCTGCTCATGCTCGCCGACTTTGATTTCGGCGTCGGAATTTTCGCAGGGGACGTCTGCGCTTATCAGCTCGTTTATCGTCACGCCGAAAATCTTCGCCATAGCAACGAGAGTTTCCGTGTCGGGCATACCCTCGGCACGCTCCCACTTCGACACGGATTTGTCCGAGTAGCAGAGCTTTTCCGCAAGCTCCGACTGCGTAAGTCCCGCCCTTTTTCTGTATGCGGCGATGTTTTTCGCCACAGTGTTCCTAAGTGTATTCATTCTCGGTTTCTCCGTTCTCGTAAAAGCATCTCTACACCTTGTATTTTACCACATAAGCGCCCATATGTCAACCCGGGGTGCGAAATTTGCGCCGAAAACCACTCTACCGAGAGTAGAAAACGGCATATCTGCGTGCTTTCAGACTGTTTTACCAAAAAATCACTCTACCGATTGGGGGTTTACAAAAAGCGTCCGCCGGTGTACAATAACATATGAACCGAAAAAGCGGCGCACCGCAAGGCGCACACAATTTCAAACAGGAGGCACTTCACATGGCAAAGCTAAAGGACATAAGCATTCCCGTCTACACAAAGGGCGAGGAGATTTTCAATATGACGTCGCACATCGTCGGCGGCGCACTGGGTGTCGTTGCGACAACGCTCTGCGTCATAAGGGCGGCTCTTCACGGCAACGTATACGGAGTTGTTGGCGGAGCGGTTTACGGCGCAATGATGATACTTCTCTACACTATGTCCAGTACCTACCACGGACTCTACCCATACAGAAATGCAAAGAAGGTCTTCCGTATTCTCGACCACTGCTCGATTTTCGTGCTTATCGCCGGCACGTACACGCCGATGACTCTCTGCACGATGCGGTCGGTGAATGCGCCTCTCGGCTGGACTCTCTTCGGCATCGTCTGGGGGCTGTCCGCCGTCGGCATACTTCTCAACGCACTTGACCTCAAGCGTTTTGCGAAGCTTTCGATGGTACTGTATATCGGACTCGGCTGGTGCATAATCTTTTCGCTGAAGACCATAATTCCCGTTCTCGGTGCGGGCGGCATGACGTTTCTCGTTCTCGGCGGCGTTCTGTACACGGTCGGCACGCTGTTTTACAAGATAAAGAAGCCGTATATGCACTCGGTTTTCCACATTTTCATAGTCCTCGGAAGCCTTATGCACTTCTTCTGCGTATACTTTTACGTGATGTGACGTCACCGGGCGAAGCAATACTGTAAAAAATTGAAAAAACACCTTAAAAAAACAGGTTGACAAATCGGCGAATATGTGGTATACTTACGGCGTAAGCTAAAATGACAATCGGAAAGGATGACTGCAATGACGACAGCTAACATTAAATTGTCAACGATAAACGACGTGAGAAATTTCGTGAATACCGTGTCGAAGTTCGACGCCGAGATCGACCTGAAGTCGGGAAGATACGTTGTGGACGCCAAGTCCATAATGGGTATATTCAGCCTTGACCTTGCGTCTCCCATCGAAATGACGATTCATTCCGACGCACCGGAACAGATTCTCGAAGAGCTTAAGCCTTTTATAGTAGACTAAGCCTTACGGGACAGACAAAAAACGTAAATCCGAAAGATCCGTGCGCCGAAAGACGTGCGGATTTTTGCTTATACACTGCGGAGGGCAAAGATATGAAGATAAGACTCAATACCGACAAGGAGATAGTAAGGACGGTGAAAGAGGGACTCAAGGCAAAGGGCGGCTACTGTCCGTGCCGGGTCGGCAAAAGCGAGGACAACAAGTGTATGTGCAAGGAATTCAGAGATCAGATAGCCGACGAAAATTTCGAGGGTTACTGTCACTGTATGCTTTACTACAAAGAGAAATAAGTATCCGCTTTGCGGACATAATAAGTAAAAAAACGAAAGGAATGATAAAATATGGCAGAAATTACGCTTACTAACGACAATTTCAAGGAAGAGGTACTCGACTCGGACACACCGGTGCTTGTAGATTTCTGGGCGACGTGGTGCGGACCGTGCAAGATGCTCTCGCCGATAGTTGCCGAGATTGCGGACGAATACGAGGGCAGAGTCAAGGTCGGCAAGGTTAATGTTGACGACGAGGGAGAGCTTGCCGCCGAGTACGGCATTGTGAGTATCCCCACCCTCATACTTTTCAAGAATGGCGAACCCGCAGGCTCCTCCGTCGGCTACGTACCCAAAGAAAATATCGAAGCCCTCCTCGGAGAGTGAGCGCAGGAGGCTACGAGGGCTTACGTGGGTGTTCTTTTCTGAAGAAAAGAACCAAAAGACTTCAAGGGGCAAAACTTCGTTTTGCAGGGGACGAGTTTAATGTAATTTTGAGGTGGTACCGCACGACGGCGCATATATGCGCATCATAGGCGACACCGCCGTCGTGAAATGAGCAGGACTCATCTAATCGAATAAAGTACGAAAGTCGGTCACCATATATTCAAGTGACCGACTTAGATTTTTGTGGGCGTAGATTTTGAGGGACTGTAATTCAGAGCGTATACCGTTCCCGAAATTTGTACCTCACTTCGTTCGACGACAAATTACGGAAAGATGAGGCTTTTTGAGGTGTGCGAAACTCGGGAGTTGGCATTCGCTTTTGGGGAATTATGGAAAAATCAAGGTTTTTGGAGAGTGCGAAGCTCGATGTTAGCACTTTCTCCATGGTATGTGGAAAAAATGCGAGCTTGCGAAGCATTTTCTTCCGTGAAAGTCGCTTGCGACG
>CAKSCN010000203.1 GCA_934444485.1 uncultured Eubacteriales bacterium | reverse complement strand
CATAACCTTCAGCGTCACGAAATAAAGAGCTGAACCCAAGTGTAAGAGCTGCCGTTTTTGTAAACGCCGACGCCGAGGGAGGTGAAATTTGCGCCGAGAATGTTGGCTCGATGTCCCTCGGAGTTCATCCACGCATTGACAACCTCGGCAGGTGTCGTCTGACCGGAAGCTATGTTCTCACCGGCACTTCTGTAGGAAACTCCGTACTCTCCGAGAACCGTGAAGCAGGACGAACCGTCGGGACGTGTGTGAGAGAATACCTTCGCTACCTCCTCGGCACGCTTGTTTGCCGCCGAAACAAGTGCGGAGCTGCCCTCGGATACCGGGGAAAGTCCTGCCTTTGTCCTCTCAACGTTCACAAGACGAAGCACCTCCGAGGCAAAGTCGCTCTGCACCGTGCCGCTTCCGGGATTCGACGGCTCGTCGGGCGTTGCGGGTATGTCGGGTGTCGTAGGTACGTCCGGTGTTGACGGTACATCGGGTTCATCAGGTGTTGTAGGTTCATCCGGTGTCGTAGGTACGTCAGGTTCATCGGGTGTCGTGGGTTCATCCGGTGTTGTGGGCACGTCCGGAGTTGACGGCTCGTCGGGTTCATTCGGCTCATCGGGAGAAGGCTTCTCCGACGGCTTGTTCGACGCTATATAATCGAGAATATCGTCTATCGATATGCTGCACCCGTTTTCCCTGATGTAGTCGTCGAGCTTCTTCGTGAGTATGTCGGAAAACTCGGTCGCCTTGACTTCATTTGCCTCAACATAGCTCTTGAGAGCGTCGGTTATGCCACAGGCGGCATTTGCCGAAAAGGGTGCTGCGCTGCCGCATACGCCGATCGCCATAAGTACGGAAAGGATTTTCTTTGCTTTCATTTTCTGTTCCTCCTTGTCTTTCGCTTTTGCGGAATGGTTTGTCGGGAAAGGTATTTTCCGTATTTTACTTTTCCCGTTGTGTGTGTAAGGCAGAGCCTCGGAAGCTGTCCGTTTTCTGCCTGTGAGTGCATTATACACCTCTCGAGAGCAGTTTTGCAATGTTTTATAAAGGAAGAACAGGCGTAATATCCCTCATATGAAAACATACGGATATGAGAATTTTTCTTTTTTTATACGGATTTTCCGCAGAAACCGCTATATAACGGCGTTTTTGGCGTATTTTTGTAATCGTTCCAATTCGGCATATTGTTGCATTTGTACCTTATATTACCTTTTGCGAAGCTTGTGTGAACGAAACTGAAATTTCTGTGAAAATCATTGACAACGGCTGTTCGGTCGGATATAATATAAGAAAAAAGTTAAAAATATGACGTAAAAGGTACAGAAAACGAAAGAGGGGACGACAACATGAAAGAAGTAAAGACTCCGAAAAAGCCGCTGTTGTACTACTATACAATAGTACTTATCGTGCTTTTCCTTTTCAACCTCATAGCAATGCCGATGCTCAGTCAGTTCAGCATCGAAGAGGTCGGCTACAGCGACTTTGTAAACCTCACGGAGGAGAAGAAGATTGACGAGGTCAAGGTCGAGACGAACCAGATTCTTTTCACCGTCAAGGACGAAAAGGACAAGGTATACAAGACCGGAATAATGGACGACCCCGAGCTTATCGACAGGCTCACCGCCTCGGGCGCAACCTTCGGAAGCGAGATTGTTCGCGAGACCTCGCCGATTGTGAGCCTGCTTTTGTCGTGGGTTCTTCCGATACTGATTTTCACGTTCCTCGGACAGCGGCTCATGAAGAAGATGACCGACAAAGAGGGCGGACCGAATTCTATGATGTTCGGCATGGGCAAGAGCAACGCAAAGATATACGTAAGCTCCACCGAGGGCATAAAGTTTGCCGACGTTGCCGGCGAGGACGAAGCCAAGGAGAGTCTTGCGGAGATTGTCGATTACCTGCACAACCCGGGAAAATACCGTGACATAGGTGCGTCGATGCCGAAAGGCATACTTCTCGTCGGACCTCCCGGCACGGGCAAGACCATGCTTGCAAAAGCGGTTGCCGGAGAGTCGAACGTGCCGTTTTTCTCGATATCCGGCTCGGAATTTGTCGAGATGTTCGTCGGCATGGGTGCGTCGAAGGTCCGCGACCTTTTCAGACAGGCGAAAGAAAAAGCGCCGTGCATCGTGTTCATCGACGAGATAGACGCCATAGGCAAGAAGCGTGACGGGGGCAACTTCGGCGGCGGCAACGACGAGCGTGAGCAGACGCTCAACCAGCTTCTCACCGAGATGGACGGTTTCGAGGAAAACACGGGAGTTATAATACTTGCCGCAACCAACCGTCCGGAGTCCCTCGACCCTGCACTCACACGACCGGGAAGATTCGACAGACGTGTCCCGGTTGAGCTTCCGGACCTCAAGGGCAGAGAGGAAATACTGCGTGTTCACGCAAAGAAGATAAAGACCGCACCGGGTATCGACTACACGAAGATTGCGCGCATGGCGTCGGGTGCGTCGGGTGCGGAGCTTGCGAATATCGTAAACGAAGCGGCGTTGAGAGCTGTCAGGGACGGCAGAAGCTGCGCCGACGAAACCGACCTTGAGGAGAGCATCGAGGTGGTAATTGCGGGCTACCAGAAGAAGAACGCCATACTCACCGACAAAGAGAAGTGCATAGTTGCATACCACGAGGTGGGACACGCACTTGTCGCCGCAAGGCAGACCAACTCTGCGCCTGTGCAGAAGATAACGATAGTGCCGAGAACGTCGGGTGCGCTCGGCTACACGATGCAGGTCGATGAGGGCAACCACTACCTCATGACGAAAGAGGAAATCGAGAACAAGATAGCGACCTTCACCGGCGGCCGTGCGGCGGAGGAACTCGTATTCGGCTCGGTAACGACCGGAGCGGCGAACGACATCGAGCAGGCGACGAAGCTTGCACGTGCGATGATAACACGGTACGGCATGAGCGACGACTTCGGCATGGTGGCGACCGAGACCGTCACGAACCAATATCTCGGCGGCGACACCTCCCTTGCCTGCTCGGCGGAGACTCAGGCGAAGATTGACGCAGAGGTCATCGCTCTGGTAAAGCGTCAGCACGAAAAGGCACTCGGCATTCTTTCCGCCGACCGTGCAAAGCTCGACGAAATCTCGAAGTACCTCTACGAAAAGGAAACCATTACCGGCGAAGAGTTTATGAGGATGCTGAACGCCTGACGGCGACGGGGGATTACGAAGGCTTACGGGAGCTTACGGGGGTGTTCTTTTCTGAAGAAAAGAACCAAAGAACTTTAAAACGCAGAACTTCGTTCAGCGTGCAAACCTTCGCTTTGCAGGGGATTAAGTATAGGCTCATGTAGAACATGGAAAGAAATGCGAGCTTGCGAAGCATTTACTTTCGTGCAGACTACGAAGT
>CAKSCN010000202.1 GCA_934444485.1 uncultured Eubacteriales bacterium | reverse complement strand
GAAAAGCCCGAACTTTTCGGTAAGATGCTCGTTCTTCAGGTGCTTCCCGGTACGCAGGGTATTTACGGTTTCCTTACGGCGGTAATCATCATGGTAAACATAGGCGTTATCGGCGGCAATGCGGCTGACCTCACGGTCGCTCAGGGATGGCAGTACTTCTTCGCGGCAATGCCTATGGCTATAACCGGTCTCATTTCCGGTGCGTGCCAGGGTTACACAGCCGTTGCGGCTATCCACATGACAGGCAAGCAGCCCGACGCTTCCGGTAAGGGTATCACAATGACCGCTCTTGTCGAAACCTACGCTATTCTTGCACTTCTTACGTCCATCCTTCTTATCATGGGTATCTGACAACATACAGAGCTTTATGATAACCGTTTATCGGAAGGAGGAGACAGATGAGCGTTGAAGCATTGATCGAAAAGATCGAACGAAAAACCGCCGATGAAGTCGGGGTAATCCTCGGCGACGGCGAGAAAAGAGCGGCCGATACAAGACGTGAAATTATGTCGGCGGCGGAGAAGAAAGCGGATTCAATAATCAAGACCGCAAAAGAAAATGCGGAACTCATTATGAGAGCCGGAAAGGGTGAGGACGAAATAAACCTGCGCATAGGCGTCCTTAACAAAAAGCGTGAGCTTCTCGATGAAATAAAAGCAGAGGCTGCGAAAAAGCTTGCGGCAACGGACGCTTCCGGCTACTCAAAGATAATCACAAAGTACGTTCTCGAATCGGGAGCGGTCGGAAATGTTTCGGTGACAGCAGGCGACAGCGAAAAAAAGAAGCTTCTCGACAAGGACGCCTGCAAGAGCGTATTCGGCTTCGACGGCGACTTTATCGGTTACTGGAGCGAAAAGCTCGGAGCAAAGTTTGCGTTGAGCGATAAGTCCTGCGCCGACGGCACGCTTGTACTCGAATGCGAGAATTACGATATAGACCTATCTTTCGGCGAGATAATCAACGCCGCCTTTGAGGCAAACGAGAAAAAGCTTGCCGAGAGCCTGTTCGGAAAGGGTGCGTCGTTATGACGGGCGCATACGGTGCGTTCGGCGGTAAGTCGTATGAGTACGCAGTCGGAAGCATAAGGGCAAGCGCACATCAGCCGATATCAAAGGAAAAGATGGCGAGAATAGCCGAAGCGGACCTCGAAACGGCAAAGAAGCTTATCGAAGAGTGCGGTTATCCGCCTGTCGGTGAGGGAAAAACGGTGTACGACTCTATAGAAGCCGAGAAGAACAGAATGACGGCGTTCGTCAGAGACATTGCCCCCGATGAAGAGCTTGTCTCAGCGATGCTCTTTGAGGAGGACGCACTCAATTTGAAGCTTTACCTCAAAGCAAGGCTCTTGGGGCGTGACGACTTCAAATCTCTGCCGACGGTGTCCGGAAGCATCGACCCCGATGTTTTCGAGGTGTGCGTTGCAGCAGAGGATTTTTCGGTACTCGGAGAGGAAGCGGAGAGAGAGCTTGAGGGTGTGTTTGACGATACCGACGCCGCAAGAGTCAGCGGCAGAGCCGACAGAGCAATGTTTCTTCGTGCGCTCGGAGCAGTGGAGAAAAAGCACTGTCGTCCTCTCGAATCGCTCTTTTTAAAGTACGCCGACTGCAAAAACAGAATAACGGCTCTCAGAATGAGAAAGCTCGGACTTCATGACTCGGATTGTCCGTATGCATTTTTGCCGGTTCGTGCGGATAAAGAGGTAAGCCTTGAAGATTTTTCTGCCGATGAAAACAAAGACGAAAACGAGATAATCGCTATGGCGAACGACAAGCTTTCCGTCGAAATGGCGGATCTCGGATACGAGGCAGGCATGGGAGCGATAGCCGAGTATTTCTTCGCAAAGAAGAGTGAAGCGGCAAAGCTCAGATATCTTTTTGCCGAAAAGTCGCTCGGCGGCAACAATGACAACGGAGGTGACGCACGATGAATGAAACTAAAACGGCAGCTGTCGGAGAGGCGGCGTCAATCGTGCTTTTCGGAGCGGCAGGCGTGCGCACCAAGGAAGCAAGCACCCCGGAGGAAGCGGAAAAGGCGGTGGCGTCACTCGTGAGAGAGGGATTTACGATAATCTTTCTTTCGGAACGTCTTGCGGAAAAAATGACGGAGACGCTCGAAAAGTACAGACAGGCGGCGTATCCTCTCATTTTGCCTATTCCCGACAGAGCGGGTGCCACGGGCTACAGTATGGAGAAAATTCGCGAAAATATGGAGAAAGCAATCGGTACGGACATATTTGCGGACAAGAATTGAAGCTCCTTTCAAAATCAATTTACGGAAGGAATGATAGTATAAATGCAGACAGAAAAGGTCGGAACAATATATAAAGTCGCAGGACCTCTTATCGTCGCAACCGGAATGCGCGACGTTCATATGTACGACGTCGTCCGCGTCGGCGAAGCAAAGCTTATCGGCGAGATAATCGAGCTTCGTGACGATAAGGCTTCCATTGAGGTTTACGAGGACACCGGCGGAATAGGACCGGGAGAACCGGTTTACTTCACAGGAGAGCCGCTTGTTGCGGAGCTTGCTCCCGGACTTATCGAGGGTATCTACGACGGTATCGAGAGACCTCTTACGGAGATTTACAAAAAAGCCGGCGACAGAATACCGAGAGGCGTTGACGTGCCGAAGCTCGACCGTGAGAAGAAGTGGGACTTTGTGCCTGTCGCAAAGGTCGGGGACGCACTTGTCGGCGGCGACATACTCGGTACGGTTGTGGAAACGCCCGCCGTAACGCAGAGAATAATGGTTCCTCCCACACTTTCGGGTACTCTTGAGTGGATATACTCCGGAAAAGCGAATATCACAGAAACAATAGCGAAGATAAAGGACGAAAAGGGCGTCGTACACGAAATTGCCATGCTTCAGAAGTGGCCCGTAAGACGCAGACGTCCGTATGCGAAGAAGCTTGTGCCGAATGAGCCTATGGTAACGGGGCAGCGACCCATCGATATGCTCTTCCCTATAGCAAAGGGCGGTATTGCCTGCGTTCCCGGTCCTTTCGGTTCGGGTAAAACCTGCGTACAGCACCAGCTTGCAAAGTGGGCGGATTCCGATATAATTATATATATCGGCTGCGGCGAACGAGGAAACGAGATGACCGACGTTCTTATGGAGTTCCCCGAGCTTCATGACCCGAGAACGGGACTTTCCCTTATGAAAAGAACGGTTCTTATCGCCAACACCTCGGATATGCCTGTTGCGGCACGTGAGGCGTCGATATACACCGGTATCACCATTGCGGAATACTTCCGTGATATGGGCTATAAGGTTGCGATAATCGCCGACTCCACCTCCCGTTGGGCTGAGGCTCTTCGTGAGATGTCCGGACGACTTGAAGAAATGCCCGGTGAAGAAGG
>CAKSCN010000201.1 GCA_934444485.1 uncultured Eubacteriales bacterium | reverse complement strand
AAGTTTAGTCCCCACAAAGTTTGATGCTACAAAAATCTAAGTCGGTCACTTGCGTATATGATGCGCATATATGCGCCACCGACTTTCGTACTATATTCGATTAGATGAGTCTTTCCTCACTTCACGACGGAGTCCTCGACAACGTCGTGCGGTACTTTCCTCAAATTACTATAGGATAAAGTCTTTTGGTTCTTTTCTTCAGAAAAGAACACCCCCGTAAAAGCCCCTGCGGCGAGCAGCTCTCGTAAGCCCCCGTAAAAGCTTTCCGTCAATAAAAGGTAGCGACCTCGTTCTCGGGCTTATCGGCTTTCTCGAAGTCTGTCATATTGAGGACAGGACCCTCACCCTTGTAGATAGAGTTTTTCTCGACCGAAACCGACGCCGTGATAATAAGCCAGTCGCCGACCTTCGGGACGTACTTTTTCGTCGTGTCACGGCAGAGAAGCGCACGCATCGCTATGTCGTTCTCACAGCAAACCATAATCTTTCTGCCGAATACCGTAAGACTCTTGTCCTTGGGGTCAACCGCCGCAACGGTTCCCTTGAACTTAACAACCTTGCCGGCATACTTCTTGTAGTCCTCCGACAAATCCCTGTACCAGAACGCATAGTCACGGTCGGCAATCTCGATTACGTCCGCATCAAAATCAAAGGGCAGAGGATCTTCGGTGTCGTCGTACTCAACGTGTCCGTCAGCGTACTCGTAGGCAATGTCCGCACGGCGTGTCACGCTCCGAACCGCCTTGTGTATTTCGTCCTTGTCTGTCTTGTCCGACGCCCGGTTGAGTATAATTATCTCGCAGCTCTGAAGCTTGTCAACCACAAGGTTTCTCATGTTGCCGTTGTAGAAAATGAAGTTTTCCGCATTCGCAAACATCATCTCCTGATATACCGACCAACCGTCGGGAAGCGCACGGTAAAGCACGTCGAGAGTCCACATTCCGTTGTACTCCACAACTGCTCTTTCAATTTTATACTTCTTTTCAAGCGACGTGAGAAGCTCTTCGGTGAGATCCTCCTCGTTCTCTACCGTGTGTATAAATACGTTGTGTCCCGAAAACGCCGCCTCGTCGTATTCCTCAACGCCCTCCTCGCAGACAAGGAGAAGCGTCCGCTCACCGTTGTTGAAACGCTTGTCGCAGAGCGTGTCCTGAATGAAGCGTGTCTTGCCGCTTTCGAGAAATCCTGTAAATAAATATACGGGTACTTCTTTCATGTTAATGACCGTTCCTTTTCATAATGTGCCGAAGCCGCACGGCACCCACCGCACATAGCCTCGGCTCTGGTTTATTCGCCGCAGATTGCTGCCGTCAGATTCCGAAAAGTGCGAATATCGCAGTCTTGTCTATCTTTGAGCCGATTACGCAGATTCTGCCGGTTACGTCCGCCGCTCCCGTGCGCACATTTACCTCGCCCGGCGTGTAGTCAAAGTGTATCCACTCGTCGCCGCCGTTCACGATGCCCTTTGCACGGAGTATGAAGCCGTACTTCTCCGTGTCGCCGAGTGCGGCAAGCGCCTTCTCGATAACCTCACGGGGGAATATCTTCGCCGTCTCCACTCCGCAGCTCTCGAACACCTCGTCGGCGTGGTGGTGATGGTGATGATGCTCGTGGTCGTGGTCATCATGATCGTCGTGGTCATGGTCGTGGTCGTGGTCATGACCGTGACCACCGCAACCGCAAGTGCAGTTCTCACCGTGTTCGTGGTGATGCTCGTGATCGTGATCACCGTCATCGTCATCGTCGTCATGGTCATGGTGGTGATGCTCATGCTCGTGATCGTCGTCATCGTCGTGGTGATGGTGGTGATGTTCATGCTCATGATCGTGGTCATCATCGTCATCATCATGGTGGTGATGTCCGCAGCAGCAATCGTCGTCGTCATCATCGTCGTGAATATGCTCTCGAAGCTCCGCAAGGATAGAGTCAAGCGACGGAGAGGTCTCCATTGCCTCGAGAATCTTGCTGCCGTCGAGGGACTCCCAGGGAGTGGTTACGATAACGGCTGTGGGGTTCTTTTCACGGACGAGAGCGACGCACTCCGCAAGCTTGTCCTCCTTCATGCCGGAGGTGCGGCTGAGAATAACAGTCTTTGCGTTTGCAATCTGGTCGCCGAAAAATTCGCCGAAGTTCTTCATATACATCTTGCACTTCGAGGCATCAACAACGGCAGTTGCGCAGTTAATGACCGCACCATCGCCCTCGGAGTTTTCGACCGCCTTTATAACATCGCTGAGCTTGCCGACGCCGGACGGCTCGATGAGTATTCTGTCGGGCGCATACTCGGCAATGACCTTTTTAAGCGCACGTCCGAAGTCGCCGACAAGGCTGCAGCAGATACAGCCGGAGTTCATCTCGTTAATCTGAATGCCTGCCTCCTTGAGGAAGCCGCCGTCAACGCCGATTTCGCCGAACTCATTCTCGATAAGCACGAGCTTTTCGCCCTTATACGCCTCGGAAATGAGCTTTTTGATGAGCGTGGTCTTGCCTGCGCCGAGAAAACCCGAAAATATGTCAATTTTTGTCATGATAAAACGTTCCCTTCTTTTTTGCCGCCGACCTTCGCCGATGCGGCAGATATCGCCGTTTGCCCGAAAACGGGTCTTTGCGGCGCATTCCGCAGCAGGGTCTCACCCACTCCGAAATTACAGCCTACATTATATTATATTGTAATCCGAAATGTCAAGCGTTTTCGGTATATTTTTTTCGCTTTTTCTGTGACGGGGAGGAGAAACAATCAAAAGCCGCTCTTTTTATCAGTCTTTCCCCCTGCCGAAAAACCGTCTTATCGGACTGCGATTTTTGTAACATTTTACATGACGGACTGTTTTTTGTAAATGATAGATGAATTGACCCAAAATTTGATAAATTCCGCACCGATTCCGACGTAAAAAGCGATTTGAGGTAAAAATATGTGAATTTGCCATAAAACAGACGTCGAAAAGTTGTTGAAATAACATCTTTCAATTTTCCGAAATTTTTGGTATAGTATATGCATATGAAAATGCGTGTCAAAGACACATACAAAACACGCACGGCACGGGTCGCATTCAGCGTCTGCCGCTCCGAAAGAGAGTTTATCAGGAGGTTATTTATAAATGGCAAGTCTTTCCCTTAAACACATTTACAAGCGTTACCCCGGCGGAGTTACCGCCGTATCCGATTTCTGCCTTGACATCAAGGACAAGGAATTTATCGTTTTCGTCGGTCCTTCCGGATGCGGTAAGTCCACGACTCTCCGTATGATCTCCGGACTTGAAGAGATCACCGAGGGTGAGCTTTACATCGGCGACAGACTCGTAAACGACGTTGCCCCCAAGGACAGAGACATCGCAATGGTGTTCCAGAACTACGCTCTTTATCCGCATATGACCGT
>CAKSCN010000200.1 GCA_934444485.1 uncultured Eubacteriales bacterium | reverse complement strand
ATGCCCCCCAAGGGGCAGGAGATGGACGACCACTACTTCGGCGCAATAAAGCCGAGAGTCGCAGAATATATGAAAGACCTCGACCGTGAGCTTTGGAGACTCGGCGTACTTGCCAAAACAAAGCACAATGAGGTCGCCCCGGCACAGCATGAGCTTGCGCCCATATTCTCAAACGCAAATATCGCAAACGACCACAATCAGCTCACCATGGAGATTATGAAGAAGGTCGCTCTGCGCCATGACCTTGTCTGCCTGCTTCACGAAAAACCTTTCGCCGGAGTGAACGGTTCGGGCAAGCATAATAACTGGTCGCTTTCCACAAACACCGGCATAAATATCCTCAAGCCCGGCAAAAAGCCCCGTGAGAACAAGATTTTCCTCGTTTTCCTCGCCGCAGTCATTCGTGCCGTTGACGAGAATCAGGACCTTTTGAGAATCTCCGTCGCAAGTCCCGGAAACGACCACCGCTTCGGCGCAAACGAGGCTCCGCCAACCATCGTTTCAATGTTCTTGGGCGATGAGCTTTCCGAGGTCGTTGAGTCGATAGTGTCCGGTCACGAACAGAACGGCACGGAGCGCAAAATGCTCGAAACTGGAGTTCACGTACTGCCGAATATCAAGCGTGATACGACCGACCGTAACCGTACCTCGCCGTTTGCGTTTACCGGAAACAAGTTCGAGTTCAGAATGCCGGGTTCGGCGTCGTCGATTGCCGACTGCAACATTGTACTCAATACCGCCGTTGCGGACGTTCTCGAAGATTTCGCCGAGAGACTCGAAAAGGCGGCAGACATTGAAGCCGAAACCGACGCCTTTGTCAAAGAGACGATAACCGCACACCGCCGCATAATTTTCGACGGCAACAACTACTCCGCAGAGTGGGTCGAGGAAGCCGAAAGAAGAGGACTTCTCAACTACAAGAGCAGCTGTGAGGCGTTTCCGCACTTTGCGGACGAAAAGAATGTGCGCCTTTTCACAAAGCACAAGATTTTCTCCGAGGAAGAGGTTCGTTCACGCACCGAGATACTTCTCGAAAACTACTGCAAGGTGGTCAAGATAGAAGCTCTCACCGCCGTTGATATGGCGAAAAAGGAGATTATCCCGGCGGTTCTCAAGTACACCGACTCACTCGCCGAGGGCATGGCGGCAAAGTCGAATATAGGCATTGAGGACAAGACCGAGAAAGAGATTCTGACGAAGTGCGTAACTCTCTGCGGCGAAATGTCGGACAAAGTGAAGGCTCTCGAAAAGGCTATTGCGGACGCAGAGAATATTGCCGATCTTGAGGAAAAGTCGCTCTTCTACAGAAACGAAATCTGCGCCGATATGCTCTCTCTCAGAAAGAGTGCGGACGAGCTTGAAACGTCAGTCGGCGAGGACTTCTGGCCTTTCCCGACTTACGCTGAGCTGTTGTTCGGAGTGAAGTGAGCGGAGCGCAGGCGTTTTATACGAAGGTCAAAAGGAGTGTTTAAAACATGAATAAAAGAAAAATACTCTCGCTCATTCTTTCGGTTGTCTTCACCGTCACGCTTATTGTAAACCTCCCCGCGGGAGCGGATTTCGGAAACTACGACTCCTACGACGACGGTTCGTCATGGGGCGGTTCGTGGGGAGACTCCGATTTCGGCTCGTGGGGCGATTCATGGGACGATTGGGACAGCGATGACTGGGACAATTGGGGAGACTCGTGGGACGACTCATGGGACGACGACTACGACGACGATTACAATTACGACGACGGCGACCGTGACGACAGCGACCGAAGCGACCGTGATTACAGCGACGGCGGCAATTTCTACGACAACTACTACCGCGACCACGCCGGGGCAAAGGATCCCGACGACGGATTTATAACGGGACTTCTTGCCGGGGTGATTGCCGGCATACTCGCAAAGGGCGGCGGTTTGGGTGCCGTTATCGGCATTGCCGCACTGATTTACCTTTTGGTAAAGAAGAAGTAAGCGGTATTCAGCCGTAATGCGACAATGTAAATCCTCGGCGGATGCCGACAAAAAATACATAAATACATACACAAAAGGAGAAACACCATGAAAAAGCACCTTATTGCACTTGCGCTTGTTTTTGCCGTTATGGCAGCTCTCGCACTCCCCGCAATTGCCGATTTCGGCAACTATGATTCCTACGACAGCGACTGGGACAGCAGTTCGTCCTCCGACTGGAGCTGGGACGATGACGATTACAGCAGCGGAAGCTACTACGATTCCGACTCCTCCTCAGACGACGACAGCGAGGGAAGCATAGTCGGCTATATAATCGTTGCGGTTGTGATAATCGCCGTAGTAATCTGGGCGAACAGGGGCAACAAGAAGGGCGGCAGCGGCGCCGTAAACAACCCGAACGCAGGAGCGACGGGAACGGTAAACGTACCGATGAAGGGAACCTACACCGACAAGACCGCCGAGGTTGAAGAGGATGTTCGCAAGACCGACGAGCACTTCTCGTCCGGACGCTTCATTGCTTTTGTCAAGGAATGCTACCTCAAGCTTCAGTCGGCATGGACGGCACGTGACCTTGAGGAGCTTCGCGTAATTCAGTCCGAGGAGCTGTTCTCGCAGTCGCAGACGCAGATTGAAGAGTACAAGCGCATGGGCAGAATAAACGTTATGGAAAGAGTTGCCGTAAACGACGTAAAGCTTCTCGAGCACAGAATAAGCGGCGACAAGGAGTACATCGACGTGCTTCTCAACGCACAGCAGAAGGACTACATCATCGACGAAAAGACAAAGGCTGTTCTCGAGGGTTCGCAGAATCAATACAGAAACATTAACTACGTTATCACCTTTATGCGCACGGTCGGCGAAGTTACCGACGATACCGACGGCGTAAAGGCTGCAAACTGCCCGAACTGCGGCGCACCCCTTGAAGTCACTGCCGCCGGCAAGTGCGCTTACTGCGGCTCTGTCATCTCGAGCGGTGCTCATACTTGGGTCATCTCCGCTATGAAGAGAGCTTAAACTCACATATACTGTAATTGAAGCGCAGAACGCCTCCCCCTTTGCGTTCTGCGTTTTTGCAAGCACCGTGCATGGATTTATGGGGGTTTGCGAGGATTACGGGAGCTTACGAGGGTGTTCTTTTCTGAAGAAAAGAACCAAAAGACTTCAAAATAAAGCAGTTTCTCATGGGTGCAGTAATGGAGGTAGCGAAGCTACCAGAGAAATTGCGAAGCAATTTACTCTCGAGTTGACCGTGTCAACTCCGGAGGCATCCCCTGTGTAACCGGTTGCAAGGCAACCTCTGGAGCTGTCAGTGAAGCTGACTGAGGGGCTGTCGGATAAGAACTGTATTTAGAGGCACTGCCGAAGTCGGCGTCCATATACGCAAGCCGCCGACTTAGATGAGGTAAGACTCATCTTATCCGAGGTCGGAGCGTTTAAGCTCGGCAACGCCTCGCT
>CAKSCN010000199.1 GCA_934444485.1 uncultured Eubacteriales bacterium | reverse complement strand
ACCAGGTTTCACGCAAGCTCATTGCCGAAAGCATAATAGGCATTTACTCATAGCAAACCCATCACAGTAATATCCAAGCACACAATAAAAACAGAGGACAATCTGCAAATGAATAAATTTATAGAAAAAATTGAGGAGACTACCCTCCCCCTCATTCCGATGAGAGGACTTGTGGTGTTTCCGGAATTTCCGGTAAGCTTCGAGATAAAGAGAAAAAAATCGGTTCTTGCAATGCTTGAAGCAAACGGCGGCGAAGTTTTTCTCTGCGCACAGAAAGAGATAACGGTCGAAAATCCCGGCGAAAACGATTTGTACACTCACGGAGTTATCGCCGAAATCAAACAGTCGATGAGACTTCCCGACGACGGCTACAGAATAATCGTTGAAGCGTCAAAGCGTGCCGAGATTAAGCATTTCGACAACACGGAGCCTTTCTTCAGGTGTACCGTTTTCGCACGTGACACTTTTCTGTCGGACGGCGGCGGAGTAAAGGGTGAAGCTCTCATTCGTGAGGCAAATGCAATCGTCGAAAAGCACATCGAGCTTCTGCCGAAAGTGTCGGACGAGCTTATTGTCACCGTTCAGAGTATTCGTTCTCCCGGTGCGCTTGCCGACTTTATAGCCTCCAACTTTCTCTACAAATACGAAGACAAGCAGGAGATACTCGAGGAATACGATCCGCTGAAACGTCTCGAAAAGGTATGCGTCATGCTCCAAAGCGAGGACGAAATTCTGAGAACCGAGTATGACATTCACGGCAAGGTCAAAGCGAGAATAGAGGGACTTCAGCGTGAACGTTATCTGAGAGAACAGCTGAGCGTTATCAAAAATGAGCTTGGCGAGGGTGAAGACTACGACGAAGAAATAGTCGAGTACCGTGAAAAAATCGCAAAGCTCAAGAATGATACGGTTAAGGAAAAGCTCAACAAGGAATGCACTAAGCTTTCCAAAACTCCGTACAGCTCTGCCGACAGCACAATTCTCAGAAACTATCTTGACGCCTGCCTTGAACTTCCGTGGGACACGTACACAAAGGAAAAGTACAACGTCGAAGCGGCAAGAAAGATACTTGACGAAGATCATGACGGGCTTGACAAGATAAAGAAGCGTATTCTCGAATACATAGCCGTGAAGCAGATTTCCCCCAACATCAAAGGTCAGATACTCTGCTTTGTGGGTCCTCCCGGCGTGGGAAAGACGTCGGTTGCGTCGTCAATCGCAAGAGCGACCGGAAGAAAGTTCGTGAGAGTGTCTCTCGGCGGTGTGCGTGACGAAGCTGACATCAGAGGTCACAGAAAAACGTATGTTGCGGCAATGCCGGGACGTATTGCTGACGCCGTAAAGCAGGCAGGAGCAATGAACCCTGTAATTCTTCTCGACGAAATAGACAAGCTCACAAGAGATTCGCACGGCGATCCGTCTGCGGCGCTTCTTGAAGTACTCGACCCCGACCAGAACAAGGAATTCAGGGATCATTTTATCGAGATACCGATAGACCTTTCGAGCTGTATGTTTATTGCAACCGCAAACACGCTTGAAACAGTCCCCCGCCCCCTTATCGACAGGATGGAGATAATATCGCTTTCGTCGTATACGCCCACTGAAAAGCTCTCCATTATGCGCAACCACCTTGTTCCGAAAGAGCTTAAGCGTCACGGTCTCACAAAGCGGAATCTCACCATAACCTACGACGCTGCGGAAATGCTTATTGACAGGTACACAAAGGAAGCCGGTGTGCGCAATCTCTCGAAGGAAATAGCTTCGATCTGCCGAAAGGTCGCACTGAGAATAGTTGAAACCGGCAAAAAGTCGTACACGGTCACAAAAGAAAATCTGCCGGAGCTTCTCGGTCCGGAAAAGGTCAAGGACAGCGAGAACACGCATCAGAACCTTGTCGGAGTCGTAAACGGTCTTGCTTGGACAGAACTCGGCGGCGACATACTCCAAGTGGAAGCCGTCACTATGGACGGCACCGGAAAGACGGAGCTTACCGGAAAACTCGGCGACGTAATGCAGGAGTCTGCAAAAGCGGCGATAAGCTATATCCGCAAGCACTGCGAGGAGTACGGTATACCGAGTGATTTCTACAAGAAGCGTGACATTCACATTCATGTTCCCGAAGGCGCTGTTCCGAAAGACGGTCCGTCGGCAGGTGTGACAATGGTCACGGCTCTCATATCGGAGCTTTCCGAAAAAGCAGTGAGGGGCGACGTTGCGATGACGGGAGAGATAACGCTCACCGGGCGTGTCCTTCCGATAGGCGGTCTCAAGGAAAAGACGATGGCGGCGTACAAAGCCGGAATGAAAACGGTGATTATTCCGAAGGACAATGAATCCGACCTTGAGGAAAATGACATTGCCGTAAAGGAAAACATAAAGTTCGTGCTTGCCGAGAACATAGGCGACGTTCTTGATAACGCACTCGTCCGCTGACAGAAATATGCGGCGGTATCCGACTTACTTACAGGAGAATTTGCGATGGAAATGAATCTCAACAACGTGAGCCTTGTCATGACAGCGGGCTTGCCGTCACAGCTTCCGGGTATAATCCGCACGGAGTTTCCGCAGGTGGCTTTCTGCGGCCGCTCGAATGTCGGAAAGTCCTCGCTTATAAACTGCCTTCTCGGGCGCAAGAAGCTTGCACGTGTGAGCGGCGAGCCGGGAAAGACCATCACCGCGAACTTTTACGACGTGGACGGTAAGCTATATCTCGTTGACCTGCCCGGTTACGGCTATGCAAAGCGCTCATTTGCCGAAAGAGACAAGTGGAGCAAGCTTTTCGACAGGTACTTCTCCCTCGACACTCAGATACTGTTTTTACAGCTTGTTGACCTGAAGGTCGGACTTACAAAGGATGACGCCGTTATGCTCAACTTTTTGAAGGAGCAGGATTTGCCATTTGCCATAGTCGCAACCAAAGCCGACAAGCTGAACAAGACAAACCGAGAAAAGTGCATTGCGGCTCTTCATGATGACGCAAACATTCCGGACGACGCCGTGATTATCCCCTTCTCCTCCCAGAACGGCGAGGGAAAAGATGAGCTTTGGCAGATAATTAGCGAATTTGCCGAGTTTGTTTACACGGGCGGCAACGATGAAGAACCCGAGGCTTAAAGTAAAACTCAATATGCATAGAAAAGACTCCGCCTGTAATTTTGACGGAGTCATATTTTTTTGAGGGTCAAACAAATCAGAGTTTGATTTCGGCTTTGTAGTCAACGTCAACGCCGCAGGCGGCGAGGATAACCCTGTGAAGTCTTGCCTCGTATTCGTAAGTATACGGATTCTCCTTTTCATTGCGGCATATTGCGGCGAAGCTTTTCATCATGGGATCATAGCGGTTGAACAGCTCCGTTTTGGAGGTTCCGAATTCATGCCACCAGCCCTTATCCGGAACTGCGTCACGGACGACAGTATACATATTGTTCTCGTCCTTTGCGCTTTCGTCGTAGGCTTCAAAAGGTTTAAGC
>CAKSCN010000198.1 GCA_934444485.1 uncultured Eubacteriales bacterium | reverse complement strand
CTGCCCAACAACATTGATACGTTCTTGAAGCCTCTTCTCAGTAACTGCGGCTATTCACGTGAAGCGGCAACGAAAGTGTACGGAGCATATACGGGTATGTCGATTTCACTGTTCAATATGCCGCCCACGCTTGTATACCCGTTCGGTATCAGCATAATTCCGGTTCTTGCCGCCGCATACGCCGCAAAGGATATGACAAAAGCGCACAAGACCATGGAGGCGGCTTTCAGAATGGCGGCGATTATCTCGCTTCCTTGCTCTGTCGGTATGTCCGTTCTTGCACGCCCTATAATTACGGCGGTTTTCCCCGGAGCAAGCGGAGAGGTTATTATCCCGGGTGAGCTTATCTCGGCAGACGTCGGAGAGAGAACGCTTTCCATTATGTCGGTTGCGATTTTCGCAATATCCCTCATTGCAATCACAAACTCGGTTCTCCAAGCGTGGCACCGTGAGTATATGGCAATAGTTGCAACGGGTGCAGGAGTTGCGGCAAAACTTGTTTCGGCATACATTCTGCTCCCCATTCCCGGTATTGCGGAGCGAGGATTTGCAATAAGCACCGCTGTATGCTACTTTACCATTCTTGCTGTCAATACGGCGTTTGTGATTAAATATACCGGTTATGTTCCCAAGATAACAAGAGTATTCCTTAAACCGTTTATCGCAGCCGCCGTTTGCGGAGTTGTTGCGGTTGCCGTTTATAACATCGCCTCTTTCAAAGTCGGAAACCTTATATCGACAGCCGCTGCAATATGCGCTGCCGGTGTTGTGTATCTCGGCGGTATGGGCATTATGAAAGGCTTCGTGGAGGAGGACATACTTCTCATGCCCAAGGGGGATAAGATTTGCAGAATACTCAAAAAACTTAAGGTTCTCGCTTCTTAAAGGAAAGCAAATGAACGGACGGAAAGGATTTATTTATAAATGAGCGTTAGAGAATTGCTGGAAAAGAAAAACTATAATTTTAATGATCTGCGTGAAATTATGGAGATACTTCGCAGTGAAAACGGCTGTCCGTGGGACAGAGAACAGACACATAAGTCGATACGCAACAATTTCATTGAGGAAACATATGAATTTGTCGAAGGCATTGATAAGGACGACAGCGATATCATGAAAGAGGAACTCGGAGATGTTCTTCTCCAGGTTGTGTTTCACGCACGTATGTCCGAGGAAAGCGGAGACTTCAATATAGACGACGTTGCCGACGGAATATGCAAAAAGCTTATATATCGTCACCCACATATTTTCGCTGACACGCTTGTAAAGAACTCGGACGAAGTGCTGAAGAACTGGGACGAACTCAAGAAGAAAGAAAAAGGGCAGAAGTCCGCCTCCGATGCACTCAAATCCGTGTCCAAAGCTCTGCCGTCGCTTGTGCGTGCAAGCAAGATTCAGGCCAAAGCGGCAAAGGTAGGCTTCGATTACGGCAATGCCGAAGATGCCCTTGCAAAGGTCAGAGAAGAGACGGAGGAGGTTGCGGCAGAGCTTGAAAATGCCGTTTCCGGGAAGTCCTCTAACCTTTCGGAGGAGCTTGGCGACCTTCTTTTTGCAGTCGTAAACGTCGCAAGACTCTCGGGCGTGAACAGTGAGGAGGCTCTCTACAACGCCAACGAGAAGTTTGAAAGGCGCTTTGCGAAGGTCGAAGAAGAGGCGGTAAAACAGGGCAACAAACTTGAAAATATGACGCTTGAACAGATGGACAGCATCTGGAATGACGTTAAAAAAGCGGAAAAGGGCGAAAAATGAGCTGATTTCGGCAAAAACATATGTCAAATTATCACGCAATTGTAAAAAAACTTCTTTTTTTCAAAAATACTCTTGCTTTTTCAACGAGGCTATAGTATAATGTGTATGTTCCAAAAAATTGCAAAGGAGTTCAACAACAATGAATAAGACACAGTTGGTTACAGAGGTTGCCGCTAAGGCAGGTCTCACCAAGGAGCAGGCTGCTAACGCAGTTAACGCAGTATTCGGCACAATGTCCGACGCACTCGCCGCAGGCGACAAGATTCAGCTCGTAGGTTTCGGTACATTCTCGGTTAAGTACCGCAACGAAAAGGTTTCCAAGAACCCCAGAACGGGCGAGAGCATTACGGTTCCGGCTTCTTACAAGCCCGCTTTCTCCGCAGGCAAGAGCCTCAAGGATGCTGTTGCAGAATACAAGCCCGGAAAGTAAGTAATCCTTTATGCCTATGCAATAAAAGCATGGGCATTTTTTTAACGGAGAAGAGAAAGGTTAAAAATGCGCTTAGATAAGTATTTGAAGCTCACAAGAATAATAAAGCGCCGCACCGTAGCTAACGACGCTTGCGATGCTTCGAGAGTAACCGTCAACGGCAGACCGGCAAAGGCGTCGTATGACGTTAAGATAAACGATATTGTTGAGATAGCTTTCGGAGAAAAAACGCTGAAATTCAAGGTAAAGGACGTAAAGGAACACGTCACGAAAGAAGAGGCTTCGTCTATGTACGAGGCACTTTCGGAGTAATAACCGTAATATTCGGACACGCACGTTCATATACTCATTGCAGATATAAAGTTAAGTATCGATACGGAGTGATATGAATGGACAGAATTGCAAAGGAAACGGTCGAACTGAAAGACAGGCGAAGTCTCCGTCTTAACGGCGTGAAGAATGTTTTGAATTACTGCGAGTACTCGGTTACGCTCGAGATGTCCGACACGGAGCTTACCGTCGAAGGGGACGGACTCAGCATAACAAAGCTGAACCTTGACGACGGAGAGGTTGCGGTCGAGGGACTTGTTTACAGCCTTTCGTATTCCGACGGCACGGTGAAAAAGAGCGGAATAATATCAAGACTTTTCGGTTGAAGACTGCCATGGAATATTTTTTTCCAACCCAGCTTGGAGTACTCCTGTATACGCTTGCTGTCGGTGTTGCGGCGGCGGTGCTCTACGATGCGATACTCATAAAGCGCAGTGTTTTCGGAGCGTCCGCACCGGGGATGTTTGTTGGAGACTTGTTCTTTTGTCTTTTTACGTATGCTCTGCTTACGCTGTGCGTGCTTAAAGCAAACTACGGAATGATGCGGTGGTACGAGCTTCTGTGTCCGTTTGCGTCGTTTGCCCTTTACAGAATAAGTATTTCACGGTTTACGGTAAAAGCCGGGACGGCACTCTTCAGAGCGATGCTCGGGGCTGCGGCTTTTGCGCTAAAACTGTTCGTGATGAAGCCCGTGAACTTCGTCTTCCGCAAAACCGCTCGGCTATGCCGCAAAGCTGCGGAAAAATCACGTGCGAGACAGATGCGCCGTTTCTCGGAACGCATGAAAGCGGCAATAATAAAGGATGCCTCTCGGGGCTTCGGAATTAACGGGAAGTGATTGTATGTCAAAGTTTATGATAAGTACGGTTGTGGTGATTGTTATTGCCGCACTGATAATCGTCGCTTTTTCATTGCAGGTGAGAACCAACAAACTGCTTGAAGAAAACGAGAGCCTGAAAGATGAGTTGAGCGATATAGAAT
>CAKSCN010000197.1 GCA_934444485.1 uncultured Eubacteriales bacterium | reverse complement strand
GGCGACGTACCGCTGACGGTGTTCCAGTCGCTTCCGATTGACGGCACGGTCATAGTCACCACGCCTCAGAAGCTCGTTTCGATGGTTGTCAAAAAGGCGGTCAAGATGGCGGAGAAGATGAGCATTCCCGTTCTCGGACTTGTCGAAAACATGAGCTACCTCAAATGCCCCGACTGCGGCAAGACTCTCGAGATTTTCGGAAAATCGACCGTCGCCGAAATGGCGAAGGAGTACGGTATAGACGCCGTCGCAAAGCTTCCGATTGATCCCGCTGTCGCAGAGCTTGAGGACACGGGAAGCATCGAGAAGGCAGACGTCACAGCCCTCGACGCTGTCGTTTCCGCAATAGAGAAGCTCTGATCTGCGCCGAAAGGATGCTCAAAGGCTGAAAATAAGCTCCGGTCTACGCAAAGCAAGGATCGGAGCATTTTATTTGTAAGGTCGGAAGGGAAAATTTATGGACAGAATTACCGGTTTGATATTCGGCGGCGGAATATATATGCTTCTGGAGGCGTATGTGTTTTTTTCGCTTTTTACTCCCCGATACAGCAAAAAACTGACTGTTTTTCTGTATGCGGTGAAAATGGCTTTATCGGCGGCGAAGCACTACTTTTTGTTTGAAAACATGGTTTTGCGCACACCCCTTGAGTGGGTGGTTTCGCTTGTCTTTCTTGCACTCCTGTTTAAAGAGCCGTTCTGGAAAAAGTTTTGTACATACGTCGGAATGGTTGCGATTGTGGGGATAACCGAAAGCGTCATTGCTTTTGTATTCACCTCGATTATAAACGGCGATTATTACCAAACACACGACTTTCTCGGAAACGGACTTTTGCTTGTGTATTCGGTTTTACTGCCGATTTTTTTCCTCGCTTACGTCCAATTTCTCAAACGGAAAAGCGATACCTTGGAGAAAAAATCGTCCCGTTTTATCGTTATGTACGGTCTCATTCAGCTTCTCTTGCTATTTATCATTTACGCAATTCTGTGGGACTACCGTCTGAACGCCACGCCGATAATGCTCCTGTTCCTCGCCGTCATCGGCGTATCGGTCGGTTTCGGAATAGCACTGGTAAGACTCGTCAAGGCAAGTGCTGCGGAGACGGCAAGGGCTGAGCAGATAGAAGCGCAGATGAAGCTCTCGGACGAACACTTCAAGCGTTTGCAGCTTCAGTATGAGCAGTACAGAAAGCTTCGCCACGACTACTACAACCACGTAAGTACGATAAAAGGCATAAAGGACGAAGCCGAGAGAGACGCCTACATCGACGACCTCACAAAGCAAATCGAGAGTCACCGAGGCATAACTTTCTGCTCAAACGCCGCCGTTGACGCACTTCTCTTCAACGAAAAAGCGCAGGCGGATAAGGTCGGCGTGAAGATAGAGTTCAAAATAGCCGACCTCGGCAGCCTCACAATTTCGAGCATCGACCTTTGCACGATACTTTCAAACCTCATTGACAACGCCATAAGGGGAGCGTCGGAGGTTGACGGCGAGGACAAACGCTTCGTCAGCGTTTCCGTCTTCACGAGGGCAGGGCAGCTCATCGTGAACGTGCGCAACGGCAGTCTTCCTCCGAAAGAGGATCTCTCAACGACGAAAAAGCACGCCAAGGACGAAGAACACGGACTCGGACTTACAATCGTGCGTGAGGTCGCCGAAAGACATGACGGTGCGGCGGTCTATAGCTTCTCGGACGGTGTGTTCGAGGCGTCGGTAAGCGTGGCGGGGTGAGTCCCGGGGCGACTGCGACTGCACCCGGAGTGCGGCAAAATGTAAATTTTGTGGGAAACTCATTGACAACCGCACTTTGTTGTGATATACTTATCCCGTTGTATGCAGCATAACGGGATGTAGCGCAGTTGGTAGCGCGCGTGGTTTGGGACCACGATGTCGCAGGTTCGAACCCTGTCATTCCGACCATATCGAGTGTTCATAACGTGTATGAAGTTATGAACACTCGATTTTTTGTTTTTATGCCATTTTAGTTGTTCTTAAGTACTCAACCTCAACACCTTTTCTTGTGTTTACTTTTATCTTGTCGAAATTCTCCGGCATATCAAGCTCACCGATGAACTTGTAATGTATTATAATCTCTTGAGTGCGGTTTAATCTCGTGCCCTCTACTGCGTGTACCTCAATTCTCTCAATCAGCTCCTGAAGAATCATCGGTGTCATTTCATTCATTTCAGCAAAGCTTCTGATACAAGAGAGAAAATGTTCCTTGCCTTCACGTATTTCGCTTATCTTTGCGAGCTGCTGATTCAGTTCAAGAATCTTCTTTTTAAGCTCGTCACGTTCCACCTCGTATTTATGAGATAACTCCATAAACCAAGCATCTGTTACCTTACCGTTCACATTATCCTCATAAACTCTTTCATAGAGTCTTGAAACCTCCTGACTCCTTGCTGTTGCTTTGGCTATGGATTGTTCAATGAGCTTCTGTTCTTTAACAATATCCTTGTTAACCTTTTCTTCCAAAAGATTTGCAAAGGCATTCTCGTTCATTGTGACAATCTGTGCAAGCTTTTCAAACTCGGCACGGACAATCATTTCAACGGAATCAGCACGAATATAATGTTTGCTTTCACAAGTGCCTCTGTCACCTTTATAATTGGAGCAACTAAAGAAATAAGTAGTTTCTTTATTATGCCTGACGTGATACCACATCTTACTACCACAATCCGCACAGTATAAAAGTCCCGTAAACATATTCTTTTCGCCGTTACCTGCTTTGGGTGGACGGCGTTTTGTTTGCTTCTTCACAAGTTCCTGAACGTGTTCAAACATTTCTCGTTCAATAATAGGTTCGTGAACATCCTTAAAGATAGACCAGCTTTCCTTTGGGTTCGGTATACGAGCTTTATTCTTGAAGTTCTTTGAATATGTCTTGAAGTTAATCACATCACCGCAGTATTCTTGTTGAGCAAGCATTTTTGCGATAGTGGTTTTACACCACTTATACGGATTGCTCTGTGTTTTCTTGCCCCCTCTGCCGAATCCTTTAGATTGCCAATATGCCATCGGTACAAGCACTTTGTTTTCTTGAAGGATTCGGGCAATAGTTTCATTGCCCTTACCCTCAATACACATTTTGAATACACTCCTGACAATCTGTGCAGCTTCTTCATAAACAATCCAAAACTTTGGATTGTCGGGAGATTTCATATAACCGTATGGCGGTTGAGATAATGGTTCTCCTGCATTGCCTCTGATTCTGTGAGAAGAACGCACCTTACGGCTTATATCCCTTGCATACATTTCATTCATTACATTGCGAAACGGAGCTAATTCGTTATCTCCATCTGCACTATCCACACAATCGTTTACAGCGATAAATCTGACGTTTTTTTCAGGGAAGTAATCATCGGTGTAATATCCCACTTGAAGATAATCTCTGCCAAGTCGGGACATATCCTTTACGATGACCGTTGTAATGTATCCCATTTCAATATCATCAATCATTTGTATAAATCCCGGTCTGTTGAAATTTGTTCCAGTATATCCGTCATC
>CAKSCN010000196.1 GCA_934444485.1 uncultured Eubacteriales bacterium | reverse complement strand
CGAAGCCGACCGTTTCCTGCGACGGCTTTGCCGACAGTACGCAGTGGTATTCCGAATATATATGCGCCGCACTTGAAGCCGGCATTCTGCGGGTTGACGAATTTCCGGGAGGAAAACTTGCGCCAAACGAAGTGATATCCCGTGCGGAAGCCGCAAGGTACATATGCCGCTCGCTTGACATCTCCCCGTTGCCATACGCTTCGCCTTACGGCGACACAGACGATATTTACGCCTGCTCACTTTATGCGGAGCTTATCATGGTTGGCAGTATGAAAGACAGAGAGCGCTGTTTCAAGCCGGAAAGCGGCATCACACGTGCGGAGTGCAGTGCCGTGATACGCAGAATCTCGCAGTATTCAGAAAACAAAACGGCATACAAAAGTGAGCAGTCGGCCGAGGTCTCGGTACCGTCGGCGGATATGAATTCTTCACCGGAGACGCACGAGGAGTTTTCTCTTTACCTCATGCACATGGTCAAAAGCGGCATTTACGACGCAAGGTTTGTTTACGGCGACAGACCGTTCGGCTCGGATAAATTGACCGAGATCAAGAAAACATATCTCGAAACTTTCGGAGAGATTTACAACAGACACCCTGAATACTTCAGCCTTATGTCAACGGAGGTCTCCACTTCGGGAAATTCCGGAGTCGGATATCTCAATGTTAAGCTTACGGTAATACCCGAGAGCGGAATTACGACCGACGACCTTGCAAGGCTGCGTGTTCAGGCGTCCGGAAAGGCAAAGAGCATTGTCGGGAACATAGTTTCCGCAGATATGACGACTCTCGAAAAGGCGTCCGCAATTCATGACTACATCGTTTCCTGCACCTCATACGACATACCGCAGAAAGCAAAATCGGGGTATACCGCATATCTTGCTTACGGTGCTTTGGTTGAGGGAAGTGCGGTGTGCCAGGGCTATGCCTCGGCGTTCAATCTTCTGTGTGCCGAAGCCGGAATACGCTCCTGCGCCGTTTCAAACGGAAGTCATATGTGGAATGCGGTTCTTGCGGACGGCTCATTCTACGTTTTCGACACCACTTGGGACGACCCGGTTCCCGATGTTCCGGGAAAAGTAGAGAAAAAATACTGCGGCATTCCGCTCGCAAAAGCAGAGTCCGACGGTGTACACCTGTCGAAATACTTTGACATAAAATATATTTACTGACAATAATTATTGAAAGAGGTCTTGTTTTGGACACTATATACTTCGACAACGCCGCAACAACCAAGGTTTCCAAAGAAGCTGCGGACAAAGCGGTGCAGATAATGACCGAGCTGTACGCAAACCCGTCCTCGGTTCATTCTTTCGGAATACGTACATACAAAGAACTTGAAGCCGCACGCAAAAACATAGTTGCGGCACTCGGCTTTTCGCCGGCTGACGGAGAGCTTTACTTCACCTCCGGCGGTACAGAGGCGGCAAATCTTGCACTTCTCGGGTATGCACACGCAAACAAACGCCGGGGAAAGAAAATACTTGTTTCCGACTCCGAACATCCTTGCGTCAACAATTCCGTGGCAAAACTTGCCGACGAGGGGTTTGAAATAATACGTATTCCGACAAGAGGCGGTGCGTTGGATCTTGATTTTGCCGCAGCACACATGGACGACGACGTTCTTCTGATATCGGCGATGTCTGTGAACAACGAAACCGGTGCGGTATACGACATACGCACTCTTAACGACCTTCGCAAAAAACTTGCGCCGAATGCAGTTCTTCACACGGACGGAGTTCAGGCGTTCCTTAAATCTCCCGTACCGCTTTCGCTCACCGGAGCAGACCTGATTTCGGTAAGCTCTCACAAGATTCATGCGCCTAAGGGCAGTGGTGCGCTGTGGGTGAGAAAGGGCGTCCGTCTCTCCCCCATTCTCTTCGGCGGCGAACAGGAGAATTCGGTTCGCCCCGGCACGGAGGCACTTCCGACAATATGTGCGTTCGGCGAAGCTGCAAAAATCGGAAGCAAGCTTGCCAAGGAAAACTTCGATTACGTAACCAAACTGAGAGCCTACACCGCAGAAAGAATAAAACAGTACTGCGGTGAGGTTCGCTTCAATGAGCCTTATTTGTCGTCGCCGTATATCTTGAGTATAATTGTTCCCGGTATACGAAGCGAGGTAATGCTCAGATTTCTCTCCGACAAAGGAATATATGTCTCCGCAGGGTCCGCCTGTTCATCAAAGCACCGTGAAAACAGAGTGCTTTCGGCGTTCGGCCTTTCCGACAGTGATGCAGACTCCACGGTGAGAATAAGTTTTTCCGAGCTTAATACGACGGCGGAAGCGGATGTTCTTGCAAAGGCAATTGCGGAAGGTAAAAAGACGCTTATCCCGGTAAGGGTTTTCAAACGGCAGTAATAAACTTTACATACAGAAAGGATTGATATCATGAAGCTTTCATACATTGCTTCCGCCTGCGGACTCGAGACCGTCGGTGATTTTGCGGATATTGACATAAAAGGAGTAACGAGCGACTCGAGGTGCGTAAATCAGGGCGATCTCTTCATTTGCATAAACGGAACTGTTTCCGACGGACACAAGTACATTCCCGACGCCGCAGCGGCAGGAGCCTCGGCTTTTGTAATCTGCGACAAGGAGGCGTTTTACGCATACAGAACGGCTCTTCCTCGTAAGGCGATATTCCTTTACGCTCCGGATTGCAGAAAAACGCTTGCAAAGGTATCGTCGTATTTTTACGGTGAACCCTCAAAGAAACTCAAAATCATCGGAATAACCGGCACTAAGGGAAAAACGAGCACATCTTTCATGATAAGAGACATACTGAAAGGTTCCGGAATAAACGTCGGTCTTATCGGAACGACGGGAGCTTACTACGGCGACAAAAAGATAGAGCTTGACAATTCCACACCGGAAAGCCTCGAACTTAACAAAATCTTTGCCGATATGGTAAACGCCGGAGTAACTCATGTTGTCATGGAGGTTTCATCTCAGGGTATAATGATGGACAGAGTGTATGGCATAGAGTTTGAAACGGCGGTATTTACGAACCTCTCGCCCGACCACATCGGCAAGAACGAACACAAGGACTTTGAGGAATACAAACAGACAAAGGGTGAACTTTTCAGGCGCTGTAAATACGCCGTTATATCCGCCGACAGTGAGTATTCCGAGTTTTTTGAAGGTATCGCACGTGAAGCCGGCGCTAAGGTAACGACCTACTCCGCTCTCGGAAAAGATGCGGATGTATACGCAGTCAACCCCAAATTCATCATAGATGAAGGACTCGAAACCACCTTTGATTTGTGCGGAAGCATTCCCGTTAAGGTTTCTACTCCGGGACAGTTCACGGTCAGCAACTCACTTGCCGCAATAGCCGCCTGCGAAACGGTAGGTCTTGACAAGGAAGCCTGCGTCGGCGCATTACAGCACGTAAGCGTTATAGGCAGAACCGAACCCGTCAAGCACCCGAAGTGCGATTTTGCGATACTTATCGATTACGCTCACAACGCTCTGAGTCTCGAGAGTCTTTTCAACGCTGTGCGTGCGTATTC
>CAKSCN010000195.1 GCA_934444485.1 uncultured Eubacteriales bacterium | reverse complement strand
TGTCGTCGAACGGAGTGAGGTACAAATTTCGGGAACGGGAGAAGGTAAAAACTACAGTCCCCACAAAACATGATGCCAAAAAGACCACGACCCGGCGCTTGCGTATATGGCGTCGGGGCGTCGTATTATCTCGGATAAGATGAGTCTTCCTCATCTAAGTCGGCGGCTTGTGTTTATGGCGCGCATATATGCGCCTGATTTCGGTACCGCCTCAAAATTATATTAAATCCGTCCCCTGCAAAGCGAAGCTTTGCACGCTGAACGAAGTTCTGCGTTTTAAAGTTCTTTGGTTCTTTCTTTCAAGAAAGAACACCCCCGCAAGACCTTCGTAATCCCAGTAAACGCCTTACCAGCCGAGACTCTTGAGGTAATCACGGCTCATTTTAGCACACTCGAGAGCGGGGGTATCGTACCAGTTGTCCTGCTCTACGACAACGTAGCCTGAGCCTGCCTCGAGAGCCGCCTCGAGAATGGACGGGAAGTCCTGCTTGCCGTAGCCGACGGGTCTGAACTTGAAGGTGTTCTTTACCGTCTCCTTCTTGTCGTCGCTCTTTATGCCGATAAGCTCGTACATATGCTCGCTCTTGGAACCCTCAAAGTCCTTGAGATGTACAACGGGCGCTCTGCCGGTGTATTTTTTTACGAAGTTTGCCGGATCCTCGCCGCCGACATTTACCCAGCATACGTCAAGCTCTGTCTGAAGATGATTTGCCGGAACGGTTCTGTACATATAATCAATTCCGTATTCGCCGTCGGGCATCTTTTTGAACTCGAAATCGTGGTTGTGATAAAGAAGTACAAGACCTCTCTTCTCGGCTGCTGCGCCTACTGCGTCGATTCTTGCAAGAACCTTGTCGAAGCCCTCGTCGCCGGGACGCATACCCTCGCCGAGCCACGGAATGGCAACGTACTTGCAGCCTATCGTAACGTAACCGTCGAGTACCGACTCGTAGTCTTCAGCCGTCATAAGCTCGGAAACGTGAGCCGAAATTGCCGGAATGCCTACCTCGTCAAGTATCGACTTCACCTCTTCGGGAGTCTGTCCGTATAGTCCTGCAAGCTCAACGAAATCGTAACCAAGCTCCTTGAGCTTTGTCATCGTGCCTTTGAAATCCTTTGCGGCTTCCTCTCTTACGGAGTAAACCTGTATTCCTACGGGAAGTGTCTTTTTCATAATAATAACCTCCTAAGTCCGCTTAACGCAAACCTTTTATTAGTTACAGTATAGCATATTTTCCCCTTTTTTCAAGGGGTTTCGCCGATTTTTAATGAAAAGTTAAAACTTCGTATTATTTGCCGAGAAATTTCTTCGCTTCGTCCCACATATCGGAATATGTCTTTCCGACCGAACCCGTGAAGCGTATCTTTGCACCCTCGAGTGCCGCAAGAGGCGCCGGTATCTCGGTTGACGTAACCTCCGAAAGCTTTCTCACAACGCCGAAACCCTCGGGTATCTCGCTCTCGGGAACGCCGAGACTCTTCAGTACGTCCGCCGCAAACTTGTATGCGCTCGCAGTGGACGCCGTCAGCATCTTTACACCGTCGTGAAGGTCGCACTTCTCTGCGCAGTAAAGACCGACCGCCGTGTGTGTGTCGATGAGGTAGGAGTACTTGTCGAAGGTGTTCTTTATCGTCGCCGCAGTGTTCTCCTCGGAGCAGTACTCCGCCGCAAAGACGCTCTTTATCTCGGCGAAGGTCTCGGCGTCAACCTCGTAGCGTCCCGTCTCGGAAAGCGACTTCATCCATTCCGCTGTCTTTTCCGCACCGGCGATTGTGTAGAGAAGTCTCTCGAGGTTCGAGGAAATAAGTATGTCCATGGACGGAGACATAGTCGTGTGGAACGCACGGTTTCTGTCGTATACGCCGGTCTTTATGAAGTCGGTGAGAATGTTGTTGCTGTTTGAGGCGCAGATAAGACGCCTTATCGGAAGTCCCATGCGCTTCGCAAGATACGCCGCAAAAATGTTTCCGAAGTTGCCCGTCGGAACGGTGACGTCTATTTCGTCGCCGAGCTTTATATCCTCGGCAGCAGCCATGTCGCAGTATGCGCTTATGTAGTAAACTATCTGCGGAACGAGCCTGCCCCAGTTTATGGAGTTCGCACTCGAGAGGAAATATCCCATGCCGTCAAGCTCACGTGCGGTCTTTTCGTCGGAGAATATCTTCTTGACTCCGCTCTGTGCGTCGTCGAAATTGCCCTTTATCGCACAAACATATACGTTATCACCCTTCTGTGAGGTCATCTGGAGCTTCTGCATTGCGCTTACTCCGTCCTCGGGGTAGAATACCATAATCTTTATCTTCGGAGCGTCGGCATATCCCTCGAGAGCCGCCTTGCCCGTGTCGCCGGAGGTCGCAACGAGTATGAACGCCGTCCTCTTTTCGCCGGTCTTGGTGAGTGCCTCGGACAAAAGACGGGGCATTATCTGAAGAGCCATGTCCTTGAACGCACACGTCGGACCGTGCCAAAGCTCAAGTATTCTGTGCGTGTCGCCGAGAGCCGCAAGGGGAGCCGCACCGCCCGGGAACTTTTCCTCGGAGTAAGCGTCGGACGCCGCACGGAGAAGCTCATCGTGAGTGTAATCCTCGAGATAAAGCGACAGCACCTTCGCCGCTCTTTCAACGTAGGAAAGACCCGTGAGAGATTCGATAAAGCCGAGATCAATCTGCGGTATGCGCTCGGGCATGAAAAGTCCGCCGTCCTCGGCGATACCCTGCTTTATTACCTCAGCCGAAGTCTTGAGTGTGGAATTTTTTGTGTCTCTTGTGCTTTTGTACATCATTTTCTTTCGGTCCTTTCGGTTGCGATTATGGTTGTTTGATTATCTTTCCGAGAAAATTTTTCCCGTTTGCGTACATTATTTTTTCTATCGTGCCGTCGGCGACACGGTGCTTTGCGAGTCTTTCGGCAATCGCCGACACCTTTGATATATCCTCGAGTCCGGGTGACGCCGCCGTTCCGTCAAGGTCGAAGCCGAGACAGACTGCGTCCTCGCCGCCGAGGGAGAGGAAGTGTTCCATGTGGGCGCATACCTCGTCAATGAAAAGGTCGCCGTCGGTCGGCATTTCGTCCGTATACTTTGCGGAAATATGCTTTGCGCACGAGCTTATTCCAACGACTCCGCCGAGCTTTTGAAGCATTGCGAATTGCAGGTCGGTGAGGTTTCTCTCGTGAGGACAAAGGTGCTTTGAGTTTGAGTGCGAAGCAAGCACGTTTATCGGCTCTTTTGACGCCGAGACGATGTTTACCGTGTCCCAGAAGCTCTTTTCCGACATATGCGACACATCGACCGCAATGCCGAGCCTGCCGCATTCCGCAACAAGCGACTTTCCGAAATCGGTCAGCCCGTCGTCCGTGTCGTATGCTCCGCCGACCGCATCCGTGCCTTTCCATACCGGAGAGAGTATCTTCACGCCGTACCGTGTAAGTACGGCAAGCCTTGCGAGTTTTCCGTCAAGAAGACGTGCGCCCTCGACCGCCGGGATAAAGGTGAATCTTTCGGAAAAGCTTTCGCCCCTCGCACGC
>CAKSCN010000194.1 GCA_934444485.1 uncultured Eubacteriales bacterium | reverse complement strand
CTGCCGTCCCCTCTGATGTTTGCAAAAGCACTCACATACGGCTTTGCCGTCTCGCTCTTTGCCGTGTTTCTTTCTCCCATGTTCGCACGATTTTCAGCCGAAGCTTCGGTCTTCCGTCCTCTCTTGAGTCCTTCCTCAACCGTCGCCGTGGGTCTTGAAACATTTTCACTTGTTTCTCTCTCGCTCACATCAACGGAAACCTTGTTTTCCGCCCCTCTGACAGCCTTTTGACTCGTGGGTGCAACATTGTTCACCGCCGCATTTGAAACGGCTCTGCCGTCCCCTCTGATGTTTGCAAAAGCACTCACATACGGCTTTGCCGTCTCGCTCTTTGCCGTGTTTCTTTCTCCGAGAGCTTCACTCACGGTTGCCCTCGGCTCTGCGTATACTTCGCTCTTGCTTTCTGCGGACGTCCTCTCCGGCGATACAGCTTCTTCCGTGTTAACAGCGGCGTTCTCCGCAACCGCATTTTCCGTAATTGCCGTGTCCTCGCTGAGAGCAACCCCCTCGGAATTGTCAAAGCTCATCTGCTCCGCCTGTGCGTTTGTCTGCGCACTTTCCTCAACCGCCGCTCTTACCTCGACGGTTCTCTGAGCCTGTGTCTCTCTTACATACATTCTCACCGCTTCCTTGAATTTCTTCATGGTCACAGTGCCGAAAGAAGAGTCGAGACCGATTATCTCGGAAGCTTCACGGAAAAGAACCTCGTTCTTGCCGATTATGGCGATTTCGTTCGCAGTCAGATTCTCACCGTTCAAAAGCTTGAGAAGTGCCTCGTCAAGTACAAAACTCATGGCAGCTTTGCTCATGAGCCCGATTTCGCAAAAAATCACACTTAGGAAAATTTTTTCGTTTTTTCATACAAAAATTCACCGTGATTTTCGTCACTTTTTACATAGACAAAAGGGAAATTTTGGTGTATAATATAGGGCGTTGCGAAAAGAAAAAGCGATTGAAAACGATCGCAAGTGTTTCGCAATAGACAAATGCATAAGCAAAAGGAGAAAATGAAAATGAACACGACAACAACCGACGAATACCAAATAACAGGCGGCAATACGGTGGACGGCATAGAGCTTTACGGAATTGCGCACGGAGATGAAACGATAGAGGCAGACATTTTCGACGACAAGGTCGAAGCCGAAGCGTTCGTGGATTTCGTAAACAGCGTGCGTCTTGATAAGAGTCGGTTGACAGAAATTCTTGAGGAGTACTTCGATTCGCCGAAGCGGTTCTTCTTGCATTGGGCGTGATTCGACGCAAACGTCGAGCGGTGAAGGGAGATATTCAGGCGCAATGAATGTTGTTCCGATATCTTCAATTCAAAGATGACGAAAGACGCCGCAACAGCAATAAAAGCATGGTGTGCGTGACAACAGTGTGGCATTACTTACCTTGCAAAGGTGTTCGGATGTCATACCGACGAATACCCGAGCGGCGAATTGCTGTGCCGGAGCGGTTGTTGATGAGCAGTGCGACCGTACCGAGGCGTGTTGCGGTGCAGGGTTCGGAATTTATAAAGCTGTTCCTAAGTATGTTGGATGACGACGGATGATTACCGCAAGGAAAGTGAACAAGCAAGAAGTTTAGTTTATTATGATGTCAGCTGCACGACGGACGTACTTAATAGGCTTTATGAGAAAAAGGACACTTTTTTGCACCGACGCAAAAAATCCGTGAAAAGGCTTGACAGGCGCAAAGAGATATGGTAAAATACAGTTGAGGCGAAAGCCTTCATTTTTAGATCCTTCGTGTCAGAATTGTGCGTGCGTTGCAGAGGATGAATAGACACCACCTTTACACTATTTCTTTTGATGTTATACGCACGCAATGTAAGCACGAAGAGAGGCCGCCACGGAGTAGACCCGCAGCGGTCTTGTTCTTTTTTTGTGTAGTTTTGCGCAGGCTGCCGACCTCTTTCCCACCACGCCTAATACCTTATCCATTATGCTTCCAAACAGAAAAACAAGCAGTAGCCGAAACTACCGCTTGCGAACACGCCGAAAACCGAATACACGATGCTTAAATATCAATGCGTAATGTGGTCCGGTTGGGGTTGCATATGGTTGTCGTTCGCCCACTTTTTGCAAACCTCGACCTGTCCGATGATGCTCTGTTCATTTTGTCTTTCGGACGAATATCTTGCGTAGATTACGCCTGTTTTCATAGTCTTGCGCCTTTCTTCTCAGTATTTTGCAAGTGACATACCGGGGTTCAGGGTGATATAATTCAGGTAAGAGTGAAGGACTCTCATTTCGGCATCGTCGGTGCCGCTGTACTCTGAGAGCTTGCCGCTGAGGATTGCAGAGTAGGCGGTATAGCTGATTTTGCCGAAATAATGACCGTCTGGCGCATAAAGCGGCAATATGATTTCCTTTCTCCACACCCGGTATTTTGATTATAGCATAATCGTTGTCCTATAAAAAGTACTCATAGTAGAATTATCTTAAAATTCCCTCGTTTCGCAATTTATACTCGAACAGTTTTAAAAGATAACGATTACAATTTCGCTTGCCGGCGTTCCACATTTCGACCGTTCCGACAGGAATATCAAAATATTCGGCAAATTGTTTCAGCGTCAAACCGGAGGCTTGCCGAAGATCTCGGAAAGTCATATTCAGCCGATCCTTTGCTATCTCCGAACGCCGCCTCGATTCTTTGCGCAACGGATGTTCTCGGCTGTCATCGTCGGCGGAGTAAACGGTGATGGTGTACTCTTTGTCTTCGTCGCTTTCGGTAACCATTTTAAGCTCTGCGTCTTTTAAGTCATACAGTCCGGCAACTTCGCACCAGTCAATTCCATCAATGCCTTGATCCGTAACATAACTTATCCGATCGGAAAGTCTTTCTTCGATTGCCTCCGCGCCGGCACTCCCATTCGTGCCTTGCACGTTTGATACGGTTGTTACGATTACACACTTCTGCGCTATCATTTTTCTCGTTTTCATATTCGGTTCTCCTTTAAAAAACTCTTGACATATTGCCGCACTGTGCTATAATAAGAGAGAGGGAAGCGGGGCGGGATTCTGCTCCCCCACTTGGGTGGCTTGCTACGTTACTTTTGATCTGGTCTCGTAGCAGGCTTTTCTTTTGTCGGTAACTGCTGTGGTTGCGGTGGCTGCGATGAATTAATGTACCGGATGCAACTTATTATGTTGTCGTTTGACAAACCAAATGAATCAAGCCATTCTGTAAGTTTAGCAATTTCACGTAAAGTCTTCGTATGTTTTCTCTTACTGTGATTACATCATACCAAACAATGACAAGAAAATAAATATACATACGTAAATACAATATGAATTTGCACTAATGTTTAGGTGAGAGAGAACCGTCACGAAGTAGAGCCGTGGAGGTTCTTTTTGATTTGTCGGTGAACCGCCCTTTGCAGGGTAAACAGGGGTAGACAACAAAAAATAAGCAGTAGCCGAGGCTACTGCTTACGAACACACCAAAGCCCAACACACGATGCTTAAATAACAACGTGTAGCACGGTTCGACTTTGATTGCATATGGCGGACAGGGTGGGATTCGAACCCACGAGCCGCTTGCGCGACTACCTGATTTCGAGTCTTGTTCGCACTTGGTACTTTCGTGT
>CAKSCN010000193.1 GCA_934444485.1 uncultured Eubacteriales bacterium | reverse complement strand
CGCTGAACGAAGTTCTGCGTTTTGAAGTCTTTTGGTTCTTTTCTTCAGAAAAGAACACCCCCGTAAAGCCCCCGTAAGCCCCCGTGCTTGTCAGCCTGCGTCTATTTTACACCGCAAGGGAGCGTTTGTCAAGGGATTTTGAGCGAAAAGTGCTGTTTGTTGCACGAAAAGTTACTTGAAGAAAAAGGGTGTGCGTGGTATACTTTAACCAAGAAAGCGGCAGAGAGCCGCAACGAAAACGGAGGAAATAAACATGAACCCGTTCAGAAAATTCAAGGTAGCCGTGATAGGCTGCGGCATGATAAGTGATACCTACCTCGGAAACCTCTGCTCGAAGGAGTGCGGCGCAAGGCATATGTTTGAGGCGGTCGAGATTGTCGGCTGCTCGGATATCGTCCCGGAGAGAAGCAAGGCGAAGTCCGAAAAGTACGGTATCAAAATGATGACAAACGAGGAGATTTACGCTGACCCCGATATCGATATTGTCCTCAATCTCACCTACCACACCTCGCATTTTGAGGTATCGAAAAACGCTCTTCTCGCCGGAAAGCACGTCTACAGCGAGAAAATGATGGCGATAACCTTTGAAGAGGGCAAGGAGCTCATGCGCATCGCCAAGGAAAAGGGACTGCTCTTCTGCGGTGCGCCCGATACCTATCTCGGACCTGCCGGTCAGACCGCAAGAGAAGCCTTTGACGCCGGTCTTATCGGTACTCCCGTTGCCGGAAACGCAGCCGTCGTGAGAGGCTACCACCACGAAAGATACCGTACAGACCCCGAAAGACGCTTCGCTTTCCGTCCCGGCGGCGGCATAATGTACGATATGGGCTGTTACTACCTCGGCACAATGATTAACCTGCTCGGTCCGATAAAGAGAGTGTGCGGTTTCTCGCAGACAAGAGGCGCAAACGACAGAGTCTACGCCAATCCGCAGAACCCCGAGTACGGCAAGGTCATGAAGATTGAGACTCCCAACAACGTCGGCGGAGTCATGCTCTTCGAGAACGGCACTATTATGACCTTCACCACCTCGTCGGAGTCGGTGAACTATACGACCGATTTCGTTATCCACGGCACAAAGGGCAGACTCACCCTCCACGACCCCAATAACTTCTCGGGCGATATAAAGGTCTTCACCGCATTCGGCGACGAGAAGGTACTCCCCGTAAACTTCCCCGAAACCTCGAGAGGCGTCGGCCTTGCCGATATGTGCTACGCCATCGCAAACGGTCGTGAACCCCGTGCCTCCGGCGAACGTGCGCTTCATATGCTCGAGGCGGCGACCGCAATTATGAACTGCGCCGACGGCGACGGCAAAATCTACGATATGACGACTACCTGCACACGTCCGGCAGCCTTTGAGAGCGGAATGAACGGCTTTGCCGAGATGCTTCTCGATATATAACGGCGTCGAAAAGTACAAAAAACGCTGCGGTATTTCACTGTAAACCGTACATAACCGAAAGGAGAATTACCATGCCCGAAATAGGACTTCAGATGTATACTCTTCGCGAGCATACCAGGACAAAAGAGGATTACCTCGAAACAATAAGACGAGTCGCCGAGATAGGCTACAGAAGCCTCCAGATACGTTCTGTGCCGTTTCTCACAGCCGAGGAACACAAGGCGCTTTTAGATAAATATTCGATAAAGGCCGACTCCGTTTTCCTGCCCGTCGGCGAGATAGAGTCGAGAATAGACGAAGCGGTTGCGGAAGCGAAGATTTTCGGCGTTGACGTAATACGCACGGACTCAATACCCAAGGAGCAGAGAAACGACGAAAACGGCTACCGCACCTTCGCAAAGGAGCTTGACAGACTCGGCGAAATATGCAAAAATCACGGACTCAAGCTCATCTATCACTTCCACGCCTTTGAGTTTATCACGTTCGGCAAAGTGAGAGGAATAGACATACTTCTCTCGGATACAAAGCCCGAAAACGTCTACTTCATGCCCGATGTGTTCTGGCTCACGAACGCCGGAACGGAGCCGTCGGTGTCTCTCAGAATGTTTGCCGGCCGTGCTTTCTATATGCACGTCAAGGACTACGCCATAAAGAAGCTTGAGGGCGCAATAGAGGACGTCCCGTTCAACTTCGCCTCGGTCGGCGACGGCAACCTCAACTGGGACGGTATCGTCAAGACCGCAAACGATATAGGAATCACGCACTTCGTTGTTGAGCAGGATATGTGTGAGGGCGACGTGTTCGAGGCGATAGAGAGAAGCTATAAGGCGCTTCACAGGATGCTCAACGCCTGACCTGTTCTGCAAAATCCGTTATGTAAGTAAAATGGCACTCCTTTTCCGAAAATAATCCGGGGAGTGCCTGTTTTTTTGCCGTTTTTACTTAAACTCAATGTGAAGCTTTTCCACCATGCCTGCACTTTCGAGGTAAGGAACATCGAGAGTGAAGCGGTATCCGAAGTTGCCGTTGCCGGCGGTCTGCCGAAGCCCTTTGATTCCGACCTCATTGCCGTTCAAAAGCACCTTGATTCTGTCGCTGTCGTAACCTTTGCGCAGAACAGCACCGTCGTACCCGACAGTGCTTATTTCATCAAGTCCCCGGCGAAGCTCGGCTGTTTCATTCATGGTGCGCTGTAAAACGGAAAAGCCGAACGCAAGACCGCCTTTCCATGAATTTTCAAGCTTAATGCCGTCGAAATAATACGCTCCCTTGCCGGAAACCGAGAAAGTGCCTTCACCGTCGTTTACGACGTCAAGAGAAAAGGCATCAATATTACCGCTCTCGGTCTCGCCGCTTTTTTGCGGAGATATACTCCACGAGTCTTTGTAACTGTAGCTTATCGTCCTATTTTCGGGATTCCACACTACCTCTCCGAACTCTTTCAGCTCGTCTATGAGGATAATAGTCTTTCCGCCGATGTTGTACCCTTTCACATACGTACTGCCGACACGAACCGATATGTCGGAGGGATATATCTGCCCGGCAATGCTTCCGACAGGCTCGTCAAGCGGCTCGGGGACGTAATTCGCGCGGTATTCTTTTCTGTCACCCTTTACGTAGTTTACGACAAGCAAACGGTATGCGTCCCAATAATTCACTCTGAATTTGTAGTCGTACAAATCCTCCGCAACTATTCCGGTGTTACCCTCAATGTTGTACGACTTTATCGGTTTGCCGTCTATATAGGCGACGATATCGCTGTTGTAACAGTACAGAGCGTCGGAGGCGTAAACCGTGCCGAACGAAAGAAGCACCGTTATTGCCGCAAGTGCGGCTGAAAGCAGTCTTTTCATGTGTGAAATTCCTTTCATATGCTATTTATGCTTAATTCAGGCGGCATAGGTGCAGTTGAGAACCGCACCTATGCTACTTTTTCTTTAGCCGAGCGTTAAAGACTATTCTTTTATCTTTACAGCTGTTTGTACCTAAAACATATCTAAAAGTATCTGTTTCAGTGCCGCATATATGATGCGCATAATATTCTCATAATGATATATTCTGCAAATGAACGGTTATATCAGTCAATCTTATACACCCTTGCTTTTTCCAAGTCGATCCGGTATTCTCGCTTTTCCTCAATGCCGTCGGTCATATCGCTCCACGAGCAATATAAGAATTTTCCGTCATCGCTGAATTTGAAAGACTCTTTATTGAAATTGTAGGGACTGATTTTTCCGAACTGTCCCATTAA
>CAKSCN010000192.1 GCA_934444485.1 uncultured Eubacteriales bacterium | reverse complement strand
TACGGCAGGTGCGATAAACCTTCCGATAGAGAAGCATATACAGCATGGCTTTATAAACAGGGCGAAAAAGAAGCTTGAGTCAATGCCGAACCTCATCGTTATAGGTATAACCGGAAGCTACGGTAAGAGCAGCGTAAAGCATTGCCTTGCAAAGATTCTTTCTTCAAGATACAACGTCCTCATGACTCCCGGAAGTTATAATACGACAATGGGGGTTGTTAGAACAATAAACGAAATGCTGACGCCGGCGCACGAGGTTTTCATATGCGAAATGGGTGCAAAGGCAAGAGGACAGATAAAAGAAATATGTGATATAGTTCATCCGAAAATCGGAATACTTACGTCGATAGGTCCCCAACACCTCGAAAACTTTAAGAGCATGGAAAACATCATTGCGGCAAAATTTGAGCTGATTGACGCACTTCCCGAGGACGGCGTCGGCTTTGTGAATTTCGACAACGAGTACATAAGAAATCACAGTGTCACTAATGTGCGCACCGTAAAATACGGAACTGCCGATGACTGTGACTTTTTTGCCGAGAACCTTTCCATGACGTCATCCGGCACCGCCTTCGACGTTCGTTCGGAATACGGCGTTATACCGCTCTCAACAAAGCTTGCCGGACGTCACAACGTGCTTAATATTACAGGCTGTGTTGCCGCCGCAAAGTATCTCGGCCTTTCGGATGAAGAAATAAGACTTCCCGTAAAGCGGCTTGAAAGTACGCCGCACCGACTTCAGGTGACGCCCATGGGCGGCGAAATAACGCTCCTTGACGACGCTTTCAACGCAAATCCCGACGGAGTCAAGGCGGCTCTCGAAGTGCTTTCGTCGTTTGACGCAAAAAAGATAATGATAACCCCCGGAATGATAGAACTCGGAAGCGTCCAGAATGAGGAAAACCGCAAATTCGGTGCAGAGGCGGCGAAGGTCTGCGATAAGGTGTTCCTTGTCGGCAATGCCGTGACTGCAAGCATACGTGAGGGACTTGAATCCGAGAGCTACCCGAAAGAGAGTATCGTCTCTGCGGCGACCTTTAACGAAGCTTTCGTTGCGGCAAGAGCCTTGTTTCCCGGTGAAAAGAAGGTTATCCTTATCGAGAACGACCTTCCGGACAACTACAGATAAACGCATTTCCGACAGATAAATTATCTTGGCAATGAAAGGAATGATTGCATATGTCTATGAAAATAAGAGTAGGCGTGTTTTTCGGAGGAAAAAGCGTCGAGCATGAAATTTCGGTTATATCAGCAATGCAGGCAATCGCCGCACTCGATACAAACAAGTACGACATAGTGCCGGTTTACATATCTAAGGACGCAAAGCTCTACACGGGCGATGTCGATATTGCCGGAAAAATAGAGAGCTACAAGGATATCCCCTCGCTCATCTCGAAGCTCACGAGAGTGAACCTCGTTAATGACGGAGGAACCGTAAAGCTTGTAAAGTATCCCGCACCGCATTTTTCCAAGGGAGAGGTCGGTGTGATAGATGTTGCTCTTCCCGTCGTACACGGCACAAACGTTGAGGACGGAAACCTTCAGGGATATCTGCACAGTATGTGCGTGCCTTATTGCGGCTGTGATGTGCTGTCGTCGGCTCTCGGAATGGATAAGCTTGCGCAGAAAGCCGTAATGCGCTTTCACGGACTTCCGGTTCTTGACTGCGTATGCAAGACTGCGCTTGAATATACGAGGGATAAGGACAGTGCGATAGCCGAAATAGAGACTCTCGGATATCCCGTCATAGTAAAACCCGTAAACCTCGGCTCAAGCGTCGGCATCGGCAAGGCAAAGAGCAGAGAGTCCCTTGAAGAGGCTCTCGACAATGCGTTTATGTATGCTGATAAGGTGCTTACCGAACACGCCGTCGAACATCTCAGAGAGATAAACTGCTCCGTTCTCGGAGACACGGACTCTGCCAAAGCGTCGGTCTGCGAAGAACCGCTCGGCTCGGGCGAGCTTCTTTCGTTCGATGTGAAATATATCAAGGGCGGCGGAAGCAAGGGCGCAAAAAACGCACCGTCTGACACAAGCAAAAAAGGAATGGCTAACCTTTCGAGAAAGTGTCCTGCCGAAATACCCGAGGAGCTTTCCGAGAAAATACGCAAATATGCCGTCGAGACCTTCAAGTGCCTCGGTTGTTCGGGAGTTTCGAGAATAGATTTTCTTCTTGACTGCGACAGCATGAACGTCTACGTAAACGAAATAAACACCATTCCCGGCTCCCTTTCGTTTTACCTTTGGGAGGCTACCGGTATGCCCTTTGCGTCGCTTCTCGACGAAGTAATAAGCCTTGCGTTCAAGCGTGACAGAAGAAGCAAAGAGCTTACGTATTCCTTCGACACAAACGTACTTTCCGGCGCTTCGATTCCTACAGGTAAGAAGTAAGTCTTACCACGGAATAGGCGTTCCTCGGCGGTTGTATGAAGCACGGCAAACTTCGGAGGTGATCGGAAAATGACAGGACCCAACCCCGACAGCATTTATCCAAACGAGAATATCAAGCAGGTAGTGTATATTAAGAATGTTATTACACGCCCCAATATAATCGTCGGCGAATATACCTACTATGATGATGTGGACGGAGCTGAGCGGTTCGAGGAACACGTCACGCACCATTATGGGTTTATCGGAGATAAGCTGATTATCGGAAAGTTTTGCGCCATAGCAAGAGGAATAGAGTTTGTGATGAACGGAGCAAACCACAGAATGAAAAGCGTCTCGACCTATCCCTTCAACATAATGGGCAGTGGATGGGAAAAGTTTGTACCTTCCCTCGATGACCTTCCGCTTAAAGGCGACACGGTGGTCGGAAATGATGTGTGGATCGGGCAGAACGTAACGGTGATGCCGGGCGTGCATATCGGCGACGGAGCAATTATTGCGGCAAATTCGACTGTCGCAAAAGACATTCCGCCTTATTGTGTAGCCGGAGGAAACCCCTGCCGGGTGATAAGACAGCGCTTTGACGAAGAGCTTACCTCATATCTCCTAAATCTCAAATGGTGGGATTGGGAGGCTGATAAAATCTTCCGCAATATGGACGCACTGTGCAGCGCAGACTTAACGAAAATCAGAAGCATAAAGGATTGATGATGTTCGTCCCGCAAATGAAAAAGTTAATACCAATGGTCGGTTGCAGAGTATTTCTTTGCAGCTGACTTTTTTTATTTACCTGCGTTTGAGTCGTTAACACACGCCGCAAAAGCGACCCCAACAAGAAAAGGAGCCTCCGAAGAAGCTCCTCTTTTTCATTTTGCAATTACTTACCCGAACCGAAGTAGGTCTTGATAAGTGCGAGATCCGCTATCGTAACCGAACCGCTTTCGTCGATATCGACTACCTGCTTTATAAGAGCCGAAATCTCGGGATCGAAACCTCTGATTACTCTTATGAAGTCGTCCGCATCAATTTTTCCGTCGCCGCACTTTGCGTCAACCGACGATTTGATATCGCCCGGAATGAGGAATATCTCTCCGAGGTCAAAGTCGTTACCGTCCACCTTAAAGTCAACGTTTGCGCTTATGTAACCGTTTTTGATTACACTTAACGTGTAGCTTCCGTTTTCGATAACCGTCGAGAACACGATGACCGTATGACCTTTTCCGTCGTCGGAGAGGCTGCATCCGCTTTCCTTTGCTGTTACTGCGGCTTCCGTCGCACC
>CAKSCN010000191.1 GCA_934444485.1 uncultured Eubacteriales bacterium | reverse complement strand
AAAAGCGAAGCTTTTCCACGTCAATTCTCCATTCTCCACTCTCCATTCTCAATTTCAAAGCGACTTTAGGAGCTTTTAATCACGCACAAACGCTGTGTAGAGAGCGGAGAGAAATGTGAGTGCGAAGCATCTGTGCAGCTTGCTCGTTCCGCACGAACCAAAGGCACGATTATTGTTTTCTCACCGCAGAACCGCAACAATCGGCAAGCACCATGCAAATATTGGCGTTTGTTAATTATCAAAAAAATTCCGGCAAATTTCAAAAAAACTCTTGCATTTTTTCACGCTGTGTAGTATACTTGAGGTACAATGATTCATTACGCAATTAAACCAATCTCGCATATATGAAAGGAAGACAACATGGCTGAACTTTATTTTTCCAAAAAATACGTTTGTGCGACAAAAGAATACTCCACATTCGACAAGCACGTCAGAGCTCCCCTTTTCAGAAAGGAGTTCACGCTTGACGCTGCGCCGAAAAATGCCGAAATCGTCATCACCGGTCTCGGCTTTTACCGCCTTTTCGTAAACGGCAGGGACATCACCAAGGGCTTCCTTGCGCCGTACATCTCGAACACCGACGACGTCATCTACTACGACCGCTACGACCTCACGGCGCTTCTCTCCGAGGGCGGGAACGTCATAGGCGTAATGCTCGGCGACGGTATGCAGAACCTCATCACCAACGTGTGGGACTTCAACGACACCGTCTTCACCTCGTCTCCGAAGCTTGCGCTTTACTTTTCTGCCGAAACCGACTCCGGCAAAACCGAGTTTGAGGCTGACTCCTTCAAGTGTACCGAAGGTCCGATTCTCTTCAACAACCACCGCTGCGGAGTTCACTACGATGCGCGTCTCGAAATTCCCGGCTGGGCGGAACCCGGTCTTGACGACTCCGATTGGCGTGAGCCGCTTACGGCAGACAATCCCCGAGGCATGAGAAAGCTTTGTGACGCCGACCCGATAACGGTGCGCAGCGAATTTGCGCCGGTTGACGTGAGAAAGGGCGAGATGCTTCCCTACCACGAAAGAAAGGACGTTGCCGACTACATTGCCGGAATGGACATTCCCGAGTACGACAATCCCTGCACGGGCGGCTACATATACGATTTCGGCAAGAACAGCTCCGGCGTATTCAGACTTAAGATTAAGAATGCAAAGCCGGGACAGAAGATTTCGTTCCAGTGCGCCGAGTGGATGACGCCCGAGGGCAAGCTTGACTTCACCAACATAAACTTCTTCCCGAACGGTTACTGTCAGCGCGACATTTACATCTGCCGAGGCGGCGAAGAGGAGGTATACGTTCCCGACTTCGTATACCACGGCTACCGATATCTGTACGTTTACGGCATAACCGAAGAGCAGGCGACAAAGGAGCTTCTCACCTACATCGAGATAAACTCCGACTTTACAGAAAGAGCGTCGTTCAGCTGTTCAGACGAGGTTGCGAACAAGCTCTACGCCATGACGAACAACTCCGACCTCTCAAACTTCCACTATTTCCCAACCGACTGCCCACACCGTGAGAAGAACGGATGGACGGGCGATGCGGCGGCATCCTCGGAGCATATGGTGATGACTCTTTCCGTTGAGAGAAGCTGGCGCGAGTGGATGCAGAGCATACGTCTTTCGCAGACGCTCGACGGACACATTCCGGGCATAGTTCCGACTAACGGCTGGGGACTTGCGTGGGGCAACGGTCCGGCTTGGGACAGAGTCATGTTCGACCTGCCGTACTACACGTACATTTACAGGGGCGAGACGGAGATGATAACCGAAAACGCTCACATGATGCTGCGCTACCTTGAGCTTATCACCCGTGTGCGCGACAAGAGGGGCATTGTGCGCTGGGGACTCGGAGACTGGTGTCCGGCAACCGGCGGAAGCACCTCCAATGCGGCACCAATTCTCGGCTACACGAACGGAATAATGATAATGGATATGTGCCGCAAGGCAAAGGTGATGTTCGACGCTGCGGGATTCCCCCTCCATGCGGAATTTGCCGAGAGACTCGGACGCGAGATGAAAGAAGCGGTGCGCCGAGAGTATCTTGACGAAAGCACGATGACGATTCTCAGCGATTCGCAGACCGGTCAGGCAATGGCTATATACTATGACCTTCTCACCCCGGCCGAGAAAAAGCAGGCGTTTGACGTTCTTCTGGGACTTATCGAGAGAAATAACGGCGATTTCAGCGTGGGATATCTCGGAGCGAGATGCATTTTCCACGTGCTCTCCGACTACGGCTACACCGACCTTGCGTACCGCATGATAACTAAGGATACCTTCCCGTCTTACGGACTTTTCGTAAAGTACGGTCTTACGACTCTCCCCGAGGCATTCCGCAAAGACGAAGACTTTCTGTCAAACGACGGGCTTGACGGCACAGGCTCTCTCAACCACCACTTTTTCGGAGACATCAAGCAGTGGTTCCTCCGCCAGGTCTGCGGTATAAACGTAAATCCGCATCTTGACGACCCGAACGAGATACTCGTATATCCGCACTTTGTCGAGGAACTTGCATTTGCCGAGGGAACATACGATGCGCCGCAGGGTCGGGTACACGTTAAGTGGACAAGAGCCGGCAACAAGATAATACTCACCGCAAACGCCGAGGGAAGCGTTAAGATTTCGGTAAAGCTTGACAACGGCTACTGTTTCTACAGCAATATTTCGACAAAGTGTTACATTGAAAACGGCGGAGTGACCGGTGCGACGGTTATAAAGAAGGATCCCGACAGTACGATAGGAATAGTCGAGACCTCATACAGAACCTGCTGACGGAAGGAGAAACGGCATGCTAAACGACGGAAAGGGAATGATGTTTTTCCCGAACGAGGATCGGCGTGTTGCTATAAAGAAGAAGACGCATATGCTGAACCAGAAGTACAATTCGCTGACGGAGGACGAAGTCGAGGAACGCCGTGCGGTGCTTCGTGAGATACTCGGAGAGCTTAACGAGGGAGTGTCGTTCAACGGACCGATACGTTTTCACTACGGCTGCCACACGAAGATAGGCAAGAACACGTTTTTCAACTTCAACTTCACCTGCCAGGACGACGTTGAGGTAACCATAGGCGACAACTGCGATTTCGGACCCAACGTGACGATAGTGACTCCCATTCACCCGATGCTTGCAGACGAGCGCAAGGTGCTTCGTTGTCCCGACGGCACCCAAAAGCGCCTTTGCTACGGAAAGCCGGTACACATAGGGAACAGATGCTGGATATGTGCGAACGTAGTTATTCTCCCGGGCGTCACGATAGGCGACGGCTGTGTCATCGGAGCGGGAAGCGTTGTCACACGCTCTATCCCCGAGAATTCCTTTGCCGCCGGCAATCCCTGCCGTGTTATTCGCACGCTCTCCGAAGCCGATTCCATGGAGGCTATGCCCGAAATTCTCGGCGACTGCGAGGTAGTGAGGTGAAAAGCGGGGCTTTTAGATAATTGAGAATTGAAAGTGGAGAATGGAGAATTGACGTGGAAAAGCTTCGCTTTTCTTCAATATTTGAATGGTGCTTGCCGTTTGTCGGTTTTTTACAGGGAGATATACATAACCGTGTGTGCGGTTCATACGGAACGGAGCATATATGCTCGTCAAGCCCGTTCCCTACAAAGTGCCATTGAGAGAGTTCTTGCCCGACAGTCCCTCAGTCAGCTTCGCTGACAGCTCCCCTTACACAGGGGATGCCTCCGGAG
>CAKSCN010000190.1 GCA_934444485.1 uncultured Eubacteriales bacterium | reverse complement strand
CTCTTCAGCCGGCGTTTGCAAAGATCTCCGATATGGGTATACGCTACAGCGCACTCCCCGGACACACAACCGAGCTTTGCAACGCAATGAATGAGGTTCTTTCCGAGCAGTGGAAGCAGAAGAGAGGTATTACCATCTTCTCCATCGGCGTAAATTCCGTCAACGCTTCCCCCGAGGACGAGGAGAGACTCAAGAACGTTCAGACCTTCGCAAACCCGACTCTCGCAGCCGCACACCTTGCCGGCGCACAGGCTCAGGCAATGAGAGACGCCGCAAAGAACCCCAACGGCGCAATGAACGGCTTCTTCGGTATGGGTATGGCTCAGAATATGGGCGGCAACGTTCAGGGTCTCTACAACATGGGTGCACAGCAACCCGTACAGCCCGTACAGCAGAACGCTCCGGCAGCCGCACCTACAGCCGGCGGTTGGGATTGTGCCTGCGGCAAAAAGGGCAATACCGGTAAGTTCTGCGCAGAGTGCGGACAGCCCAAGCCTGCGGAGGAGGAAGGCTGGAAGTGTTCCTGCGGTGCGGTAAACAAGGGCAAGTTCTGTGCCGAGTGCGGTGCAAAGAAGCCTGCGGACGCTCCCCTTTACCGTTGCGACAAGTGCGGCTGGGAACCCGAAGACCCCAAGAATCCTCCCAAGTTCTGCCCCGAATGCGGAGATAAGTTCGACGAAAACGACATAAAGTGAGGCATCGCAAATGACAGACTTCATGAACAGCCTTGCGTCAAGACTTTCCTTTCCCGAAGAGGCGGTGAAGAGCCTTGAGACGGACTTCGGAAGAATTGCCGCCGACTGTGAAAATGTCCGCATATTCGATAAGTACCGCACGGAGTTTCTTGACGATTCCGACGATACACGCTCGATGTGCGAGGGACTCGAAAGGGTCGCAAAAAACAGCGGAGTGCATATATATTCGGTGCATTTTCTGTTTCTCATGTACTGCGCCGAGGCACTTTATGAAAAGTATGCCGCAAACGGACTTCCCGAAAATATGTATTTCGACCTCATGAACGACCTGAAATGCAAGCTCATCGAATGCCGAGAGGTTCACGGTGTGTGGGGCACTTTCGTGTTCGATTGGTATTTTCACCACCACTTCGCACTCAAACTCTTTGCCCTCGGCAGATTTCAGTACGAGAAGAGAGACTTCCGCGAAGAGCATTTCGAGGGCGGCGGCGTCACTCTGAATAAGGGAGATACAGTACTCGGTTTTCACATTCCGTCGTCCGGACCGATGACGAGAGAAATGCGTCTCGACTCTTACAAGAGAGCGTACGATTTCTTCGGCGACGGAAAGTCGCCCGTCGTTATCACCTGCGGTTCGTGGCTTATCTACCCCGAGAACAAGAAGATTTATCCCGAAGGCTCGAACCTCTCCGATTTCATCGACGACTTCCGTATTCTCGAAAGCGTGGAGAAGGATGAGTTCGGCGATGCGTGGCGTGTGTTCGGACGTGACTATAACGGCTCCACCGAAGGCTTCCCGAAAAAGACGACGCTTCAGAGAAACTTTGCAGAGTGGCTCGACGCCGGGAGAAAGACCGGCTGGGGCTACGGCGTTATCGTTTTCGACGGAGAGAAAATCGTGCGTGACTGATTGCGATGACATAATAATATGTAGTATTGAGCCTTACCGAGAGCTTTCGGCAGGGCTCTCGTCTTTTGCCGGAGGGGATTTGCGCCGGAGTCGGAGAAAGTCCGCAAAACCCGAAAGTGCGCACAAAAAAGTATCGTACGCAGTAAAAAGAGCCTTACCGTTTGTTTCGGCAAGGCTCTCGTGTTTATCCGATATATTCCTGTGCGGTGTCCTCGAGACCGAAGCTTACCGAGATTGCGTTGTTGACTTCGCCCATTACATCCTCATCGAGATGCCCCATCTTCTCTTTCAGCCGTTTTTTGTCTATTGTTCTTATCTGCTCGAGAAGTATAACCGAATCCTTGGCAAGACCGTACCTGTCAGCATATACCTCAATGTGCGTCGGAAGCTTGCTTTTGCCGGTTCTGCTTGTGATTGCGGCGGCTATTACTGTCGGACTGTATTTGTTGCCGACATCGTTCTGAATTATCAACACCGGACGCACTCCCCCTTGCTCGCTTCCGACCACGGGACTGAGGTCCGCATAGTAAATGTCTCCTCTTCTTACGGTCACTTTATTCACTCTCCGCTTTTTGCTTATGTTTGTGTTTCCTTGCTCTTATTCTTAACCGTTTATTCTTTCGTTATTCGCTTTGCGGTTTATTTAACGCAAATATGAAGCGTATACCGGTGCGTTGTCCGCAGGTATTGCTTCTGATATATTCTATTCGCAGTTTTCCAAAGAGTGAGTGGAGAATGCGCTTTTCGGCGCTGTTACGAAGACCCGATATCGGCGGCTTTTTGTTCGGATGGCGCTTTTTCGACCGCTCGGAGTGATAAACTTTGATTTACAAATAATAACCTTGCCTTAACAAAATCTTAACAAAGACGGCTTAACCGAAAAAAATACGGCGTTTCGGAGGCAAAAACACGCCAAAAAAGTAATATTTTCCGTCGAAAGGTATTTACAAATTAAAAGTATTGTGGTATAATTGCGGTGTGCGTTAAAAAACGGTCAAACTTGTTTTTCAACGAACCGAAACAATTTTATATTTTGGGAGGAAACAATCATGAAAAAGGTATTGGCACTTCTTATGGCAGCCGCTATGTGTGCGGCAACGATGACAGCCTGCAACAACAATACCGGCGACGTAGTCAAGACAGGTGACGAAGACACTGTATATGTAGGTATCTTTGAGCCTCAGTCCGGAGACAACGGCGCAGGCGGCAAGCAGGAGATGCTCGGCATCCAGTATGCAAACGCAATCCAGCCCACAGTTACCATCGGCGACAAAGAGTACAAGGTTGAGCTCGTAGCGGCAGACAACGGCTCTTCCAACGACAAGGCACCCACAGCGGCTCAGACCCTCGTGTCCTCCGGCTGCTCCATCGTTCTCGGTTCTTACGGCTCCGGCGTTTCCATCGCAGCTGCAAAGACCTTTGAGAACGGCGGCGTTCCCGCACTCGGAATCACCTGCACAAATCCCCAGGTAACCGACGGCAACCCCAACTACTTCAGAATCTGCTTCCTTGATCCGTTCCAGGGTACGGTTCTTGCTAACCTCGCAAAGAGCGAGTTCTCCGCTGAAAAGGCATACGTTCTCACAAAGCTCGGCGACGACTACTCCTCCGGCCTCGGCTACAACTTCACAAAGGCGTTTGAAGAGGCAGGCGGCGAGGTAGTTGCCGAAACCTTCAACGAAGGCAACTCCGACTTTACATCGTTCCTCAACACCGCAAAGACTCAGGAATGCGACGTTATCTTCGCTCCCGTATCCCTTGAGGCAGCACAGCTCATCATCGAGCAGAGCGCTTCCAACGAGATAGGTATTCCGATGCTCGCAGGCGATACATGGGATTCCAACGTTGTACTTAACGCAGCTAAGGGCAAGAACGTTGACATCTACGTAACAACCTTCTATCAGGAGGGCGGCAACGAGGCATTCGATAAAGAGTTCAAGGCATGGATCGAGTCCGACAACACCAACCTTACCAACAACGGCGGCGACTCCACAATTTCCGCAGTTTCCGCAATGGGTTACGACGCTTACTTTGTAGCTCTCGAAGCAATCAAGGCTGCCGGCTCCAAGAACCCCGGCGACGTAAACAAGGCTCTACCGAGCGTATCCTACACGGGTGTTACCGGTCTTATCGAGTTTAACGAAATCGGCGACGCTAAGCGTGATACCGCAT
>CAKSCN010000189.1 GCA_934444485.1 uncultured Eubacteriales bacterium | reverse complement strand
TCGAAGCGGCAAAGCGTGCCAACATTCACGACTACATAATGTCGCTCGAAAAAGGCTACGACACGCAGATCGGCGAACGAGGCGTGCGTCTTTCGGGCGGTCAGAAGCAGAGACTCAGCATTGCACGTGTGTTCCTCAAGAATCCGCCCATACTCATACTCGACGAAGCGACGAGTGCGCTTGACAACACCACCGAGATACTGATACAGAAAGCGCTTGACGAGCTTTGCAAGGGCAGGACTACGCTTGTCGTCGCCCACAGACTTTCCACCATAAAGAACGCCGACGAAATTGCGGTTATTTCCGAGGGAAAAGTCGTTGAACAAGGTACGCACGACGACCTCATGAAAAAGAACGGAGTCTACGCAGGACTCTACAACTTGCAGTTCAGAGCTAATACTCTTTCGTGATTCGAAGGCACAATATGCGGCACGGTTATTCTGTGCCGTCTTTTTTTGTACGGTCATTATTTTAGGGAACAATTTATTTCGTTATTCGTCTAAACACAAGAGATTTCGACGGAAAATATATTCTTAATTAACATTATGTTCTTTCAATTACAGTTGAATTCTGCCGCAAAACAATGTATAATTAAGAGGCTGATAAGGAAGCGGCGTTGCAGACTGCCGCATGACATCATGGATTTTTGCTTTGGAAGTGTGTTTCCGGGCTTTCATAAAGAGCGATAAAAATACAGGAAAGGAATGAAAAATGATGGACACCAATCCCATAAAGGATTTTGATCTTGATGAGGACGATGAGGTTATCGAAGCCCTCAATCCGCCGAAGAACTTTGTGAAAATGGGCAGTGCCGAGAATGACGACACCGTGATTTACATCAAGCAGGATGTATACAACGCTATAGAGAAATACTCCAAGGACAACGTCAAGAAAGAAGTCGGAAGTGCTCTAGTTGGTGACTTCGGCACTGTCGGCGAAAGACCGGCGGTAATAGTTGACGCATTCATAGAGGCGAAATTTACCGATTCGACAAGCACGGCTCTCACCTTCACACCCGAGACGTGGGGTTATCTTTACAAAGAGCTTGCGGCAAGATACCCCGGGAAAAAGATTGTCGGATGGCACAGAACCCATCCGGGCGAAGGTGCAACTCTCTCAAACTATGATATGTACATCGAAGAGAACTTCTTCAATTCGCCCTACAGAACCGCCTATGTTATTGACCCTGTCACCTCACAGCGAGGGTTCTATTGTTGGAAAAACGAAAGGATAGTAAAAATGAAAGGCTTTAATATGTACGATGACGACGGCAAGCAGATAAATGTTGCACGTCCGACCGCAAAGCAGAGTGCGCCGAATGCACAGAAGACATCGGCCGCCGCACACATTCCGTCACAGCCGCAAAGAACCATTCACGTAAAAAGCGGCACAAGCGTACCGGTTGTTTTCTCTCTCGGAGTAATAATACTTCTTCTTATCGCAAACCTCGTTTCCTCGATTGGTTCAAACATGAAGTTCAACACTCTCATTGAGACTCTCGGAAACTCCAACACGCAGATTGAGGAACAGCGCATTGAGGCAATTAACAAGCTTGCGGACGCCATTTCCTCTTCAGCACTGACAAATCCTGCGGCAAACACAGACGGTGACACAAAGAACGATGCGCAGAACGGCGATTCCGACGCAAACAAGCCCGACGACGCAAACGTAAACACAGATACTCCCGATACGACACCTACCGGAAACGATGTCACAGTTCCCGATGATACGACTCCCACGGACACCACGCCGAGCGGTAATGATGAGACACCGACCACTCCCACCGACAACACCGTTGTCACTCCCCCGACGGGCACGGACGAAAACACTTCCACAACAAGCGATCCCGAAACGCCGCCTCCTGCTGATGACAACAAGGTGCGCAACGACGAAGGACTCGAATTCTTCCCGTACAAGGTAAAGAGAGGCGAGTACATTTCGCTTATCTGCTCGAATCTCGGCATTGATTACGAGAAGTACTACAGAGACATTCTGAAGCTCAGCAACATCGCAAATGCGGATCAGATAGACGTCGGTCAGACTATATATCTTCCCCTTCTTCCCGGTGTTACCGTACCCGAAAGCTGAACATGAATCTGAGGCGGGAGAGTAAAATCTCCCGTTTTTTTACTTAAAGCGCAGTAACGGCAATATATGCGTAGTACTTTCAAAGCTGTCAGAAATGCTCTTCAAAACAGATTCTGCTTTTTTCTTCATACTTTTATTACCGAAAACGCTTTTTTTTGATAGAAAAGTACCGAAACAAATGATATAATTATTTTACTATGACCATTTTGACATTCAAGAGTTCATCACTGAGAGGAGTGACCGCAATGGAAAAATCAAATGCATTTGATCTCGGTCTTTTTCTGAATCCCCCAATCGAATTTCATCCGTATTTTGCTTGGGTATGGAACAGCAAGGTTGACAGGGAAACCATAAAAAGCCAGCTGACCGATTTTTACAATAACGGCGTAAGGTGCTTTTACGTTCTCCCTATGCCGAACGGTTTTCGTCCCGACGCCGGGCTTCGCACACATCTCGATATGCCGTATCCCGGCGAAGAATTTTTTAACCTTGTCGCATATGCCGCCGATCTTGCCGAAGAGCTGGGTATGGTTATGTGGCTTTACGACGAGGGCGGCTGGCCGTCAGGCGGCGGATGCGGAAAAGTACTTGAGATGTATCCCGATGCCAAAGTAAAAGAACTTGCCGAAAGAAAACCGGGAGACGGCGATACAGAACCGCTTGCAATGTTTGACAGCAACGGAAGCAGAGTTTACTCAAATGACCATGCGAAGTATGAGTACTTCATAAATGAACGATGCGGAGGAAACTTAAACTTTGTAAATCTCCTTGATCCGCTTGTGACAAAGGCATTTATTGAATGTACCTATGAAGGTTACAAGAAGCACCTCGGACGGCATCTCGGCAAGACAGTAAGGCTCATTTTCACAGACGAACCCCAAGCCGCCTTTCCTGCATGGACAAGGGACTTTGACAAGCTCTTTCGAGAGAAATACGGCTATGATATACTTGACTACTTACCGTATATATGCGGCAGAGAAAGCTGTAAAACAGAGGCACAGAAGAAAGCGAGGATAGATTATTCGCATCTCTGCGCAGAGCTTTTCGACCGCAACTTTCTCGCTCCTTTGCAGCAGTGGTGCCGAGAAAACGGCATTCTCTTCGGCGGGCATCTTGACGGCGAACACTCTCCTTCGAGAGTACGGAGCAACGGTTACGGAAGCTTCACGTCCTCACTTTCGAGAATGGACGTGCCGGGTGTTGACGCAATATGGCGGCAGATATTTCCGCACAGCAACGGACGTGCAATATCAGACGAGGTAGAGACCTCATTTTTCCCGAGATATGCGTCATCGGCATCACACATAAACGGCAGTGAAACAGCTCTATCCGAAACCTTTTCGGTCTACAGCACCGGCTTGACGCAGGAGGAAATGCGGTATACCGTGAACTATCAGTTAATACGTGGTATAAACCTCTTTAACTTTATGTCTCTTGTCAGTGGACGTGACAGAGGACTTATGTACGGAATGCGCCCGCACTTTTTGCCGCAGAAGCCGGGCTGGGACAGTGTTGCACAGCTTTGTACAGAAACCGCAAGGCTTTCATACGTTGCCTCCTGCGGTAAAAGCGGCATAAGAACCGCACTCTATTTTCCGGAGGATGATTTTCTTATCGGTGATAGTGACGGCAAGTCTGCGTCTGAGAGCTTTATCAGACTTGGAGTGGAGCTTGAAGACGCAGGGATAGAAT
>CAKSCN010000188.1 GCA_934444485.1 uncultured Eubacteriales bacterium | reverse complement strand
TGAGGGTGAAGTACGGCGACAGCCGCTTCGGAGCGGTGCGTGCGTGACTACAAATGCCCCCTGTATCTTTAGCGGTACAAGGGGTATAGCCATATTATTGCGCCGTGAAGCGTTTATCGAGCGCTCTTTGAGGTAAACCTTTTAATTTCCTCTTCAAGGAGTCCGAACACCTTTGCGACGAGATATCCGTCGGCTATTGCGTGGTTGAGTCTCACGGTGACGGGCATCATGAGCCGTCCGTTTTCCTCTCTGTACTTGCCCCAGTTTATTATTGGCGCAAAGAAAAGATGACCGTCGGGAAGCTCGATGTTGAGTGAATCGTAGCTCAGCCATGATATGTACGACGCATCGAACCAATTCGGGTGGTTTGCCATATCGAGTCCGTATTCGTGCGTCTGTTTCGCTCTCTTGATATCTTGTGCGCACTCTGCGTAAAACTTACCGTAGTCTTCGTAATACTCGGTGTAAACCGGAGTGCAGGTCTCGGTGTCGTCGTGGAAAATGTACTGCGTAGGATTTATTTTGTCGTAGCAGATCAGTGTGTCGGTTTTCCAAAGATAGCCCATCCTGTAATCGTCCCGTGAATTCAAAACCTTTGCGAGAATGTACAGAAAGTTTATGTAAAACTTCGTGCCTGTCTCTTTGGAATACTCTTTGAGCGACGTGACGTCTACTCTTGCCGTCATTGAGGTTGAACACTTGCAGTCCTCGGAAAAGTGTCGGAATACGCCTTTTCTGTAGTATTTGTCTCTGTCAATTACTTTGTAGTTCATATATACCTCATTTCAGTTCGTTTATGTTATTTTGAAGAAGCTCAAGAAATTTGCCGGCGTGCGCACCGTCCATTTGCGTATGGTGAAACTGAAAGGAAACCTTCAGCGTTGTTTTGAAAAAGCCTTTGCTGTACCTGCCCCAAAAAACGAAGGGGTTATTGTAAATGCCGCTGTACATACCGACCACGCCGTCAATGTCGTATTCGCTGAGTGCGGAGGTGCCGATGACCATGCACTCGGTGAGGTCGTGATTTTCGCAGGTGTTTCTCACCTTGCCGGTGTAATAAAGATAGTCGCTGTTGAATTTGTCAAAGTCGCCGCAATACTCGATATCGCATGAGCTGACCTCGCCGGTTTTGTTTTTCACGATGGTGTTTACAGCAATGCTGTCGTACTTCATGAGCTTGCCGCCCACCGGCAGAAGAAAGAATTCCTCAATGTCGCTTGCGGCCTTTCCGATACATCGGCACATCACCATGTTGAATTTGTACCCTTTTCTTTTGCTGTACCTCAGTGCGTTTGTCACATCGATTGTTTTAAAGACCGTCACCATCGGGTTCGGCGCATTCATCCAAAGCCTGAAAGCCTCGGCACGTTTTGTTTCGTCGGGATTTACTTCTATTACCATACCGTTCCTTTCTGCGAGTGCGGTGCCGTTGCCGTAAACCGCAATTCTGCGTTTGTGCCGCATTATATCAGCCGCTCTCTTTGATAACCGCCGCCTTTGCTAATGCTTGTTAGTTTATTATATCACCGCTTTCGGCTGTTGTCAATAGAGTTAAGACAAACTTAATAACTTTCACACGTGCAAAAAAGACAGTGAGTGCAAAAGTGCCGTCTCACTGCCCGTGCAGGTTTATGTCATGCCGCAAAGCGGAAAATGACCGTCCCGTGTGCCCCTCAGAATTTTTCCGATAAGCCGCATTGCCAAAATAAACGCCTCGGACACAGGTTTTCCGCCGACAATCCGAAATTCCGTCACGCTTTCCTTTGTAACTTGCCTTCGCAAAGCACCGACTTTGCAATGCGTTTGCCGGACTCAGTCTTAAAATACTTCTCCGTAAAAGCGCCGACGTTGTGACTATCGTACCCGTTTTCGGACGCATTTGCGATATAATCGGCTTCGATAAGAATCTGATAGTCCAATCCGTCGATACCGCAGAGGGTGTGGTGATGCCCGACAAGGTACGCTATGCGGTCGATTACATTGCCGGAAAGTCCGCTGTCGCCAAGAAACTCACGGGTAAGATTTTCGCCCTCTCTTTCTTGGTTTTTGCCGTTTGTGTTGCCGTATTTTTCACGGCACAGCGGACACGCAATATCATGTACAAGGGCGGCGGCTTCAATGATAAACTGCGTTTCGGCGTCCGCACCTTCAAGCTCGCCTATGGTCTTCGCATACGTCCACACACGAATAAAATGGTCGATGTCGTGTATATTTCCTTTTGAAAATGCTATCATTTTTTCGGTAAGCTCAGCTGTTTTCATATTCCCCTCCATACGGTTTATACGCATTGACGGCGTTTACGGATTGTAAAGCTCCTTGTATGTAATCACGTCGTCGTACTTGCTCTGCGGAAGCTTCAGCTCTCGGAGGGCTGCGTACTTCAAATATACATCGTCTTTTCCGGAGTAACCGATATTCCAATCGAGAACCAAGTCTTCATCTATTCCAATCGAGTAAATTATATACTTTTTCAGCTCTCTGATATTTTCCGGAGTTTCGTCGGCAAAGCACAAGTCCTCCTCGGCAAGGTAGTTTGATCCCTGTATTGCGCCACAGCAATCACAGTGGTTCGCAAAGTACACTCCGCCGATTTTTGAGCTTCCGACATGGACATTGTAGTTCTTCTTCAAGTACTCGAGCAGTGCCGGAGGAATTTTATCCTCGCAAAGCTCCCATGTCACATAAAGATTCTGCGAGTCGACGGTATCTTCAAAATATGAGCATTCACGCACTCCGCCGTCGTTTGAGATTACTGCGTGTTCCCCCAATGCGAGACCGACGACTCTGGTTTTTCCGCCGCATTTATAGCAGGTTCTCGGCCTTTCAATGGCATAAATGTAATCGAAGGCGATTGTTATCTCGTCGCTGTCGGACAGCCAATCCGCAAATTTTGCATAGTTTCCGACGTCGCCTTCGAAGTACCATTTTTTGATATTCCGATCCCAACGTGCGCCGAGAGCTTTCGCACGCTCCTTTTCGGCATACGGTACATTCAGATATACTTTGCCGTTTCGGGAAAAGGCGCAGTCTTTCGGTTCGGCTTCACATTCATTCCTTTTGAACGCCGTCTTTCGCTTGCCGAACGTCTTTTTCCCGAAGAGAAATTCGAGTACGCCCACAGTTTCACCTCCGAAGTACCGCTTGCGCTGCTATTGTAAACTCACGCCTTAATTATATCAAAACTCACTGTGTATGTCAACTGCTTTTGCGGCTTTCTATGCAAAAACATTGGTAATGTTGCCGTTTGCGGCTTGCTTTCCTCGTTGAAGAGGTAAGCGTCGGTTTTCTTGATTGCCTCAATCTGCTCGGTAAGTCCTTTGAGGTTTTCACCGTCGAGACTCACCTTTGACATATCCAAAGCGCCTTTAAGAAGCTTCGGATTTCTCGCTCCGACCGAGGAAAGCGCCGTATCGACGGCACCGTCAAGCCTTATCTTGGCAAGTTCCGCCTCGTAAGTCTTCTTCGCCTCGATGTTCTGCGTCTGAAGAGTTTCGATCTGCCTCTTGAGAGCGTCTGCGTCTCCGGAGGACGCCTTGAGTGCCTCAAGCTGAGAGTCTCGCTCTTTCACTGTCTTTTCGGCGGCTTTGAGTGCCTCGGATTTCGTGTTAAAATCTGCCTTTGAGACAAATATTTTCCCGATTTCCTGCGACACCTGTTTGTCGATTTCATCGGTGTAGCCGCTTCCGAGAATGTTTTTGAGCCATTCCAACATAACCTTTTCCTTTCTCCGTCTTCCTTTTTGCCGAGCCTGTCCTCGTTCGACGGTGTGCTGTTTTATTC
>CAKSCN010000187.1 GCA_934444485.1 uncultured Eubacteriales bacterium | reverse complement strand
GTCTTGTCGAAGCCACAATCCCCCTTAAAGCGGAAAACAGAACAATAGGCTATATTATGTTCGGTCAGATTACGGATATAAAGGACAAAGACGAGCTTTCCGCTTTTGTCGCCGACATAAACAAAAAATACGGCATACAGTCAAGCACGAAAGGACTCAAGCACAGAAGCCGAAAACAAATCAATGCTGCGGCGAAGCTTCTTGAAATATGCACAAACTTCATTCTGCTAAAGGAGCTTATCGCCCCCACCAACGACAGAATTACACGGTTGTCAAAGGAATATATAGAGGAGCATATTTCGGAGGATATCAAGATAAGTGCGCTTTGCGAGTATTCCGGAACCAGCAGGACAAAGCTTTACGAAGCGTTTAAGGCTGATTGCGGAATGGGAGTTGCCGAGTACATACGCAAACGCAGGCTTTCGGCGGCGTACAATATGCTGAAAACGACAAAGACTTCTGTGTCTGAGGTTTCGGAGAAGGTTGGATTTACAGACTACAACTATTTCAGCAGAGTGTTTAAGAACGAATACGGCGCATCGCCGCACAAACTCTTCAGCAAAAGCGGAACAAACGCCGATTGAGTGAAAAACAGTAGAATTTCACTGTAAAATTTCACTCTTTCGTCATTGCAGGAACAGAAATTTATGATATAATCTTCATTGTGGCGTATAATAACTGCGTGACTGACTGCGAACGATGCATTAGCGGCGGTCGGTTTTGCGGAGGTTGTCGTGCTTTATAACTACATCGGCAAGATATCCGAAGCCTACGGCGATAAAAACTCCGTAAACTGCGCTGTCAAGAATGTGAAACGCTCTTTCGAGAAGTCGGAAGTACGCAAGATCGCTTTGCCCTGCAAGCTTTGATATGTAAATTACCAGAACAACGCAAAGCAATATGACGGCCTCGAGCGAATGCTTTGTGTAGTTTACGGCGGCTTTGTCGGTGCTGTTGAAATAGCGTATTAATTTCGTTTTCATCGTTTTTCTCCTTTGTTATAAGTGAATGTTTTGTTGTTTTTCAGAAAGGACGTTAAAATCAATGTCAAGGGTCGGCGTATCCACTGCCTGTTTTTATCCCGAATCTGTTTTTGAAGCTCTTAAAAAAGTTGCCGACGCACATACACCGGTGACTGAGGTCTTCATGAACTCGTTCAGCGAAATGACGCCGCAAAAGCTTCGTGAGCTTTCCGAAGCTGCAAAGAACGGCGGAACGGAGATAATAAGCTTTCACCCGTTTTTGTCTGCAGCCGAGCATATGTTTTTCTTTTCCGGATATGAGCCTCGTGTAAACGACGGCATCGAAATATACAAGCGTTTCTTTGAAGCGGCGGCGATACTCGGAGCAAAATACTTTATCTTTCACGGTGAGAAAATTCAGACTCGTGATGACGCACTGTCACAGCTTCCGGAGGAAAAGCTTTTGAATGTTTACGGAAGGCTTGTATCGGAAGCAAAAGCTGCCGGCATTATGTTCACGCAGGAAAACGTAACAATGTTCCGTTCCGAGAATACCGGGCTTATCTCTGTTTTGAAAAATGAATTTCCCGATATCGGTTTTGCGCTCGATATAAAGCAGGTTCTTCGTGCAGGCAAGGAAATCAGTGATATGATAGACGCCATGAGCGGAAGAATAGTTCAGGTTCACCTCAACAACTACTCAAACGGAGTGTGTACCCTTCCCCTCGGCGGTTCGGCGGATGCAGTTCGCATTTACGAAAAGCTATGCGGTCTTGGGTATAAAGGCGACTATTGCATTGAAGTGTATCGAAGCAATTTTTCCGACGCCGATGAGCTTTTTTGCGAAAGAGAAAAGGTAAGCAAATTATTTAAATAAACCACACATTGACACTTTGAGAATGAAAGGAAAGAAAAAATGAAATGTCCCGTATGCGGTAATATTGAGTCAAAGGTTCTCGATTCGAGACCGAATTCCGACTATTCGAGCATAAGACGCAGAAGAGAGTGTCTTGCCTGCGGAAAGAGATTTACGACGTTTGAGACCGTTGACATTGTGACGTTTTCGGTTATAAAGAAGAATAAGAGCCGAGAGCAGTTTGACAAACGAAAGATGCTCGACGGAATGATAAAAGCCTGCGAGAAGCGCCCTGTTTCTATCGGGGAAATCGAAAAAGCGGCAAACGATATCGAATCTCAGCTCCTTGCCTCGATGCGAACGGAAATACCTTCGACGGAAATAGGAGAATTGGTAATGGAGAAGCTAAAGTCGCTTGATGAGGTGGCGTATGTTCGCTTCGCCTCGGTATACAGGCAGTTCAAGGATATAAGCACATTTATGGACGAGCTGAAGAAAATACTCGGCGAAACAAACAATAGCTGAACCGAACCCTACATAACAGCAAAAAGGCAACCCGAAGGATTTGTGTCCCGAGTTGCCTTAAATTCATGTCGTTACGGTGTTTTCCGAATTATTCCGGTATCTTTATTCCCCACTTGAATACGGAAACGGGGTTTGTGTAGGTGGAGCCTATAGAGACGGCAAAGAGCATATAGGAGGTATCTTCAACAAGGAAGCCTGTCGAACCAACCGTTCCTATAACGGAATTCTTCGCAACCGTATCTCCGACCGAGCAGTCGATAGAGCCGAGATGGAAATAGTAAGAGAACACATCAAAGCCATGGTCGATAATAATCGTTTTTCCTGTGAGAGAAAGCTCACCGGCGAACACAACTTTTCCGTTATGCGTGGGATTTACAGAAGTTCCTTCCTCGGCGTAGATGTCGATACCGATGTTGTGTACCGCTTCATCATCGCTCATGACAAGAATTCTGCCGAAATTGGAGTAGTCGCCTTTGCAGGGAGCAACGAAATCATCGTTGTTTGTCCAATACTTGTGACGTTCACTGTTCGGAAGAACCGAGGCGACTGCCTCACGATATTGGTTCTTTGCGGCGTCTGTGAAGTTAAGTGCGGCGGAGGAACGGTTAATTCCGTCATATGTCTCGAAATTGTTCTTTTCACGGACGGGAAGCGAAATCTTGGTAAGTCCCCATTCCGATGAAGTGAAGCTGAGCTCGCTTTCGCCGTTTGCTTCGCACTTGAAATCCGCCGGGATAATGGCAAAGAATTTTCCGCCGTTTTCCTGTACACGAACGTCATCGGCAAGGTACATATCACCCGATACGGAGAAAGTCTCGCCTGGATTTGCATTCTCGATATCAACAATCGTGAACTCTCCTATGCCGACGCTCGAATCCTGCACTCTGTAGGTTGTCGGTACATCGTACAGCGCCTTTGCGGAAAATGTCACATCGCCACTGTAGTCACGTGAATCGTTCTGCAGATAAGTCGCCGTCAATTCAAGCGTGTAATCGGTGTCGTTGTCACGTGATATCGCAGATTCGCCGAACTCGTCTGGAGTACCAGAGAAAAGCGTTTTTTCACCGTCGGCAATGCGTATCATTACGGTGTCGGGCTGCTCGGTGAAGTTAAAGGCATATGTGCCGCCTGCGGAGAGCTTTATGTAGTTCGTACTTGCGGCTGTGCCGTCATACGTACATTCTTTGCTTTCGCCGCTTACTGTCGTAACATTCCAGTTGTACTTATTCGCTTTAAGCTCGGCGCTGCGGGACTGCACAACGCCGTTGACCTCGACGTCGCACGAGAAGGTTGCGGACGGAAGAGTACCTTCAGCATAAACGTATGCAAACTCGGTGCGAAGGAGCAGTTTCTCTGCGTCGCTCGGAGTAATTCCGAAGAAATTGCCTTCACTGTCCGAGAAAACACAGTTGTGTATGTTCTGCGACATATAGAAATCGTATGACTTCACGGAACCGTCACTGTCGGTTATCTCTATCTTATACGGTGTCGTCTGTTCGAGATCGTTTCTCGCTCCGGATATAC
>CAKSCN010000186.1 GCA_934444485.1 uncultured Eubacteriales bacterium | reverse complement strand
CTTCGGATCTCTGTAATCGAAAGCGCTCATATCGGTGCTGAAATCCACAGTGTCCGCTCCGGCTTTTTTCGCAAGCTCGAGAGCCTTTTTGTCGCCATACTTTGCCTGCAAGGCACCGATTGATATACCGACCTTCTTTTCCTTTGTACTCATAACAAATCCGCCTTTCAAATAAGTGTTTTTTCTTTCAGATTTTACACTCTTTTTCTTTATTTGTCAAGGACAGCCGCACAATTTGCGCAAACGGGCAGAAAACTTGACAAAAGAGCATCGGACGCTGTCGCTAAAAACAACGCCCGACTTTTTTCTTAATATTCGCCGTGGTAAATCGGCTCGAGTGCGTCATGCACCGCCTTATATTTTCTGAACACCTCTGCGTATTTTGCCGTGTTCTCGGGGTTCGGTACAGTGACGGTATCCTTTTCCATGCACCTTGCGACTGCGTCCTCGGGAGAAGCAAAGACTCCTGCCGAAATTCCGGCAAGCATTGCGGAGCCGAGTGAGGAATCACTGCTCTTTGTCGTAAACACGGTAATTCCGAGTACATCAGCGGTGATTTTGCGCCATATGGGACTTGCCGCACCGCCGCCTATTATTACGGCCTCGTTTTCGTGCGGAATGCCTATCTCTTCGAGTGCGTTTTTACAGTCGAGAAGCGAGAACGCAACTCCCTCCATTACGGCGCGGCTGAAGTGTCCCCTGCCGTGACCTGCGCGGAGTCCTATAAAGCTACCGCAGAGAAGCGGATCGGCATATGGGGTAAGTTCACCGTTGAGGTAGGGATTGAATATCACGCCGTCACAGCCTATCGGCACTTTCTCCGCCTCTGCGTCAAGCTCACGGTAATTGCCGCCGAAGGTATCTCTGTACCAACGGTATGATGCGGCGCAGGATTTGGTTGCCGTTCCGGGATACCATAGACCGTCGGCGATGTGGGAATAATTGATAAGGTGGCGGTTGGGATAAGGCTTATCTGTAATGACGCATATGCGTCCAGCCGTCGCAAGCTTTACGGTCATCTGACCTTTCGACACAGCCCCCGACGCAAAGACCTCCATTACGGTATCCGTGGTTCCGCAGATTACAGGAGTACCTGCTGCAAGCCCCGTTTCGGAAGCCGCTTTTTCCGTAACCTTGCCGATAACGTCGGTAGGCTTGACTATGGGCGGAAGAATCGACATATCGAGTCCTGCGATATCGCAAAGCTCCTTCGACCATTCGAGCTTTTCGCAGTCGAACAGCATACTTCCCTCAGCTTCGATGAAGTCGGTGCAGTAAACATCCGTGACCTTATAACGGATATAATCCTTCTCGAAGAATATCTTTCGGGCACCCGAGAAAACCTCCGGACGGTGCTTTTTAAGCCACATTATCTGCGGAAGAGTCCAGATGGTATCGGGCTTATGGAAAGTCTTTTTGAGAATGAGGTCGAGATAATTTTCACGCAGATACGCCGACTCCTCTGTGCTTCGGGAGTCCGTCCAGTGTATTGCCGGATAAAGGGGCTTTCCGTTTTCGTCGGTAAATAGGAACGTATGCGTTGCGGAATCTATTGCGACGGTGAGAATATCGGACGGATTAACGCCGCTCTTATCGAGAAGTGCTTTGGTATTCTCGCATAGGGCGCAGTACCAGTCGTCGGGATTCTGTTCGCACCAACCGTTCTCGGGGTGGTATGTGGGGTACTCGACGGTATTGGAGGCGGCGATTTTGCCCCCCGTCGTGAGAAGCGTTGCCTTTGACGCACCGCCGCCGAAGTCTATTCCGAGTAAGTATTTCATGGTAACTCCTTGTCAAAGCCAAATGTGCGGTATCTGCCTGACGCAAAAGCTCCGCCCGTTTGTAAATCAGTTATTAAGCCACTTATGATCCTCGTCGGTCGTCATGAAGAAGCCTCTGTCCTTGCCTGCCATTATCCAGAGATAGTAGTTATCGTAGCCGGGAGCGGTGTGGAAAGGATGATATCCTCTCGGAATCTCAACGAAGTCGCCGCTCTTTACGACGTACACCTCGTCAACGTCGCCCTCCTTGGTGTATACTCTCTGAATGCCGAAGCCCTCGGGCTTTTTGAACTCATAGTAGTATATCTCCTCGGTAGCCGCCTCTGTGGGCATATTGTCGTCGTCGTGCTTATGGGGAGGATAGCTTGCCCACTGACCGCCCTTGACGTAAGCCTCTCCGATATAGAGGATATCCGCATCGACGTTCTCGGCAAGGATGAAGTGAGCCTGTCTCTGCCAGCCGGGCTTGCCCATATCCTTTATTACGACGTCCTCCGGCTTTATGAGAACCGGCTTGTGGTCACGCCACGAGGGGGACTTCGACACCGCTATCGAAACCTCGGTAACAGCGGTTATGGTAAATTCAGTGTTTCTCGGAACGTACACGCAGGTAGCAGGACCGTCGAAAACGTCCTTTCTCTTGCCTATTCCCTTATACTCAAAGCCTTCTCCCACAACGTCGCACGAGCCGCCGAGGATAACGAGACCGTACTCCTTATCGGCTTCACGGTAGGTCTTTTTTTCGCCGGGAGCGAGTCTTACCATATCTATCTCGACAAGCTGACAGTAGCTGTCTTCTCTTGTATAAATTTCGCTTTTGCCGTACTTTTTATTCCAAGTTCTCTTATACATTGTAACCGTTCTCCTTTAAGTATTTTACTGTTGTGTCATAATCGGGGACACTTCTTCTCGCACCGACTCCGGTACACTTGAGTCCCGACACGGCACTTGAAAAATGGCACGCCTTCTCAAAATCAAAGCCCTTTGCGAGAGCCGCCGCAAACGCACCGTGGAACACGTCTCCGGCACCGTTGGAGTCAACGACCTCGGCAGGATATATGGGATAGTGTATCACTTCTTTGCCGCAATACATTATGCCGCCGGTCTTTCCGGTTGTTATGACGACTACCTCGGGGTTATACCTATCGTAAAGCTCCTTTGCCGCTTCTTCCACCGTACTCTTGCCGGTAAAGCCGAGTGCATATTCCTTCGACGGTATGAGTATATCGACGTAAGGAAGTAGTTTCTCAATGCCCTCATAGAGTCCGCCGGCGTCGTAAAGCACCTTTGTGCCGGACTCACGTGCGATTTTCGCCGCTTCGACCGCCGCATTCAGCTCGTTGCCGTCAAGCATGAGGATCTCGGCGTCTCTTATCGCCTGTTTCTTCTTTTCGTCGAGTACAAGCGGCGGAAGGTCGCCTTTGTCGAACACGCAGGTTCTCGAGGTGCTTTCACGGCTGAGCCATATGCACGAGGTAAACGCACGGTGACCGGGGATCATATCGACGTTCTCACAGTCAACGCCGTATTTCGCAAAGTCCTCACGCAGAAAGTGGCCGGAAGAGTCATCCGACAGCACGCCGATAAAGCCGCAGGACTCACCGAGCTTTGATGCGGCGACTATTCCGGTTGCGGTAGGTCCGCCGCCGGCAAGCACCGTTCCCTCGGCACGGAGCTTTGTGTCTTCGGTGGGATAATGCGGCACGGTGATAAGTGTGTCCATTACGCAAGCGCCGATGCCTACAATTTTCGCCTTACCCATAGCTTACGCCTTTCCCGCTGCGCCGAGAAGGTTTATCTTGGAAAGTGCGAACGCCTTAACCGCCTTTATCGGCTCTTTCATGAAGAGGTCTATTGCGACGATGTCTCTCGAAACGCCGAACACACCGTCAAGGAAGGAATAGCAGACGTCGGTGCCGAAGTTTATCTTTCTGATACCTGCCTTAATGGAAGAGACTATCTGATCGTCCGGAATACCTGAGCCGCCGTGAAGAACAAGGGGTATGCCGGTCGCCTTCTTGATGTCGGCGATTCTTTCGATATCGAGCTTCGGAGGCTTCTTGTATCTGCCGTGAGCCGTGCCGACGAGCACCGCAAGAGCGGCGACTCCGGTC
>CAKSCN010000185.1 GCA_934444485.1 uncultured Eubacteriales bacterium | reverse complement strand
AAGCTGAACTTTATCTCAAGCCCTTGACAAAACGGGGAAAAAGTTGTATAATTGTATGATGGATTTAATATCGGATAATTGTATCCATAACGAAAGGAACGGCAGTTATGATACTGAGCATGACGGGGTTCGGCAGAGCAAAAACGCAAAGCGGCGGCTATGAGTTTACGGTCGAGATAAAGTCGGTAAACTCCCGTTTTACGGACATCACCTGCAAAATGCCGAAGATTTACAACAGGCTTGAAGAGAAGATCAAAAATCTTATCTCCGAATATACGACGAGAGGAAAAATCGAGATATACATTTCGGCGGAAAAGTGTTCAGACACGGACGAGGACCTTGTGGTTATCAACGAGGCTTACCTCAAAAGCTATCTCAAGTGCCTTTACTCGCTCCGTGACGACTATGGTCTCACCGACGACATAAGCGTTATGACGGTTGCACGTCAGCAGGATGTTTTCGAGGCGGCAAAGCCAAAAGAGGAAACTGCGGACGAGCTTTGGGAGAGACTCCGCCCGGCGCTTGTTCCGGCGTTTGAAGAGTTTTTCGGCATGAAGAAGACCGAGGGTGAACGTCTTACGGAGGACATTCTCGGAAAGCTCCCTTTCTTCGACGAATACATAAAGAACGTGAGCGCAAGAGTGCCGATGATAGTCGAAAATTACCGTGAGCGTCTCATACAGCGTATAGCGGAGCTTACGGACGGCGGTACTCTCGATGAGTCGAGACTCGTTGCGGAGGTTGCTCTCTTTGCCGACAAGGCGGCGGTCGATGAGGAAATTGTGAGACTCACGAGCCACATCAAGAGTCTTCGCAGTATGCTCGCCGAGGCTCTTGCGTCGGACAAGATAGTTCCCGTCGGCAGGAAGATAGACTTTCTTCTTCAGGAGATAAACCGTGAGATAAACACCACAGGCTCGAAGGCAAACGACGCAGAGCTTGCGAAGATGGTAGTTGACGCAAAGAGCGAAGCGGAGAAAATAAGAGAGCAGATACAGAACCTCGAATAAACCGCAGGCATGTGACGAAAGGACAGATTGCAGTAATGAAGCTAATTAATATCGGATTCGGCAACATGGTTTCGGCAAACCGTGTAATTGCTCTCGCAAGCCCCGACTCCGCACCGGTAAAAAGATACATTTCCGACGCACGGGACGCAGGACGTCTTATCGACGTGACAAGCGGCAGACGCACGAGAGCCGTTATCATAACCGACAGCGACCACATAATTCTCTCGGCAATTCAACCTGAGACCATATCAAACAGAATAAGCGGAGACGACTCCGCCGACAGTGAAAGCGACGGTGAAGAGGATGAGTAAGAAAGGCAGGCTTTTGGTAGTGTCAGGTCCGTCCGGTGCGGGAAAAGGAACGGTTCTTTCCGAGCTTTTCAAGATGTACCCGGATGAATTTGCGTACTCGATTTCAATGACCACACGTGCGCCGAGAGAGGGAGAAACGGACGGTATCAGTTACTTTTTCACCTCGGTTGCAAACTTCAAGGAAAACATCGCTCTCGGCAATTTTCTCGAGTATGCCGAATACAGCGGAAATTTCTACGGCACACCGAAAAACTTCGTGAACAGGATGCTCGAGAGCGGAAAGAACGTCATTCTCGAGATTGAAGTTCAGGGAGCAATGCAGGTGAAAAAGGTATGCCCCGACGCACTGTTCGTTTTCATCTCCCCGGAGAGCTACGAGGAGCTTGAAAAGAGACTCAGGGGAAGAGGCACGGAGAGTGAAGAAGTGATAGCGAAGCGTCTCTCGGCGGCAAAGAAGGAAGCTCCCTACGCTTTCCTTTACGACTGCTTTGTGGTAAACAAGGGCGGCATGGCAAAGGAGGCGGCGGCTGACATAATGGCGGCAGTGAAATCCTTCTCGCTTAAACCCGAATTTCACAGAGACGTACTCGACACGTTTTTCGGCTGATACGGCAGATACATACGTAAACAAATTTGAAAAATACAATACACAGAGTATAAGGAGATATATCATGATAAACCCTACAATTAAAGAGCTTTCCAAGGACAAGTACAACAGATACACCCTCGTAATCGCAGCCGCAAAGGCAGCAAGATACGTAACCGGCAAGCAGATGATCGCACGTGAGGCAGAGTCTACAGAGCAGGCGGTTCACGAGAAGGCAATACGCAAGCTCGCATACGACCGTCAGCCGCTCAAGAAGGAATACATCGACGAAAAACCCGTAAAGGCTGCAATAGAGATGATTGACAACGGCGACATTCTCATCGGCGACAACGCTCCCAAGATGCTTCTCAGCGACGAAAACGGTGCGGACTCCGCAACAGGCGTATTCTCCGAGGAGGAGTGCAAATAAAAGCGTAAGGTCACGCAAAAATTCAACCGAAAGGAGTGTCGGGAATGCCCGAGAGCAGGCTCTACGCCGGGATTCACATTCTCGACGTTCCGTACAGTGCGGATATTCCGTACTCATATTCAGTTCCCGAAGAATTTGCGGGCAGCATACACTGCGGCAGTCTTGCGGTGGTGCCGTTCGGTCAGGGCAACCGTTTCAAGCTTGGACTTGTAACGTCTCTGTCCGACAAAACCGACGCAAAAAGGGTGAAGCCGCTTTACGGACTTCCGCTCGGCGAGTTTTCTCTCGGCGAAGATCTGACGGCTCTGTGCGCCTTTATGAAGGACACTCTGTTCTGCACGTTCGGCGAAGCGGTTAAGGCAATACTTCCGACGGGCGTCGGCGTAAAGTCAAGGACGTTTTACTCGCTTCTTCCCTACGATTCGTCGTCAAAGAAGCTTTCGGACAGTGAGCTGCGCCTTGTCGGCTACATCGGCGAAAACACACCGGAGTATTCGGACATTGCGTCAAACTTTGAAAGCGACGAGAGTGCATCGGCGGCGGTGCGGCGTCTTATATCAAGGAAGATTATAAAGGCAAATAACGAGCTTTCCTTTACCGTAAACACAAAAACCGAGAATTTTATAGTTCCCGAATTTTACGGTGAAGAGCTTGAGCGCATACTTGACGAGAGTTGCCGTGACTACACGAAGCTTCAAAAGGAATCGCTGAAGATAATATCCGAGAATCCCCCGATGACACGAAGTGCGCTTGCGGAAAATTTCGGCATAAGTGCGGCTGTTATCACTGCGCTTATCAAAAAGGGTGCGGTAAAGTCATGTGCGGAAAAGGTCGAACGAAACCCTTATTCGGCGTCTGACTCCGGTGCGGCGCAGGAAGAAATCGCACTTTCGGACGAACAGCAGTCGGCTTTCCGCAAGCTTCTCGGACTGTACAGTGCCGAAAGTGCAAATGCGGCGCTTCTTTACGGCGTCACGGGAAGCGGCAAGACGAAGGTTATTCAGAAGATGACCGACGCCGTTATCGCCGACGGCAAGGATGCGATAATCCTCATTCCCGAGATTGCGCTCACGCCGCAGACAGTGCGTATTTTCATCGAGCGTTACGGCGACAGAGTGTCGGTCATTCATTCGGGACTTTCCGCCGGAGAGCGCACCGACGCATGGAGAAAAATAAAGTCTTCGGCAGGAAACATAGTCATAGGCACACGCTCCGCTGTGTTTGCTCCCGTACCGAAACTCGGAATGATAGTTCTTGACGAAGAGCAGGAATCGTCGTTCAAGTCCGACATGAACCCCAAGTACCACGCACGTGACATTGCACGCTTCCGCTGTGCGCACTCGAATGCGCTAATGGTGCTTTCCTCGGCTACACCCTCTCTTGAGAGCTTCAAGAAAGCGGAGGACGGGAGGTACAATCTCGTAAAGCTAACCGAGAGGTACGGAAATGCCATGCTTCCTACGGTGACTGTAAGCGATCTGCGTGAGGCACCGCACGAGACGGACGAACACGGAAAGAATCGGCTCATCGGAGACACTCTCTTCGGAAAGCTAAGCGAACGTCTTGCGAAAAAAGAGCAGTCGGTGCTGTTTCTCAACAAAAGAGGGTACAACTCCCTCGTCGCCTGCCGAG
>CAKSCN010000184.1 GCA_934444485.1 uncultured Eubacteriales bacterium | reverse complement strand
CAATTCAAAAGATACGGAGTGCCGAAAATGACAGATTACACAAACTATGAAAGCCCGTTTTCAACAAGATATTCGTCCGACGAGATGAAGTATCTCTTCTCAGCCGAAAAGAAATTCCGCACATGGAGAAAGCTCTGGATATCGCTTGCCAAGGCGGAAAAGGAGTGCGGACTCGGTATCACGGACGAACAGATAGCCGAGCTTGAAGCTCACGCCGACGACGTAAACTTCGACGTTGCCGAGAAGCGTGAGAAGGAGGTTCGCCACGACGTTATGAGCCACGTATACGCATACGGCGTGCAGTGTCCCAAAGCTCAGTCCATAATCCACCTCGGTGCAACCTCCTGCTATGTCGGCGACAACACGGACGTGATAATCCTGCGTGAAGCAATGGAGCTTGTCAGAGGAAAGCTCTGCGGCGTGCTTTCAAATCTCAGGGACTTCGCACTTAAGTATAAATCCATGCCGTGCCTCGGATATACCCACCTACAGCCTGCACAGACAACCACCGTCGGCAAGAGAGCGACGCTTTGGATGAATGAGCTTCTTTACGACATAAACGAGCTTGAATTCAGAATAGACGGACTTCGTATGCTCGGCTCAAAGGGTACGACAGGAACACAGGCGTCCTTCCTCGAGCTTTTCGACGGCGACCACGATAAGGTAAAGAAGGTAGAAGAGCTTATCTGCCGGGACTTCGGATTTGCGGCTGCCGTTCCCGTTTCGGGTCAGACCTACTCAAGAAAGGTTGACGCCGCAATACTCGCAACGCTTTCGGGCGTCGCACAGTCGTGCTATAAGTTTGCAAACGACCTTCGCATACTCCAGTCCTTCAAGGAGATGGAGGAACCCTTTGAAAAGAACCAGATAGGCTCGTCGGCAATGCCCTATAAGAGAAATCCCATGAGAAGCGAGAGAATCTGCGCACTTGCAAGATACGTCATAGTAAACTCGCTCAACCCTGCGTTCACCTCGGCAACACAGTGGTTTGAAAGAACTCTCGATGATTCCGCAAACAAGCGTATATCCGTCGCCGAAGGCTTCCTCGCAACCGACGCAATACTTAACATCATGCTCAACGTCACAAACGGCTTGGTTGTATATCCCAAAATGGTAAGAGCAAGACTTATGGCAGAGCTTCCCTTTATGGCGAGCGAGAATATAATGATGGACGCCGTCAAGAAGGGCGGAAACCGTCAGGAGCTTCACGAAAGAATACGTGTACACTCGATTGCCGCCGGCAAGAACGTCAAGGAAGAGGGCGGTAAGAATGACCTTATCGAGAGAATACTTGCCGATCCCGCATTCGACCTCAGCCGTGAGGAAATAGACGAGATAATGAAGCCCGAAAAGTATATCGGTCGCTCCGACGTTCAGGTTGACGAGTTCGTTGCCGGTTACGTAAACCCCATTCTCGAAAAGTACGGCGTCGGTGAAACAAACGCTGACCTTAAAGTCTGAGCCGCCATGCTGAAAGCCGAAAATGTAAAATACGTGCTTTTCGACCTCGACGGCACGATTTCCGATTCCGCACCGGGAATAGTGAAGTCGGTGGCGTATGCTCTCGATAAGCTCGGTGTGAAATACGAAAGCCCCGAGGCACTGCGCCGCTTTGTCGGACCGCCGCTCCGTGAGGAGTTTATGAAGTACTGCGGCTTCGGACTCGACGAAGGAAACCGTGCCGTTGACCTCTATCGTGAGTATTATACCGTAAAGGGCATATACGAAAACTCGATGTATGCGGGAGTACCCGAAATGCTCGAATCGCTTTGCGAAAAAGGATATACTCTTGCGGTTGCAACGTCGAAGCCCGAGAAATTCGCACGCAGTATTCTCGAAAGATACTTTTGCGGCGGAAAAAAGAGCGTTTCCGAAATGTTCGCTTTCGTCGGCGGCTCTGAGCTGAACGGCGACCGCACGGATAAGTCGGAAGTGATAAAGTACGTTATGAAAAATCTCGGCGATGACGCCGTCCCCGAAAAGTGCGTTATGGTCGGAGACCGTGAACACGATATACTCGGAGCAAAGAGAAACGGTATGCCCTGTGTCGGCGTGCTGTGGGGATACGGCGGCCGTGAGGAGCTTGAAAACGCCGGTGCGGAGGTTATTGTTTCTGCTCCGGAAGAGCTTGCCGAAATGCTTTAAAGCGCAATACACATAAAAGTAAGGTCTGCCTCTCGGTTGAAAGGTAGACCTTGAAACTTTTTTACAGCTTAATTGTTATCCCTGATATCCGATATCGATTGCCGCACCTGCGAAGTACTTTGCAAAGTGAGAAAGATCCTTGAGACCGAATTTGCCGTCGAACTTTATGTCCGTAACCTTTGCGTCGTCGGTCATTGAAGCCGTGCCGTCGCCTGCCATCGAGCGCATCATGAGGCTGAAGTCTGCGGCGTCAACCTTTCCGTCGGAGTTTACGTCGCCGTAGTAGATTGTCTCATAACCCAATGCCTTCCATGCGGCGATGAGCGTCACGCTTACCTTGGGCGACACGTAGAGCTTCGTGCCTGCCGCAAACGCACCTTCTTCGATTTCGGTCACTGCTGTGGGAACGAGTACCGAGACGGTCGCTTCATCGAATACTCCCGTGCCTACGGAGGTAGCGTCTCCGGGAAGAGCAACGTCGCCGCCCTCACCGTTGTACTCAACTATCTTTCCGTCGGTGACGACAAATTCGTTGTTCTCGGCATACACCTCTTCATAGGAGAGAAGGGGAGTTCTGTCGGCGTAGTGGGAAACACTCTTGCCGTTTTCAAGTGCGCAGACGAAAAGTCCGGACTTGTAGCCTACGATGCCCGTCGAAGCGTCGGGTGCGGACTTCTTGAAAGAGAGTGCGGTTTCAAGTCCCGTCGCACCGTCATTTACGGTAAATTTTATCTCGGCTATCTTGACGGGAGCGGAGGTTGCGTCAACGACTGCGGTGTAATTTGCGAACCATGCGAAATAAACTGCGTCGGTTCCGACAAGAGAGGTATCGGTGTTGGTCTCGTGAGTGATTACAACGGCGGTGTCCTCGTTTTCCGTTATCGCAGATTTTACGATGTCGGTTATAACGGGAGTTGAAATTGCGCTTCCGTCGCTGTTAACGAGAGTGACCTTTGCCGGGTCGAAAGAGAGACCAAGCTGACCTGCGAGAGCAACTCCGTCCGTTACATAGATTTCGGCGGTCATGGCGTTTCCGTTCTTGCGTGCAATGAGCTTGTAGCCTATTGCATTGTCCGCAGAGACGAAGAACGTCATGCTACACGCCAGAAGAACTGCACACAGAATGATGCTTGCGATTTTGACAGATTTTTTCATGATAAATCTCCTCCGTGAGTCGCTTAATTTTGCCGCACACGGCACGTTACGTAAACCGTATACGTTACACTGACTATATTATAAAAAATTTTCTACAAAATGTCAATGCAAAAAAGTGCCTGTTTTATGTGTTTTTGTGACTAATTGACATGAATATTGAAAATATTTCCGAACTCTCGGTTATATGGAACATAATTGTGCGGCATTTGTTCACATTTGACTCGGCAGAGCATTTGAAAGATTTTTGATGATGGACGAAAGAAAAACACCGCACTTTGTCGGTGAGCAAAATGAGGTAAGGCAATTCTGCCGAAAGAAAACAAATGTTTCCTATTTGTAAAAATATATGGCATTTAATTTAAAAGTGCGAACATAGGTTTGAAATTTTAACAAATGCGTGTTATACTTAAAGCATAAAGTAGCGGTGGACGCAAATCTGCCGAAAGGAGAAGTTCATGCTTCAGACATTAAAGCCAAAAGAGAAGAGGGTTCTTGAATTTATAAGCCAGACCATAGAGCAGGAGGGATATGCGCCGTCGGTGAGGGATATCTGCGCCGCACTCGGTTTTAAGTCAACCTCCACAGTCCATATGTATCTCGAAAGACTCGAGGCAAAGGGTTACATACAGAAAGCCAGCGGAAAGAGCAGAACCATAAGAGTCGATTCGCAGGACAGCAAGGCAGGCAAGCACTATAA
>CAKSCN010000183.1 GCA_934444485.1 uncultured Eubacteriales bacterium | reverse complement strand
CTGTAATCGGGGAGTATTCCGCCGAACTTCATAACAAAGCCCAAAACACCAAGGGCAAGTCCGGCGATTATGAGTATCTTGTCGAGTATGCCGGGAAGCTCGTGTTCATCGTCGCCGTCACAGCAGGAACAGCCGTGGTGATGATGACCGTGTCCGTGGTCGTGGTCGTTGTGATCTTCACAGCAACAGTGTTTGCCGCCGTGGTCGTGGTCGTGATCGTGGTGATGGCCGGAACAGCAGTCATGATCATGGTCGCCGTGATCGTGTTCATGCTCGTGGTCATGCTTTTCTCCGTTTACGACTGAATCTTCGGTTTCGGATTTGTTGTCAACAATTTTTTCGTCGTTGTCTCTGCTCATACCTATTTTCCTCCGTTTCATTCTCTGACGTGGTCTTGCGCCTCAACAAAAATATCTCTTACGTGTTCGTCATCAAGCGAATAAAGTATCGTTTTGCCCTCACGTCTGAATTTGACAAGCCTTGCTTTTTTCAGTACGCCGAGCTGATGCGACACCGCCGACTGCGACATACCCACAAAATCCGCTATATCGCACACGCACATCTCCCTTTTCAGAAGCAGGCTCATTATTTTCATACGTGTTTCGTCTCCGAATACCTTGAAAAGCTCCGCCATTGATGCGAGATCTTTATCGCTCGGCATTGTGAAGACGCCGCTCTTTTTGTCGGGATGGATATGCTTTCCGTCGCATATTACACGCTCTTCTCCGTTCGCCGCATTTGTCACTGTATCACGCTCCTCATTCCAATCACTATTCATATGAATCTACGTTCATATGATAGCACATTCATATGTAGATGTCAACAGAATTTCTACAGATTAACACTTTGTTTACACTTTGGCGGTCACTGTAAAAGAGAAAACCGTATGCCGTGCAGAAAACACAAGACATACGGTAATTTTCAGAGTTGGGAAAACGGAGTTAATCACGAATCGCTTCCCGGAATGACCATATCGAAATCGACGATACGTGAGAGAATATAGTTTGAGACATACATCCCCTGTTCGGTAAGGGCATACCCTTTTCCGGTTCTTATCATGTGTCCCGATTTCAAAAACGGAGTTATCTTGGCAAGGTATATTGACTCAAACGTTCTGCCGAAGCGCTTTTTGAACTCTGAGGATACAATTCCCTCGGAAAGTCTGAAGCGAAGCATTACATACTCCGCCATGCCGGCGCCGGGAAGAATGTCTATGCACTTATCGACAATCGTTTCGCCGTAATAGTTTTCGGTGAAGTTGCGGATATACAAATCAGCGTTGTTTTTATAGTTAAAGCGCTTGTTTCCGAAGAAAGAATGCGCCGACGCACCGAAGCCGATATACTCGTCGCAATTCCAATACTTGAGGTTGTGTCTGCTTTCAAAGCCGGGGCGTGCGAAGTTTGATATTTCGTAGTGTATAAATCCTGCGCTTTTCATATACTCGCATCCGGCAAAGTACATTTCTCTTTCCGTGTCCTCGTCGGGAAGCTGCAAAGTATTCTTGAGCTTATCGAAAGGTGTACCCTCTTCGATTTTTAGTCCGTAGAGCGAAATGTGGGACGCACCCATTTTAATCGCCATGTCGATGCTTCCGAGAACGCTTGTCACAGTCTGTCCCGGCAGACCGAACATTATATCGACGCTTATATTCTTAAATCCGGCACGCTTTGCGTCATCGAGAGCGAGGTAGTTGTCACGTGAAGTGTGTACTCTGCCGCACACCTGCAAGTCCTTATCCGAAATGCTCTGCCAGCCGATACTGAGTCTGTTCACGCCGGCACGTCTGTAGCTGCGAAGCTTTTCGTAGTTCACCGTCCCGGGGTTTACCTCCATGGACACCTCGCAGTTTCTCTTTACGTGGAACGTACTGCGGATTTTTTTCATGATATCGCTTATCTGCGAAACAGTGAGAAGCGACGGTGTGCCGCCCCCGAAATAAACGGTGTCGACGTTATACTCGGCAAGCTGAAGCTTATGCTCTTCAATGTGAAGTATGAGCGCACGGACATAAAAATCCCGAAAGCTCTCGTCAGTTCCGGAAACGGAATAAAAGTCGCAGTATCTGCATTTGCGTATGCAAAACGGTATGTGAAAGTAGAGACCTACATTTTTTCTGACGGCATCAAATTTAATCTTTAATCCCGAAACAGCCATGTGTTTCCAAATCCTTTCAGTTTCAGTGAATATCAATCCTCATCGAATTTGAGGACAGCCATGAACGCCTCCTGCGGAACTTCAACGCTTCCGAGAGAGCGCATTCTCTTTTTGCCTTCCTTCTGCTTTTCGAGAAGCTTCTTCTTTCTCGTTATATCGCCGCCGTAGCACTTTGCAAGAACGTCCTTACGCAGCGCACGAACGGTTTCACGTGCGATTACCTTTCCGCCTATCGCCGCCTGAACGGGTATCTCGAAAAGCTGTCTCGGAATATTCTCCTTGAGCTTCTCGACGATTTTTCTCGCTCTGCCGTATGCCTTGTCGGTGTGAACTATAAAGGAAAGCGCATCGACAACATCGCCGTTGAGGAGGATATCGAGCTTTACAAGTTTGCTCGGCTCATAGCCCTCCATCTCATAGTCAAGAGAGGCATAGCCCTTGCTTCTCGACTTTAGTGCGTCGAAAAAGTCGTACACAATCTCGTTGAGCGGCAGTTTGTAGTGAAGCTCGGTTCTGTTGGTGTCGAGGTATTTCATATCGACGAAAATTCCGCGTCTGTCCTGGCACAGATCCATAATTCCTCCGACGTACTCGGCAGGGGTTATTATACTCGCTCTGACGATGGGTTCGCTGACGTATTCTATTTCGTCGCCGGTGGGGAAATTGACAGGGTTATCGATAAAGTACTTCTCTCCGCCCCTTTTTGTGACTTCATACACAACCGAGGGAGCAGTCGTTATAAGGTCGAGGTTAAATTCACGCTCGAGTCTTTCCTCGATGATTTCCATGTGGAGAAGTCCGAGGAAGCCGCATCTGAAGCCGAAGCCGAGAGCTATTGACGTTTCCGGCTCAAAGGTAAGAGCGGCGTCATTAAGGCAGAGCTTCTCAAGTGCGTCTCTGAGGTCGCCGTATCTTGCGCCGTCGGCGGGATATATACCGCTGAAAACGACGGGAAGCGCCTTTTTGAAACCCGGAAGCGCTTCTGCGGTGGGGTTTGAGTCGAGAGTAACGGTATCTCCCACACGGGTATCGGACACGGTCTTTATAGACGCCGTTATATATCCGACCTCGCCGGCAGAAAGACTTTCGTCCTTTTCGAGTCCAAAGGCGCTCATGTGTCCGACCTCGTTTACTTCATACGTCACGCCTGTTGACATCAGTCTTATGATATCCCCTGTTTTCACGCAGCCGTCGAAAAGGCGTACATAAACGACAACGCCTCTGTAGGAGTCGTAGTATGAATCGAAAATAAGCGCTTTGAGGGGAGCGTCGGGATCGCCCTTGGGTGCCGGTATGTCGGTGACGATTTTTTCAAGGACATCCTCGATATTCAGTCCCGCCTTTGCGGAAACCGCCGGGCAATCCTGCGCCGGAATGCCGATTACGTCCTCGATCTCGTTTCTGACACGCTCGACATCCGCCGAGGGAAGGTCTATTTTATTTATTACGGGTACTATTTCGAGGTTATTGTCAACGGCGAGATATGCGTTTGCAAGAGTCTGCGCCTCTATGCCCTGCGTTGCGTCAACGACGAGAAGTGCTCCCTCGCAGGCGGTAAGCGAACGGGAAACCTCGTAGTTGAAGTCAACGTGACCGGGGGTGTCGATAAGGTTGAACTCGTATGTCACGCCCTCGTGAGTGTAATTGAGCTTTACGGCTCTCGCTTTTATCGTAATGCCTCTTTCACGCTCAAGGTCCATATCGTCAAGTAGTTGTTCCTCCATCTCACGTGTCGATACCGTGTCGGTTTTCTCGAGTATTCTGTCCGCAAGTGTGGACTTTCCGTGGTCGATGTGAGCGATAATGCAAAAATTGCGAATCTTTTTCATTTTTTCTCTGTTGTCTGCCATGCCTGTATTCCTTTCAAAACACTGCTTGCGCTCTTTTCCGTGAGAGCACACTTAAAACCATTGTCTATTATACTC
>CAKSCN010000182.1 GCA_934444485.1 uncultured Eubacteriales bacterium | reverse complement strand
CTTCTCCCGTTCCCGAAATTTGTACCTCACTTCGTTCGACGACAAATTACGGAAAGATGAGGTTTTTGGAGAGTGCGAAGCTCGGGGGTGGCACACTCTCTTGGGTGTTGCATGGAGGTAGCGAAGCTACCGAGGCTCCTCTTGTGCAACCGGTTGCAAGGCAACCTCTGGAGCTGGCTGCCGCCTGAGGGACTGCCGGAAACGAACTCTCTCAAGGAGAATTCGGGGAAAATGATGCTCTTTGGCGTGTACGTAACTCGGGTTTTGTATTCTCTCTATGGTATACCGTAGGGCGGGCGGATTGTCTCCCGCCGTTAGCACCCAATATGCGGTTATGTATACCGCCATGTAGAAAACCGACAAACGGTAAGCACCATACAATTATTGAAGAAAAGCGACTTTAGGAGCTTTTCCACGTCAACTTGTGCGAAGCACAAACATCGCCGTTTTGCGAAGCAAAACACTTCACTTCGGCGAAGCCGAAACTTCACTCGACCGCAGGTCGAACATAACTTTGAAAAGCGCAGCTTTTCCACCTTAACGTGCCGCAGGCACATTTCACATCGAGCGAAGCGAGATATTTCACGCATTCCGAGAGGAATGCCTTTCACTTTTTGCGCAAGCAAAAAATTTCACTCAAATGCTTTCCCCGTATACACGCTGTACTCGCTTCTCAGCGTCCACTTGTCGCAGTCGTAGTTTGCATAGATGTCGAGGTCGCCGCCGTCAAGTGTGAAGATCATGCGTCCTGACGCCGGGCAGTTGCGAAAGCGCATATTTATCACAATCCTGTCCTCTGCTATGCTCTCTACTCCGGCGTTGAAAAGAACCTCTTCACGGCGAGTCGGGCAAAGTGACGCAAGCGTCGGACGGAAGCCTTTGGCAGTGATGCGGCAGTACTCACTACCCTCAAACGGCGCAAAAAAGCTCTCGACACCCTCACCGTCGGTAAACGATACCTTAATACCGTCCGACACTTTGTCAACTTTCACGGAGGTGAAGTCCGAAATGTTCTTCCCGAGTCGGAAAAGCTTGCCGAAGCCGCCGAACTCACCGCTTTTTTCGAGAGCCGGTACGGCATAGATGCTGTCGGCGTATTCGTCGGTGAAATGACCCTCGCCTTCGGTCGATTCGGCGTCGAGAGAACGTGCGAAAGCGACAAGCTCACGAAGCTCACGTTCGGTGTCGGCAGCCTTGGCGAGTGCGGAGACGATAATTCTTTCCTCCGGGATGATTATGCAGAACTGACCGAACGCCCCGTCCGCACGGAAGCCGCCCACGGCGTTTATCCAGAATTGGTAGCCGTAACCTGCCTCCCAGTCGCTCTTTGTGCCGTCAATCCATGCGGTGACCGTCTCGTTTACGCTGTTGTCAATGCGCTTATTAGTCGCAAGGGCGACCCACTCCCGGCTCAGAATCTGTTTGCCGTCAAGCATACCGCCGTTCAGATAAAGCTCGCCGAACCGCTCTATGCAGTCGAGACTTACGTGAAGCCCGACGCCGCCCTCACAGATTCCGGGCGTGACTCCGTTTGACGATACCTGCGGCACTCTCTGCCACTTTTTCGGACGAAGCCCCAGATACCCGAAGAGCTTGCGGTTGAGGTAGTCGTATACCGATTCGCCCGTCAGCCGCTCCACAAGAGCCGCAACCATAAAGGTCGCTCCGGTGTTGTAGACGAACTTCTTTCCCGGCTCGTGCGGCGTCGCCTGCGAAAAGAATGCCTTTATCGGGTCGTTGGCGTTTATGCAGGCGTTCATAGCACAGCAACCGTGACCCGTACCCATTGTGAGGACGTTTTCGACCGTCATATTCCTTGCACGCTCGGAGATGTTCTCGGGAAGGTGGTCGGGAAAAAAGTCCGAGAGACGGTCATTCGGCCTCCAGAGGCCTTCATCGTAGGCGAAGCCGGCGGCGGTGGAGCAGAAGCTCTTGCTGAGAGAGAAAACCTGCGGTGCGTCGCTTGTGTCGTAGGGAGCGAGAGCGAACTTCGAGAGCAGCTTGCCGTCCTTTATCGCCGACACGCAGTGATATCCTGTCGGGAGCGTATTTTTTATGAATTCGAGAGTCTTTTCTCTGTTGTATTTGCACGAGGCGTATATGCCTTTCATGTAAAAACCTCTTTCCGTCTGATTTTCACGTACATTTTACCAAAGCGGCACGATTTTTGCAAGGAAAACCTCCGCCTATTTTGTAAATATTTATCGCATACCGTGCAAAACACTGTGTTTTTCAGTGTAAAGCGCCGCTCAAACCGCATTTTTGACGACTGCCTGCGGAGTTCCGAGGCTATTTGCACCTCTTTTTTCGGGCGTTTCTTAAAATAAAGTTTCAAAACAGCACTTTTTTCTCAAAAAATTGTGCATTTTCGACAGAACACAGGGGGTGGTTTTTGGGGAAATTGAGGAAATTATCATTTGTTTTGCAAAAGCTATTGACAAATCGCTAAAACCTTGCTATAATATATGACAGTGAGTTTGTAACAGTATCGGCGGATTTCAGATGACATCAGAATCAAGCAAAAACGGGCATCACGAAACGGACGACCCGACTCTCGTGAGCGAGTTCCGAAACGGCAACGCAGAGCTTTTCGACAGCATTGCGGCGAAATACAGAGGGCTTGTCGTGAACTGCGCAAAGAGGTTTGATTCCGACGGAAAGAATTTCGACGACCTTTACCAAGAGGGAATGCTTGCGCTGTACCGTGCTTCGTGCGGCTACAGAGGCGGAGTCCCGTTTGCGGCGTATGCGTCGGTCTGCGTGAAGAACGCCATGCTTTCGTGGCGCAGGGGAAACCCCGAGAACGGCGTGCCGAGCGTGTCGATAGACGACCTCCCCGAGGACGCTCTTCCGGATGACACCTCCGCAACACCCGAGGAAGAGGTTGTGTCGAAGATTTTCTGCAATGAGCTTAAGAAACGTGCGATGAAGCTTTTGTCGGAGTACGAAAGGTGCGTGTTTCTGCTGTATCTCGAGGATATGACTCCGGCGGAGATCGGCGACTGCCTCGGAAAGTCGAAGAAGTCGGTCGAAAACGCACTGAACCGAATCAAGAGCAAGCTCTCCGCATCGGGGAACTGAGCGAGAGGTCGGCAGTGCGGCGAACGGTTGCAAAAGCACTCTATATGTCCGAGTCCAAAGGGCGATGGTATTCATCATGCAGGTTATCACTGCATCGGGCAAACAAAAATTATAATTCCAAAGCGAGGGAAATCAAATGTACGAAAACAAGACATTGGTATGCAAAGATTGCGGCAAGGAGTTCGTCTTCACAGCAGGCGAGCAGGAATTTTACGCTTCCAGAGGCTTCCAGAACGAGCCCCAGAGATGCAAGGAATGCCGTGACGCAAGAAAGAACGCCGCTAAGGGTCCGAGAGAAATGTTTGTAACAACTTGCGCAGCTTGCGGCAAGGAAGCAAAGGTTCCTTTCCAGCCCAGCAACGACAGACCTGTTTACTGCAGCGAGTGCTTCGCAGCTAAGAGAGCCGCTGAGTAATCATCGGTTGAAGTGTGAACGCAGGCTTACGGCTCGGCGGCACACACCGATCATAGTTTAAGTCAAGGGGAAGTTTTGTCAGACGCTGAACCGATGTCTTTTAGTGATAACATGAAAGATGGATATTCCTTGTTCTACCATCCTACCCTGTACATTTTCTATGGTGAGAAAGAATCGCTTTACGGCGGTTCTTTTTTTAATTGAGAATGGAAAGTGGAGAATGGAGAATTGGGGTAGAAAAGCTGCGCTTTCAATAATTGACAATTGACAATTGACGATTACTGTTTAATGCTGAATTCATAATGCATAATGCATAATTGACGTTGAAAAGCTTCGCTTTTCTTCAATATTTGAATGGTGCTTATCGTTTGCCGCTTTTCTACGGTGCGATATACATAACCGTGCGTGGGGTTCTTGCGGCGGGAGATTACGCTAGCGAAGTCTGCGTTCCGCTCGCCCTACGGTATATCATGGAGAGAATACTTTTCCGACAGTCCCTCAGTCCGACGACTGCGTAACGACTACGTAACGACTGCGTAACGACTTCGTCGTGACAGCTCCAGAGGTTGCTTTGCAACCGGTTACACAGGGGATGCCTCCGGAGTTGGCAGAGCCAACTCGAGAGTAAATTGCTTCGCAA
>CAKSCN010000181.1 GCA_934444485.1 uncultured Eubacteriales bacterium | reverse complement strand
GACCAGAGCTATGTCACGGCAATCGAAACGGCTCTCGGTGCGGCAGTGTCGAATATCGTTGTCGAAAACGAGGACAGCGCAAAGGCAGGCATACGTCACCTTAAGGAGCAGAACGCCGGACGTGCAACCTTTCTTCCGCTCACCTCGATAAACGGCAGAGCCGCAGACAAATCGGAGTTTTCGGGACTTAGGGGCTTCGTCGGCATCGGCTCGGAGCTTGTCTCATACGACAAAAAATACGACAGCGTTGCGAAGTACCTTCTCGGCAGAACCGTCGTTGCCGACAACATCGATTCGGCGTCCGGAATTGCAAGACGCTTTTCTTTTAAATTCAAGGTAGTGACTCTCGACGGTCAGGTAATCAACGCCGGCGGTTCGTATACGGGCGGCTCTGCGGCGTTCAAGACCGGCATTATGTCCAGAGGTGCGGACATTGAAAAATTTGAGGAACGCATAAAGAAAACCGAGAAAGCAATTGCCGGAGTGAACGCCGAAATAAAGGAGTGCCTTGAGGCAAAGAACGAGTCGGCGCTGTTTATCGAGAGTATACGCAACGACCTCGACAATACCGCCGCCGCTCTATATAAGGCGAATGAGGATATAAAGCTCTGCGGCGAGCGTATAGAAGCGGCTAAAGAAAGACGTGCGATGATTATGTCACGTCTCGGAGAGTATGCCGGTGCGACTCTTGCCGAAAGACTTGCCGCAGCAGCGGAGGAAAGAAAGGTTCTCGAGGATAAGCTTGCCGTGCTTACTGCGGAGTCGGAGAGCCTTAAAAATGCAAGGTACGACGCCTCGGATGAGTGCGACGCCGCAAGAGCGGCACTTTCCGCCGCAAAGGAGGAACTCGGCAATGCGGAGAAGAATACCTCACTCTGCGCCGAGAGGAAAAGCACCGCCGAAACCCGTCTGTACGACGAAAAGTCGAGAGTTGCGGCGCTGAAGAACGAAGCCGACGAGATCCTCCGCCGCCTTGAGGACGTAAAGAAAGCGGTTGAGGGAGGAAGCGGAGAGATAGAAGCACTGACCGCAAAGATTGCCGACAAAAAAACGGAGCTTTCCGAAAGGCTTGCGGCGGTAAACGAGTGCGAAACGGCGGCAAACAAGCTGCGCACCGCAGAAAAAGACTTTATACGTGACAAAGAGGTAAACTTCCGTGAGCTTACACGCTGTGAAACCGTTCTTGAAAACAGCACCAAGGAGTACGACAGCCTCACGGCGAAGCTCTTCGAGGAATATGAGCTTACCTACTCCGAGGTCTGTATGATGAATCCTCCGCCGCCGGAGAAGGAGTTTGTGACGGAGCTTGCGTCGGTCAAGGGAAAAATACGTGCTTTGGGAAGCGTCAACGTCAACGCCGTCGAGGAGTTCCGGGAGCAGAAGGAAAGATACGACTTCATGACCTCGCAGATAAATGACCTCGAGGCGTCGAAAAAGAGCCTTGAAAACGTAATATCGCTTCTCGAAAAGGACATGAAGAACCTCTTTTCAAAGGCGGTTGAGGAGATTAACCGTCACTTCGGAGATGTGTTCTGCGAGCTGTTCGGAGGCGGTCATGCGGAGATTGTCATAAGCGACCCGGAAAACATACTCGAGAGCGGAATTGAGATAAACGTCCAGCCTCCGGGAAAGATGGTCAAGAGCATATCGCTTCTGTCGGGCGGCGAGCAGGCGTTTACCGCAATAGCCCTCTACTTTGCAATACTCAAGGTAAACCCGGCACCGTTCTACATCTTCGACGAGATTGAGGCGGCTCTTGACGACGTAAACGTCGCACGCTACGGTGCATACCTGAGAAAGAACAGCAAGAACACGCAGTTCATCGTCATCACCCACCGCCGAGGAACAATGGAAGCGGCTGACACACTCTACGGCGTCGCCATGCAGGAGAAGGGTATATCCAACTTCCTAAAGGTCAATATAGATGAGGTCGAGAAGAAGACAGGACTCAAGCTTTAAAACAGAGAAAACACATAAGCGCCGGACGTTTTGCCCGACGCTCTTTTTTATTTATCCTGCCTGTCCTCCGAAGCCCTTGCAGCCTCCCGGAAAATCAGTGCCGCCACCGAAGCCGGGTCTGCCGCCCATGCCGCCGAAGCCGCCGACCGACGCAGGTGATTTGGTTGCCGTCGCCTCGGAGAGCGTTTCGCCGCCGCATTCCACCGTGAAGGAGTCACCCTCGGAAAGCTCGGAGGTTATGAGGAACATTCCGCTTCCGCTTTTGTCGAAGGTGTGGGACGCTATTACGTTTCCGTCGGAATCCTTTACCGAAACTGCTTTGTCTGTCGGCACATTCGATATGCTGAGGTTCGTGCAGGTCATGCCGTCGGCGACCGTGTATCCTTTGCTGTCAGCCGTGCTTCCGCCGGTCGAGAGAAGAAGTCCTCCCGTGACCGTGAACACTCCGTCGTGGTCAATAGGACCGTCGCCGCCCGTCATTCGGCAGCTGATGTAAACCTCGCCGCCCGAGAGGTTGAGATAACCGTTAGTGTCGATGCCGTCGCTTCCGGCGGATATCACGACCTTGCCGCCGCCTATCGTTATGCCTATTTCGTCCTTAGATTTTTCGGAGCTTGCCGCATTTACCGCATCGTCGCTTGCCGTGATGTCAATGTCGCCGCCGTTTATGATCACAACCGCACCCTCAATGCCCTCGTAGCACGTCTCGATTTTTATGACGCCGCCGCTTACCGTGACGGTTTCATCGGCATGAATCGCATCGTCGCCGGAGCGAATCGCAAATTCTCCGCCCGTTATGTCGGCAGAGCCGTTCGAGTGAATCGCATCGTCTGCCGTATCGAGTGTGAAACTGCCGCCGCTTATCGATATGTACTGCGACTTTATACCTTTGCCGGAGGTGCTTTCGGTCTCGCTCTCGTCATCGGATGTGTTGCCGTTCGGAGTCATGCCGCCGGGGAAGCCTGTGCCGTCGCTATTCGGAAGACTCGGGGGATTGCCGTTTGCGTTGTCTGTTCCGTCGGGAAGCTCACCGTTCGGAGGCGTGCTGCCGTTTCCGTTCGGACGACCGCCGAAGCCGCCGGGACCTCTGCCGAAGCTTTCCGTGTGTTCGGGTGCGTTTTCCGCTCCGCCGCCTGCGGTTATATCGAGAGTGCCGCCGAAGACGAATACCGCATTCTCGGCATTAAACGCCGCATCGTCGGCATCAACATTTATACTTCCACCGGTTATGCGTATGTATCCGAGACTCTCGTCGGTGTTCGTTGACTTTATTCCGTTGCTTTTTGCGGTGACGTTTACCGTGCCGCCTGTGATGTCAATATAGTCCTTGCCGACAATGCTGTTGTTTTCGGCAGTTACCGTGAGCGTTCCCTCGGCGACCGAGAGCGAGTCCTTGCTCTTTATGCCGTTGTACGTTCCCGTGACCGTCAGAGAACCTTTTCCGTTGAAAATGAGGTCTTCCTTGGAGTAAATCGCCGCATCCTCGTCAGTGTTTTCGTCAGTGGCATAATCTCCGCTGTCGGAGAGAGTGTTTTCCGTGCCGTCAAGAGAGGTTATCGTGACACTTTTGGCGCTTATCACGTTTATGACGGGAGCGCTCTTTTTTGTAAGCGAAACGCCGCCGAGAAGAAGCTTTACCCTGCCGCTTTCAACGTCAACCGTAATGCTGCTGTCGTCGGAGCTTCCCGTAATAAGATATGTACCTTTCTTTGTTATTTTAACGTTATTTTAACGCCGCCGTTCACAGATTCCGCACCGTCGCCCGAAACCGTGACATTTCCGTCCGAGAATGCTATCGAGGTGCAGTCCGCTTCGTCGTACCCCGAAAAGGTGCGGTCGCTGTCGTCAAATTCGCAGACGTAAGCCGTTCCTGCGGCGTCGGTGACCGTAATTTCTGCGGCTGTCACGGTCGGTGATACCGTTACCGCTCCCGTGCATGAGGTGAGAAGTGCGAGAAAGATTGAGGTCAATTTGCCGAGTGTCATAATGCGTACTCCTTTCATTATTTTGTTTTTGGTGTCAAAGCTCATCTCTTTGCGCATATGCTCTCGAAAGGCTTACTGTGAGGTTTCCGTTGCGGCATCTGATTGCGTCCAAAAACGCCTTTTCGGAAATACCGTTCCCGAGCTTTACCGTGTATCTTAACTCAAACATACTGCCGAGATTTGTGGTTTTTACC
>CAKSCN010000180.1 GCA_934444485.1 uncultured Eubacteriales bacterium | reverse complement strand
TTATCACGTATTTGCCCTCGGAGTTTATGACGCCGAATTTGCCTGAAATCTTAACGACGGCGTAACCGTCATCACGGAACGACTCCGCCGCATCAAACTGCGGTTCTATGACGAATTTGCCCTTTGTGTTTATATATCCGTACATACCGTCACTGACTGCGGCGGCGGTACCCTTTGAATCAAAGCTTGTTGCAAGGTCGAACTGCGGCTCTATGCGGTACGCTCCCGAGCGGTCGATGTAACCGTAAACTCCGCCGAGTCTTACAAGGGAGAGGTCAAACGCATCGAATGCGGACGCCGAGGTGAACTTCGGATTTACGATAAATCTTCCGGTTCTGTCTATAAAGCCGTGCTTATTTCCGACGCACGCCGCAGCATAGCCCTTTTCGTCAAACGGTGAAGCGTAGGTATACTGCGTATCAATCACCGTCTCGCCCTTTGCGTTGATGTAGCCGTAGCCGTTTTCGTCCTTGACAAGAGCGACGGTATCGTCACCGAACGGGAACGCTTCGTCGTAAACCGCCTGAATAACTATCTTGCCGGTCGAATCTATAAAGCCGTACTTACCGTCAAACTCTATGCAGGCAAGTCCGCTTGCGTCAAAAGGATAGGCATAGTCATACATAATATCTATGACGGTTTTTCCGCTTCTGTCTATAAAGCCGTAATGGGCATCGTTTGAAACGCAGGCAAGACCGTTTGCAGTGTAGTCGTAAACCGCATCGAATTCCGCAGAAACGACGAGCTGACCCGAACGGTTTATAAATCCCCATTTTCCGTTGATCTGCGCTTTGGCAAGGTCGCCCGAGAAAGGATAAAGTCCGTTGAACATGAGGGGTATCTCGTAATTTCCCGACTTATTTATCATCCCGTAGAGAGTTCCGTATTTTACGACTGCGAGTCCGTCACTGCCGAAGCTTCCGGCGTAATCGTAATCGGCTGATATCTCCGTTTTTCCGTTTTTGCCGATATAGCCGTACTTTCCGCCGATGCCGACGCAGGCAAGTCCGTTTGTGCCGAAGCTTCCGGCGTACTCATACTGAGGTGTTACGGCAATGTTTCCCGACGTGTCTGCATATCCCCAGAAATCGCCGAACTTCACCGGAACAAGGCCCTCATGAAACAGCGTGTCCGTTCCGACGTTTACATTCTTTCTGTTGAAAGCCGCAAGGCAGCCTATCACGATACCGGCGATAATAAGCACCGACATTGCCGCCGCAACCACAACCTTTGCACGCTTTGACACCGCCTTTGCCGGGGCTTTTTCGGTCTTGGCGGAGTTTGCCTGCGGTATATGCTTCTTTATCTTCTCTCCGGCACCGGCAAAAGGGATTTTACGTCCGGGGTGCTCTTTGTGCGGCGTTTCCGGTTTCTTTGCGGTCTGCGCCTCCTCACCGGGATTTTCCGCTGAAGCACTGTCGGCGGTCTGCGCATTGCGCTTGTTCTTGAGAACGTCCATGACGACGACGTCGTTTTCCTCCGCTTCGTTCTTTACCTCGGAAATATTCGTACCGTCCGACAAAACGGTATTGTCGTTTTTCAGCTGTGCGTAAGCCAGCATTTGAGTAAGGTCTTCCGGAATATCGCTTTCTTTGCCTCCGGCTTTCGGCTGAGCCGTAATTTCCGCTTCTTTAACGCCGACGCTCTCTGTGCCGACGGCCTCCGGACGCTTTTCTTCGTTTTCTGACATATTTACGGACTCCTTTTCTTTGATTTTCCGTGAAACGCACACCGCTTTTCCGTTCGAGGTGCGTTTGCGGAAAGTATACCTTGTGTATTATACCACGAAAGGTCGCTTTTCGCAACTCATTTACACAAATTATTTATTAAATATTTGTTACAGTCAAAGTGCGTTGTTTTTACGCAAAAAAGAATTCCCGAAACCATGCGGCAACGGGAACCCAAAAGTGACATTACTTTTCAAACGTAAACTTTTCCCACGGAATATCCACCGGCTTTTTCTCGGTGAGAATGCTGTCAACATGGAGAAGAAGCGGAAAATCCGAAAGCGAGAGTATGTTCTTTTTTGCGGCGACCTTAACCGCACGTGCCACTCTTTCGGCAACGACAAGCGATTCAAGCGTCACGCCCTTGAGTTCGGCTTTCGCTTCGTCGATGTCAAGTCCTCTTCCGAGAAGTATTCCGACAAGTCTTGTGCGTCCGCCGTAAACGGTAACGTAAAGGTCTCCTGCGCCGACGGTAATGTTTTCGAGTGTACATACTCCCTGATATTCGAGAAGTTTGTACATTTCTTTTACCGCCTGACCGAAAACCGCCGCCTGAGAATTGAAGTGAAGCTCGCTTTCAAGTCCAAAATTCTTCTGATTTACGCCTATGGTAAGCGCTATACCGAGTGCATAGCCGTTTTTGAGCGCAACGGCACTTTCTATTCCGAGGACGTCTGTCGAGAGACTGATGTGGTAATAATCCGTCGCCATGATTTTCTTTAGAAAACGGAGAGTCTCAAGGTCATGTCCGCAGAATGCGACCTCGGTTTGGTCGTGAGCGACAAGCTCATAGCTCGTACACGGTCCGCCTATTGCGTTGAGGTTCATATTGCGCCCCATGGCACGCATCTTTTCCTCCCACACCTGCGGATAACAGAGAAGTTTTCCGTCGGCAGTGTCCATAAGTCCTTTGGTGACGGTGAGAACCGGTACTTTTTCCTTCACTCTCGGCAGGACGTATTCGCCGAACCAATCGACGCCGAAGCTCGAAACGCCGCCTATCACAACATCGGCACCGTCAAGTGCGCTGTCAAGCTCTTCAATTTGATAATACTTCACTCCGCTCGGAAAATCCTTGGAAAACTTCGGATGTCTGCCCTCGGCACGGCAGTACTCTATTATGTCTCTGTCAAGGTGGGTGCCGACAAGGCGAACCTCGTGACCGTTTTCTCTCGCCGGGAAAGCGAGTGCCGAACCCATCATTCCGGAACCGACTATTGTTACGATTGCCATAATTAACCTCCGTAATGCTTTATGTATAGACAAAACCATTCATAAGTAATTCTACCTTAAAGCCGGGAGAACTGCAACGTTTTTTTGTAAATATTCCTATTATCGTGAGTTATGATTAACAAAAACGGTTTCAATGATACGGACAAGGCGCATTCTTCCGAAATATGCATTCCGTTTTTGTCGCAGAAACCGTTAAAAAGCATTAGCTTTCACGTAAAAAAGCACGTAAGAAAACCCCGGCACAGACGTAAGGTGTCCGCAACCGGAGTCTCTTTATCGGGGTTTACTTCAAAACATTAGTCTGAAGGTCAACCATGTGTGCGTAAATGCCGCCCTTTGCCAGAAGCTCATCCGGGCTTCCCTGCTCCGCAACAACGCCGTCGGCAAGAACGACTATTTTGTCCGCTACCGAAACGGTGCGCATACGGTGAGCTATTACAAGAACCGTTTTATTCTTTATGAGGTGCGAAAGCGCTGTCTGGATAAGCGTTTCGTTTTCAACGTCAAGGCTTGCGGTCGCCTCGTCGAGAAGAATTATGGGCGCATCTTTCAAGAACGCTCTCGCAATCGATATACGCTGACGCTCACCGCCCGACAGCGCACAGCCGTTTTCGCCTATTTCGGTATTCCACTTGTCCGGCAGCTTTTCGGCAAATTCGTCACAGTTTGCAAGCTTCGCCGCCGCTATAACCTCTTCGTCGGTCGCTCCCTTTCTGCCGAGACGGATGTTCTCCATAATGGTATTGTTAAACAAGGTTACGTCCTGGAATACTATCGAATAGAGACTCATGAGCTTTTCGGGATCGGTCTTGTCAACTCTCATTCCGCCGACGGTAATCGAGCCTTTGTCATAGTCCCAGAATCTTGCCGCAAGACGTGAAACGGTCGTCTTTCCTCCGCCAGAGGGACCGACAAGCGCTGTAACCTCGCCCTGCTTTGCCGTAAAGGAAACGTCACGAAGCACGGTTTCTCCGCCGTTATAGGAAAATCCGACGTGGTCGAAAACGATATCGCAGCCTTTGTTTGTAAGCGTTTCGCTTCCGGTTTGGACGGGATAGTCGAGTATTTCGTTCATACGGGAAACATTGGTGCGCATTGCTATTATCGCCGCAAGATTCTGAAGTGCGGACTGCATCGGGTCATAGAGGCGTGACGCAACGAGCAAAAACATGAAGAATGTGAGAACGTCTATAC
>CAKSCN010000179.1 GCA_934444485.1 uncultured Eubacteriales bacterium | reverse complement strand
CGCCGCCCGACACTATCTCCGCCGTGAGCGGTATTGTCTCAAGCTTCATGCTGTCAATGTAAACGCTCAGCGACTCAGGCGAAATGCTGACCGTGCTCACTCCCTGCGGAGTGTTTATCTTTATGGGGAGCATATAAAGCTGGCTCGACGTTATCCCCCTGAGGCTCACATGAGGCGACAGATCCTCGGCGGTAAGTGCGTTGAGCTGGCTTCTCTTGCCCCTAACCGTAACAGTCGTGACAGCCTCACGGTTTGACATTGCCTCGAGTCCCGACTCGGTAATGCTCTCTTCACCGTCCATGGTAACGGGGACATTCTCAAAGGTTGTTTCGTAGGTCTGGTCGCCGGCAACATACATCCAAAGAATGAATGCGGCAACCACGCATAGAAGCTTCGGAATAAGCCCGATTTTGTTCTTTTCTTTGTTTGCAGCTTCGGACGCTCCGCCCGCCTGCTCCTTCTTTTCTTCAATGTCAGTGTTCATCGGAAACCCTCACCTCCGTTTTTTCGGCGGACTTTTCCGCACTCTTTTTCTTGTGCTTCTTTTGTTTGTCGTTACGACCGAGTTCATCTGCGCCGATAAGAAGAGTGAGAAGCTGAGTTTTGAGGCTCTTTTCGTTGAGATTGCGTATAAGCTTGCCCTCAACGGCTATAGAAACTACTCCTGTCTCCTCCGAAACCACAAGAACAACCGCATCGGAGTTTTCGCTCATGCCTATTGCCGCACGGTGGCGTGTGCCGAGGTCTTTAATAATGTTTTCGTTCTGCGTGAGCGGCAAAAGACATCCTGCGGAATAAAATCTGTTGTCCCTTATAATCAGCGCACCGTCGTGGAGAGGCGCTTTGTTGAAAAATATATTCTTCATGAGATACGCCACCGGGTCGGCATTGATAACGGTGCCGGTCTTTATTACGTCGCCGAGCTTTGTTCCTCTCTCAAAGACAACGAGAGCGCCGGTTTTTTCAGCGGAGAAATCCATTGCCGCCGATACTACTGCTTCGACACAGTCAACCGTCTGCTTGAGCGGCTTGTGCTCAATCCTCTGCCCTATGGTTTTTATCGACTGACCGCCTATTTTTTCAAGGAAGCTTCTCAGCTCGGATTGGAAAAGGATAATAATTCCGATTATTCCGACCTGCACTATGTTGTCGATGAGGAAGTTCAGCAGGTACATATTGAAAAAGCGGCTGAGTATCATAATTACAAATATGAAGAATATGCCGAGAGCGAGTTTACCCGCACGCCTGTCACGCACAAATTTATATATGTAATAAAACACCGCAGAAACTATCAGTATATCGAGAACATCAAAAAACGTCATGTTTTTGACCTGGACAAGCAAATCGTTAAGTAAGCTTATAAAGCCGTTCACGCAACGCACCCCTTTCCGTCTTTCGTTACGGTATATTAAAACCGACACCGACAGGGATCGGTACAGTAATCACAAATTATATTATATCACAAGCAAGTGCGTAAAATATGTATATTTTTCAAAATTATTTCGGTAATTTTTTAATTATGAGCGATATACTGTCGAAAAGACGAAAACAAGACGGGAAAACATGAAGTCTCCCCGTCAGAATCATATTATTCGCTCCGCATTACTCCGGTCTTATGCTCACGTCGCCCGAGTAAAGCATCTCAAAATGCCCGTCGTCGTAATGCACGCACAGCTTTGCGTCGTCGGTTATTCCGTAAACGTGCGCTTTCACGATCTTATCCTTGCCTTTCACGACATAAACATTTTTTCCGACAACAACCGAACGCTCACGGTAGGTCTCAATGCACGCCGAAAGATCTTTGTAAAGGTAATGCTCAAGCTTCTCAAGTATCTTTGCGCAGAGCTTTTCACGAACATTCGGTCCGATAACCTCGTCTGCTCTGTCGCCTGCGATTTCGGCAAGTGAATAGGCTCTTTTGCGCACCTCAGCGGAAGCCTTGCGTGAGATAGAAAGGATATTCAGTCCTATTCCGACGATGAGGCAGTTGGCGTTGCCGTATCTCACAAGCTCGCAAAGAATGCCGCACACCTTTTTCCCTTCATAGAGAATATCGTTCACCCACTTAATACCGAGAGTTTCGTGTTCGAGTCCGAGAAATTCTTCGAGAGCTTCGCAGACAGCAACTCCCGTTTTCACGGTTGCGGACGAGATGTCCTCAGCACGGAGGTCTTTTACAAGAAGGCTCATGTAAAGTCCGCCCGACGGCGACTCAAAGGATTTTCCGAGTCTTCCTCTGCCGCCCGTCTGGAGATTTGCGACAGCCGTAAAGCCGTTGTCAAGAACCGCCGCATTTCGTTTAAGATAGGAATTCGTGGAACCTATTTCCTGAAAAAAGGCATTCTTTCGTCCGAACTTCTCGGTTTTAAGCTCATCGAGCAGAAGCTGCGGCTGGGGTCTGTCTTTAATCTGGATCATTTAATCTTATACCCCCTCAGAGAGTTAATTACAACAAGTACAAGCACGCCGACGTCGGCAAACATCGCAAGAAGCATATTGCCGTAGCCGAGAGCGCTTATAAGAAGAACCGCAAGTTTAACGGCAAGTGCGAAAACAACATTGAATTTTGCCTTTGCGACTATCCTCTTTGAAATGTCGATTGCGTAAAGGAGGACCTCCGGCTTATTGTTCATTACGAGTCCGTCAGCGGTTTCTATTGTGACATCAGCGCCGTCAAGCCCCATGGCAAGTCCCACATCCGCAAGAGCGATAACGGGAGCGTCGTTGATGCCGTCGCCAAGGTAGAGTGTTGTCCCACCCTCGGGAGTCTCTTTGATAATGCCCTCAAGAACCTTCGACTTTTCGTGAGGAAGAAGTCCAGAGAATATCTTGTCGGGCGAGAGCTTTTCACGGCACTTTTCGACTCCGGCTCCCCTGTCGCCCGTAAGCACATATGTGGAAACGCCGCGTGTTCTGAGTCCCGAGATAAGTGCCGCCGAGCCTTCACGTATGGAATCGGAAACAACTATTCTTCCGACAAGAACTCCGTCGCACGCAACATATATACCGGAAAAGCTCTTATCCGTGTTTTCGTATTCAACGCCGGCAAGTTTAAGAATTTCGGTGTTGCCGCAGTAAACCGTTTTGTCGCCGACAATGCCCTTCATGCCCATGCCGGATATTTCCTCGACGGAATCCGAAGGCACTGCCTCGACTCCCTGCTTTTCCGCTTCGCCGCATACGGCTTTTGCAACGGGGTGATTGGAATTTTTCTCAAGCGCATACGCAAAGCTGAGTATATCCGACGCCGAGCAGCCGTTTTCGGGAAGTATTCCGGACACCGTGAGATGACCGTCCGTAAGCGTGCCGGTCTTGTCGAAAGCGGCGTTTTTAAGAACGGCAAGTCTCTCTATGAAATACGAACCTTTGAGCAAAAGTCCTTTCTTCGAGAGGAAACCGAGTCCCACGAAAAACGTGAGCGGTACGGAAATTACAAGAGCGCAGGGACAGGATACCGCAAGGAACATAAGCGCTCTGTAGAGCCAATTCTTGAATTCACCCGTGATGAAGCCTCCGGCAAGGAAAAGAACGAGTGCGAGTATCATTACGGCAGGAGTGTAAACCTTGGCGAACTTCTTGATGAAGGTTTCGCTCTTTGACTTTTTGTCAAGGTTTTCCTCCATTGCGTTTATTATTTTGGAGAACGTGCCGTCGGCATACGATTGTGTTACGCAGACATCAATGGGAGAGTTTACGTTTATGTAACCGAAAAGCACCTCGGAACCCTCCGAAACGCCGACAGGGAGACTTTCGCCCGTTATAGACGAGGTGTTTACCTCACCGCTTCCGGAAACGACATAGCCGTCGGCACCTATGATCTCACCCGGCTTTACGGATATTATGTCACCCTTAACGAGGTTCTCGGGAGCGCAGGCACGGAACTTTCCGTCGGGGAGCTTTTTACGCACCGTTTTCGGCTTCATGTTGAGAAGGTCGCTTATATTCTTCTCCGCCTTGCCGGACGCATACTCTTCAAGAAACTCGCCTATCCTGAAGAGAAGCATTACAAGCATACCCTCGGCAGGCTCGTCTATTGTAATTGCGCCGATCGAGGCGATTGTCATGAGCATATTTTCGCTGAAAAACTCACCGCCGAGAAGCTGGAATACAAGCCCGTAGAACACATTGCATCCGAGGGCGATGTAAGCTGCAACGAAAGCCGC
>CAKSCN010000178.1 GCA_934444485.1 uncultured Eubacteriales bacterium | reverse complement strand
AGGATGTATATATCACGAACTACCACACCCCCGACGCAGCGCCCAAGCGCTCACGCATAGTCTCGCTCTATCAGATAGACGGTCTCGGCAGACAGCCCGTCACCGAGGCAAAGATAGGCGATATCGTGTGCTTCTCGGGTGTTGAGGATATCACCATCGGCGATACCGTAACGGCGCTCGACGCGCCCGAACCGCTCGAGTTCGTAAAGGTCAGCGAGCCTACACTGCAGATGACCTTCTCGGTAAACGACAGCCCGTTTGCGGGTCGCGAGGGCAAGTTCGTCACCTCCCGCCAGATCCGCGAGCGCCTTTATAAGGAGCTGCTTAAGGACGTTTCGCTCCGCGTCGAGGACGGCGACACCACCGACAGCTTCAACGTTTCGGGCAGAGGCGAAATGCACCTCTCCATACTCATCGAAACAATGCGCCGTGAAGGCTACGAATTCCAGGTAAGCGCACCCAAGGTTCTTTACAAGGAGACCGACGAGGGCATAATGGAGCCTCTTGAAGAGGTTACATGCGAGGTTCCGACCGACTACATGGGTTCTGTAATGGAAAAGCTCGGCTCAAGAAAGGGCGAGCTTAAGGATATGCAGCCGCAGGGCGACACACGCATGAAGCTCACCTTCTCCATTCCGACAAGAGGTCTCTTCGGCTACAGAAACGAATTTCTCACCGATACCAGAGGCGAGGGTATCATAAGCTCGATTTTCGAGGGCTACACGCCTTACAAGGGCGAAATTCCGAAGCGCGTCACCGGTTCTCTCATCGCTTACGAAACGGGCAAGACAACCGCTTACGGCATATTCAACGCACAGGACAGAGGTCTTATGTTCGTCGAGGCGTCGCAGGACGTATACGAGGGACAGATTGTCGGCGAATCGCCCAAAACCGACGATATTGTCGTAAACGTATGCAAGAAGAAGCACATGACCGCCGTTCGTTCGTCGGGTGCGGACGAAGCTCTCCGTCTTATCACTCCGAAGTTCTTCAGCCTTGAGGAGGCTATAGAGTATATCAACGACGACGAGCTTATAGAGGTAACTCCGAAGTCGATAAGACTGCGCAAGGCAATCCTCAACAACGTAAACCGTGCAAAGTTCAACGCAAAGAACAAGTAAACAAGCTTTTTTACACTCCCCGTCGATGTTCGTAAATGCCGGCGGGGATATTGCGGACAATCCGGCATATACATAGTGAAGAGATTCTTTCGGAGGTAGACTTATGGCGAATTTCATCGAAATACTCAAGGTCATATTCTTAGGCATAGTCGAGGGCATAACCGAATGGCTCCCGATAAGCAGTACGGGACATATGCTCCTTGTGGACGAATTCATAAAGCTCGGAGCGGCGGACGACTTCAAGGAAATGTTCTTCTACGTCATTCAGCTCGGAGCGATTCTTGCGGTCGTACTCCTGTTTTGGGACAGGATGTTCCCGTTCAACCTCACCGACAAGTCAAAGCCCGTGATAAAAAAGGACATCTTCTCCATGTGGTTCAAGGTTGTCGTGGCTTGTATACCGGGCGCTGTTGTGACGATACTTTTCGACGATTTCATCGAGGCTCATCTTCACACGCCGTTTGTTATTGCCGCCGCTCTCATCTTCTACGGCATTGCGTTCATCGTCGTTGAAAACCTCAACAAGAACCGCACGGTGAAGGTCGCCTCACTCTCGGACATTACATACAAAACAGCCTTTATCATCGGGCTTTTTCAGGTGCTTTCGATAATCCCCGGCACCTCGAGAAGCGGCGCGACCATAATCGGCGCACTCATAATCGGCGTGTCGAGGGTTGCGGCGGCTGAGTTTACATTCTTTCTCGCAGTACCGGTCATGTTCGGTATGAGCGCACTCAAGCTAATCGGCTTCGGCAGAGCGTTCACGTCCTCGGAAATTATCGTGCTTGCGGTCGGAATGATCGTCGCCTTTGCGGTGTCGGTCGCCGTCATAAAATTCCTCATGAGCTATATTAAGAAGCACGACTTCAAGCTCTTCGGCATTTACAGAATAGTTCTCGGTGTGGCGGTGATTCTCTACTTTGCGCTTGCGCACTGAACAAGCGTACAAACACAAACCTTCATGCGTCCTTTCGGGGGCGCATATTTTTTTATCTTTCGGAATAAAGATTAAACCGTGAGCATAACTCTCGGAAATATTTCAAATCATTCAAAGACATTTGCAGTTCACAAACGCATTTTCTACTGTGCAATATGCACAATTTTTGATGTAAAATTATGAGCAGTATTACATATTGCATAAATTGCCGTTTTGGTGTATAATATAAGCAGTTTACGGAAGAACATTACGACTGAACGGACTTATCCGATAAGATATATTTCGATATGACTTCCCAAGCTAAATAATTCAGATGCGGAAAGCATCGCAGAGAGGAGAATTTTCAATGGCAAATTACAGCTCAACAGTTGATAACATAAGGAACGTGGCTCTGCTCGGTCACGGCGGCAACGGTAAGACGTCGCTTACAGAGGCTATGCTGTACCTTGCAAAGGAAACAGACAGACTCGGCAAGGTCACCGACGGAAATACGGTGTCCGACTACGATCCGGAAGAAATCAAGAGAAAATTCTCTCTTTCGGCGTCGATAGCTCCCGTTAACTGGAAGGGCAAGAAGATAAACATTCTCGACTGCCCCGGATATCTCGACTTCGTGGGTGAGGCGGTACAGGCACTCCGTGTTGCCGGCTGCGCACTCATCGTCATGGACGCAAAGAGCGGCGTTGACGTCGGAAGCGAGCTTGCATGGGATTATGCTACCGACGCAGGTGTTCCCAAGGCGTTCTTCATCAACAAGATGGACGACGAAAACGCAAACTTCGGAAAAACGATAGAAGCAATGCGTGAAAAGTTCGGTCTTGCCGTCTGCCCGATAGCTATTCCGATAATCGTTGACAGAAAGCCTCTCGGCTTTGCGGACCTCGTTGACATGAAGGGTTACGAGTACGTAAACGACGGCTCTGTAAAGCCTCTCGAAATTCCGGCAGGAAGCATGGAAAAGATAGAGACCTTCAGAAATATGCTCATGGAGTCCCTTGCGGAGACCTCGGACGAGCTTATGGAAAAGTACTTTGCCGGCGAAGAGTTCACTCTCGAGGAAATGCACAAGGCTCTCGGAAGCGGAATTATCGCAGGCACAATAGCTCCCGTTATGGTCGGCTCTTCGACGACTCTTGCCGGTATCACAGCTCTCATGGACGTTATTGCGGCGTCGTTCCCCTCTCCCCGTGAGAGAAAGCCCGAAAAGGACTCCGACGGCGAGTTTATGCCGACAGGCACGGAGGCTCCGGCTTCGGTATTCGTGTTCAAGACGGTTGCCGACCCGTTCGTCGGAAAGATGTCGTACTTCAAGGTAATGACGGGAAGTCTGAAGAAGGACTCGGTACTCACCAACCTCACCACCGGTCAGCAGGAAAAGTTTGCTCACATATACGTAATGCGCGGCAAGAAACAGCTCGAAACGGATGAGCTTTGCTGCGGCGACATAGGCGTCACGACCAAGCTCGTTTACACAAACACCAACGACACTCTCGGCGGCACACGTCCGTACAAGAAGATAGAATATCCCGAACCGTTCCTCTGCAAGGCTCTCGTGCCTAAGGCAAAGGGCGACGAGGACAAAATTTCCTCCGGCATCTCAAAGCTTCTCGAGGAAGACCTCACGCTCCGTTTCGAGAACAACGCAGAGACAAAGCAGATGCTTCTCTACGGTCTCGGCGAACAGCACCTTGACGTAACTCTCTCGAAGCTCAAGACACGCTTCGGCATCTCCATTGACCTCGCCGCTCCCATTATCGCATACCGTGAGACGATAAAGAAGAGCGTTCAGGTTGAGGGAAAGCACAAGAAGCAGTCGGGCGGAAGCGGTCAGTACGGTCACGTAAAGATAACATTCAGCCCCGGAGAGGCGGCAGGACTCACCTTCACGCAGAGCGTCGTCGGCGGAAGCGTGCCGAAGGGATACTATCCGGCTGTTGAAAAGGGACTTCTCGAAGCGATGACAAAGGGCGTACTCGCAGGATACCCGGTTGTAAACCTTGCGGCGGACCTCTTCGACGGTTCGTACCACCCGGTTGACTCTAACGAAATCTCCTTCAAGCTTGCCGCAAAGCTCGCTTACAAAGAGGGTCTGCCGAAAGCAAATCCCGTTATCCTCGAACCTGTAGGCTCGCTGTTCGTAACGGTTCCCGATTCTCTC
>CAKSCN010000177.1 GCA_934444485.1 uncultured Eubacteriales bacterium | reverse complement strand
GATATACGACGAGGTTGACACGGGCGTTTCCGGGAAGACCTCGAGAAAAATAGGCGAGAGACTCCTTTCAAGCTCGAACGGTAAGCAGGTGCTTTGCGTTACACATTCCGCACAGATTGCGTCTCTTGCGGATACGCACTACCTTGTTTCAAAGAAAACCGAAAACGGCCGCACGAGGACGTCAATTTATCCCCTTTCGGGGGAAGAGAGAATAGAAGAAACGGCGAGAATACTTGCCGGAATTAACATAACCGACGCCGCGCGCAATTCCGCAAGGGAGCTTATAGACTGCGGCAGATGATAAAATTTAAAGTAATATAATTTTGGAGGATATAATAATGGGTATTTACGAAGAACTTACAGCGAGAGGACTTATCGCTCAGGTTACTGACGAAGCGGAAATAAGAAACCTTGTAAACAACGGAAAAGCAAAGTTTTATATCGGATTCGACCCCACGGCGGATTCGCTCCATGTAGGTCATTTTATGGCTCTTTGCCTTATGAAGAGACTCCAGATGGCAGGCAACACTCCCGTCGTACTTCTCGGCGGCGGCACAGGCTACATAGGCGACCCTTCCGGACGCAGTGATATGCGTACAATGATGAGTCCAGAGACAATCCGTCACAACTGCGACTGCTTCATCAAGCAGATGAGCCGTTTCATCGATTTCTCCGAGGGTAAGGCAATTGCCGTAAACAATGCCGACTGGCTTCTTAGCCTCAACTATGTTGACTTCCTCCGTGAGGTCGGACCTCATTTCTCCGTAAACAATATGCTTCGTGCCGAGTGCTATAAGCAGAGAATGGAGAAAGGTCTTTCTTTCCTTGAATTTAACTATATGCTCATGCAGTCTTACGATTTCTATCACCTCTACAAGGAATACGGCTGCAATATGCAGTTCGGCGGCGACGACCAGTGGTCTAATATGCTCGGCGGTACGGAGCTTATAAGAAAGAAGCTCGGCAAAGACGCATACGCAATGACAATCACGCTCCTTCTCAACAGCGAAGGCAAGAAAATGGGTAAGACCGCAAACGGTGCAGTTTGGCTTGACCCCGAAAAGACGTCCCCCTACGACTTCTTCCAGTACTGGAGAAATGTTGACGACAGCGACGTTATCAAGTGTATGAAGCTTCTCACGTTTATGAGCCTCGAAGAGATTGATGAGTATGCAAAGCTCGAGGGAAGCGACATAAACAAGGCGAAGGAAAAGCTTGCGTATGAGCTTACGAACCTCGTACACGGAAAAGAGGCGGCTGAGGCGTCCCTCGCATCCGCAAAGGCTCTCTTCGGCGGCGCAGGTAATAATGCGAATATGCCCGAAACGGTACTCACTGACGATAAGTTTGATAACGGCGCAATTTCTGTCATAAACCTTCTCGTTGAAAGCGGACTCTGCTCCTCCAACGGAGACGCAAGACGTCTCATAAAGGACGGCGGCGTTACTGTCGGCGACGAAAAGATTACGGATTTTGCAAAGACCTTTACGAAGGATGATTTCGCCGGAGAGTTCATAATCAAGAAGGGCAAGAAAACTTTCCACAAGTTCAGACTTGCAGACTGAACTTTCGATTGACACATGAGATAAAGTCCGAGACACAGCGTTTCGGACTTTGTTTTACGGTATCGGTACTGTTACGGAGGTACAATGGAGACGACGGTCACAAAAAAGAGACTCGGAATAATCGACGCACTTCGAGGTGTAAATTTTATAAGTATGGCGCTTTACCATGCAATGTATGATATCGTCTGGATATTCGACCGAGGCGGTAGTCATCCGCTGTATAAGGGTATGCCGGGGTATATCTGGCAGCAGGCAATAGCAATGACATTTATTGTAATATCCGGCTTTTCATCACAGCTCGGAAGCAAGAATCCCAAAAGAGGACTCACCGTGTTTCTCTGCGGTGCGGCAGTCACGCTTGCAACCGTTTTGTTCTATCCCTCGGAAACGATAAAATACGGCGTCCTCACCTTCATGGGAGCGGCAATGCTTGTAACTCTCGCTCTTGACAAGATTCTGCGAAAGGTCCGGCCTTGCATAGGCATGGCGGTATCAGCGGTGCTTTTTGTGCTTACGAGGAATATCGACATGGGGTATATCGGAATAGGTGCGATGAAATTTGAGCTTCCGTCCGCACTTTACGGCACCAAGCTCCTTGCAGGTCTCGGTTTTCCGTACAGCGGATTTTCATCTTCGGACTATTTTCCGCTGTTCCCTTGGCTGTTTCTGTTTTTGTTCGGATATTTTTTAGCAGTGCCGGTTCTGAAAAGCGATAGGGTAAAGGAATTGCTGTCGCACGACGGCGGATTTGCGGCTGTTATAGGACGCCATACACTCATTTTGTATATGCTTCACCAGCCCGTCATATATGCTCTTCTGTCTCTTTGGTTTATGCTCGTGCGGTCACTGTGAGAGAACTTCCCGGATGCTTTCGGCAAGGTTGTCGGCGATTCTGTGCGCATCAACTGCGTCGAATTCGCTCTGCATGCGTTCGTACTCATCGAATAGTTTTGCAGACTCACCCATAACCTCGATGCCCTTGCTTTCAAGTTCGCTTTCACACTTGCGCAAAAACTTCAGCTCTGCCTTGCTTTCCTTGAGAATATCTGTATCTATAAAACGGGTGAGATTGAGGATTTTGTATTTTCTGCCGCTCTTTTCATAAGAAAGGGCGGTTTCGTCGTTGTACGGAATAAATGCGAGTTTTCCGTCGTGAATGAGTACTGACGCTATTTTACTCTCATGCGGAGACGTCACATAGACGGTTTTTGAGCATATGGGCAATGCGGCGAACAGTGAATCGAAAAAGAGCTTCCGAACGCCGTATTTGTCCTTGATGAAGCAGGGAAGGTAGTCCTCGGGATAAGACGGAGCGGAGTCGGGTTTGCCGACATATCCCGAATAAAGTGTACGCTCTTCGCTTTTGCCGTATAATCCGCCGACAATAAGCCGCCTTACAGCTTTGTCGCATTTATCGTAAAGAAACGCACGTTTAAGTATGCGCTCGCACGAGAGAGCGGCACTGTCGGCAATCCTGAAGCAGTCACGGCATTTGCTCTCGAGAACCGCAAGCTTTTTGAGATTCGTTGCCGCAGTCTCGGAGGCAAAAGGTTTTCTCTCGGCTGTCCGCATGGATATGTGCGATAAAGCACGTCCTGAGTAGCTCGACTTTGACGTGTATACCGCAACCTTTTTTCTGTCACCGATGACGGCATATGTAATCATGTCTCTGCCGCAAAAGTCCGTAAACGCTCTGTGCGGATAGTCGGCAAGAACCTCCGAGTCGAGTAGCATCTCTATACATTTTGCTTCCGAATGTACACTGTTTCCGTGAATACACACACGATATTCTGCGTCCTTGCTGTTATCAAAACAAGCTCTGCGTGTTTCTGTGTATATTTCTGCGTGCATAGCATCATTTCCTTTCGGAGAAAATAATGTAGTCTGTATACAAATTACACTTGATTACTACATTCTATGCATTGCAAAGCCATTTGTGATAAAAAAGCTCGGTAGAAGCCGAACAAAAGCAGAGCAAAGTTTTACGTATAAAAAAACAGTGCCGCACGAGTAAACGCAACGGCACCGAAAAAGTCTTTGGAAAACTTACGCCTGAGCGGCGTCTACGATAATCGTAAAGTCAGCTGTCTTGAGGGAAGCACCGCCGATAAGACCGCCGTCAACATTCTCGCACTTGAGAAGCTCTGCGCAGTTCTTGGCGTTCATGGAGCCGCCGTACTGAACGATTGTTTCGTCGGCAACAGCCTTGCCGTAAATGCCCTCGATTGTCTTTCTTACAACGCCGCAAGCCTCGTCAGCCTGAGCTGTTGTTGCGGTAACGCCCGTGCCGATTGCCCATACAGGCTCGTATGCGATGATGATCTTCTTCATATCGTCTGCGGAAATATCCTTGAGAGCGATTTTTGTTTGCATGGAGAGAATTTCTTCAGTGATTCCGAGTTCTCTCTGAGCGAGGGTTTCGCCGATGCAGAGGATTACCTTAAGACCGCCCGCAAGAGCTGCCTTTGTGCGAAGATTTACGGTTTCGTCGGTTTCGCCGAAATACTGTCTTCTTTCGCTGTGACCAACTATTACGTACTCAACGCCGCACTCAGTGAGCATATTTGCTGCAACTTCGCCGGTGTAAGCGCCGCTTTCCTTGAAGTGTACGTTCTGAGCGCCGATTTTAATGTTGGTACCCTTTGCCGCTTCTACTGCGGGAGCGATA
>CAKSCN010000176.1 GCA_934444485.1 uncultured Eubacteriales bacterium | reverse complement strand
GCTTCCTGCACCGTTGTAATCCTGACAGTGAATGGTACTGCAAACGTCAAAGCCGTCGGAACGGTGCTTGCCGCCGATGCTTGAAAGTACAAAGCTTCTCGCCGCAACAGCCGCCGCCTTGAGGCACTCCTCCTCCCAAGAGGACGGAACCTCGTTCGGAAGCACTCCCTTTATGTAATCCTCAAGTTTGAGAATATTTACCACGGTAAGACGTGTATCCTTTGCGGTAAAGCGCATCATTCCGCAGAACTTCTTGCCGCTCGGCACGGATATGAGCGCACGTGAACCGTCGGGTGAAATGGGAGCAATGTACACTTTTTCACCGCTGTACACCTCGCCGTCGGCAAACTCGACATTAACGACGGAATCCTCTGCCGTTGCCGTTGCGCTCACGGCATATACGTTCTTTATCTCGGTTATTTCGTAGGTCTCTTCGTCAAACGAAACGACAGTGAAGCCGTCGGGGCAATTCATGGCGTATCTTCCGGCGGTTGACGAGCCGTAGTAAAGTCCGACTCTTATATACATCTCATTCTCAAAGTTTATGCCGCACACGCCGAGCGACGAAGAAAGAACCGCCGCCGCAATAACGAAAGCCGCAAAACGCAGAAAAGCAAATCTTCGCATACAACCAATTCCTTTCGACATAATTCGATACTTATGGTATTTTATCATTTTTCGCCGTCGGTTTCAACACAAATTTGTGTACTCATTCGTAACAAACGTTGCAAAATGCGGATGTTCCCGTCTTCACTTCGCTTACGGTTCAAATGTTAACGTTTAATTCACCGTTAATCATTGAAAAAACACTTCAATAGTCGTATAATATATTGTTGTCTGCGTAAAGTGCGCAGTTTACGATTCAAAAGCATACCAAATACATGAATACACGGAGGTACACAATTATGTTATCTGCAATTGTTGGCATAAACTGGGGCGATGAAGGTAAGGGCAGAATGGTCGATCTTCTCTCCGAAAATCAGGACATTGTCGTTCGTTATCAGGGCGGCAACAACGCCGGACACACGGTTATAAACGACCTCGGCAAATTTATCCTTAATCTGCTTCCCTCCGGAATACTCCGCCCGGAAGTTGTCTCCGTAATGGGCAACGGCATGGTTATCGACCTTGAGCATCTCTGCGGAGAAATCGGCAGACTCACCGCCGCAGGCGTAAAGATCACTCCCGACAATCTCAAAATAAGCGACAAGGCTGTTATCTGTATGCCTTACCACGTGCTTCTCGACTGTCTCGAAGAGGACAGACTTGCCGGCAAGAAGTTCGGCTCCACAAGAAGAGGCATTTCTCCCGTTTACAGCGACAAGTACATGAAAAAGGGAATCCGCATGGGCGACCTTCTCGAGCTTGACGCCATAAAGGAACACATTTACGACATTGTCGAGTGGAAGAACCTCACCGTCGAAAAGGGTTACGGTCACGAGAAGATAGATCCCGAAGCTATGATAGCATGGCTCAAAAAGTTCGGCACTCCCCTTCTTCCCCACATCTGCGACACCGGAGAGTATCTTTACAACGCCGACAAAGAGGGCAAGCGCATAATGTTCGAGGCTCAGCTCGGTGCGCTCCGTGACATTGATTTCGGTATATATCCCTACACCTCTGCCTCCTCCACGATTGCGGCATATGCGCCCATCGGAAGCGGTGTCCCCGGGCTTAAGCTCGACAAGTCGATAGGTATTATGAAGGCATACTCCACCTGCGTAGGCGAAGGTCCCTTCACGGCTGAAATGTTCGGTGAAGAAGCGGAAGAGCTTCGTCGTGCCGGCGGCGAATACGGTGCCGCAACAGGTCGTCCGAGAAGAGTCGGAGGCTTTGACGTTGTTGCTTCGAGATACGGCTGCAAGATTCAGGGCGCTGATGAAATAGCCCTCACGAAGCTTGACATTCTCTCCTACCTCAAGAAGATACCCGTGGTTACCGCATACGAAATAGACGGAAAGAGAACCGAATCTTTCCCCTGCGGAACGGCTCTCGTTAAAGCAAAGCCCGTAATCGAGTACGTTGACGGTTGGGAGTGCGACATTTCCGGCTGCCGTAAGATGGAGGAGCTTCCCGAAAATGCGGTTAAATACATCAACTACATCGAAAAGGCTGTCAACTGCAAGATTAAGTACGTTTCGGTAGGCGCAAGCAGAGAACAGTACATAGTAAGAGACTGACGTCACGACATTACCCGTGATTACCGCCGGATCGCAGGAAATTGACGCCTGTGGTTCGGCGCAGTCAAAAACGGCACAGCAAAGCGTCAGTGCCGAAAGATAAGGAGATACGGCATGAAATACACAGAAAGCGAAGTACTTTCATATGTTTCCGAAAACGACGTAAAGTTTATAAAGCTTACGTTCTGCGATCTTTTCGGACGCACGAAGAATATTTCCATAACCTCAGACAAGCTCCCCGAGACCTTCGCAAAGGGACTTGCGTTTGACGCCGCCGAGATCGACGGTTTTTCCGACGCAGACGACTCTGATATGATTCTCATGCCGGATCCGTCAACACTCTGTCTTTTGCCGTGGCGTCCCGACAGAGGCAGAGTTGTGAGAATGTTCTGCGATATTTTTCATGCCGACGGCAGAGCATACGTCAACGACTCACGCAGAATACTTAAAAAAGCGATTGACGACACAAAGGATCTCGGCTACAGGTTTATATTCGGTCCGGAATGCGAATTCTATCTTTTCAAGACCGATGCCGACGGAAATCCGCTTCACACGCCTCACGACAGAGCAGGATATCTCGACACATCTCCCAAAGACAAGGGGGAAAATCTTCGCCGTGACATCTGCTTTACGCTTGAAGAAATGTCGCTCACTCCGCAATGTTCGCACCACGAAGCAGGTCCCGGTCAGCATGAAATCGGATTTAAACCGACCTCCGCTCTCGATGCGGCGGACAACATTCTCACGTATTTCATGACCGCAAAGGCAATTGCCGCAAGGAACGGTCTGTACGCAAGCTTTATGCCGCATCCTATTCCCGACGAAACCGGCAACGGTTTTCACATAAACATCTCGCTCTATGACAAGCTGAAGAACGTGTTCTATTCCGACGACGGCACGCTAAGTCCGCAAGCGGAAGCTTTTTCGGCAGGTATTCTCGACAGAGTCTGCGACATGACGGCTTTCTTCAACCAAACGGCGAACTCATACGAAAGACTTGCGCTCGAAGGAATGCCAAAATACGTTTCGTGGTCGTTCAACAACCGCTCTAACCTCATAAGAATCCCCAAGGCACGTCCCGAAAACGCACGTGTCGAGCTTCGTTCCCCGGACGCTCTTTGCAACCCCTACATTGCGTTTGCGCTTCTGATATACGCAGGTGCAGACGGTATAAAGAGAGGACTTACTCTTCCCGAATGCAGTAAAGCGACCGACGCTCACACATCAAGAACCGGCTTTACGAGGCTTCCCGAGAATCTCAGAGAAGCGCTTGCAGCAGCGTCTGAATCGGACTTTCTCAGAGAACACCTTCCGAGCGAAACGCTTGACAGCTTTTTGAGGATGAAGCGGCTTGAGTGCGACGCTTACGACGCATCGTCGGACAAACCGGAATTTGAATACAAGAGATATTTTTAAGACTTTTCATTTAACGAAAGGAGGAGAGTCGTGAGGGTACTCTTTGTATCAAGCACCGAAAAAAGCGAGAGCTTCATTGCGGAAATACTCAAAGGCTCTCCTTTTGAAAGAACGGCTGAAATCACAATTGCCAAAAGTGCCGGCGAGGCAAGACGTATGTGTTCCGACTGCGAATTTGACTCGGTTATGATAAATTCACCGCTCAGCGACGAGTTCGGTCCGGAGCTTGCGTATGATCTTGCCGAGGACAGCTGTTCGGGAATAATGCTTCTCGGTCGTGCGGACGTGATTGACATTCTCGAAAACGAAGCGGAGCTTCACGGTGTCATCGTCGTACACAAACCGATACAGCGCTCCGTGATTTTCCAGGCAATGCGGAGTGCGGACGTGATAAGAAACAGGCTTCTCACAATGCGCAAAAAGAATTCCGAGCTTCAGAAGAAGCTTGAAGAAACAAGACTTGTCGGCAAGGCAAAGTGTCTTTTGGTTCAGTTTGCGGACATGACGGAATCGGATGCGCATCATTACATAGAAAAAGAGGCAATGAACAACCAGGTTTCACGCAAGCTCATTGTCGAAAGCATAATAGGCATTTACTCATAGCAAACCCATCACAGTAATATCCAAGCACACAATAAAAACAGAGGACAA
>CAKSCN010000175.1 GCA_934444485.1 uncultured Eubacteriales bacterium | reverse complement strand
GTAAACCCTATCCGAAGCAACACCCAAGGGGAAGCGGTCGAAAGACCGGCGTTTGCTCGACGAAATTCCCAGGGTGGCACAGAGCTTTGCGGCGACGCAAAGACAAGATAGATGACTGTCAAATACAGAACCCGGCTTATGGGTCGATACACAATATGAACGGACCGAACGTGGATTTCCCTCTTCGCTCGGTTTTGCGAGATTAGCAAGGAGGGCTTTTATGCCCTCTTTTTTTCTATTCGTACATTCGTCTGTACCTTAACGGCGTCGTTCCGACCTGAGTCTTAAAGGTGTCGATGAAATTGCTCACAGAGTTGAAGCCGACTCGCCACGCAACGGTGCCTATATCAAGATCCGTTGTGACAAGATAATTCTTTGCAACCGAAATTCTGTATTCGCAGAGATAACCGTGAAGCGTCTTGCCGGTACTGTCCTTGAAAAGTCTCCCGAGGTAGAGCGGATTATAGCCGAGACTCTTCGCCATACTCTTATTGGTGAGCGAGGAATCGGCGAAATTCTTCTTCATGTAAAGTTTCGCCTCATCCGCCGTTCCTCCTTTTTTTCCGTCTCCCGCCTCCGCACCGTCTCCGGCAAACAGGAGCAAGCATAGCTTTAAAAGTGCGGATGCCCTTTCGCGAAACATCGGTTCACGGAACAAAAACAGATCACAGCATCTTTCCAGATACGTGAGCATGCTTTCCGCATGCTCAATATATTTCGTCTTCGCAAAGCCGTCTGTTGACCGAGTACGCTTTATACTCTTTGCGTCGCAACTGTCCGGGTTTCCCGTACCGAGCGACTCCTCTAAATAAGAATATTCATCGGTGAGATCAAAGTCGAGAACATATATATGTTCAGCCGACGAATACGTAAACCTGTAAACCGTTCCGGCAGGCATAAAAAATGCCGCACCGTCGGAAAATGAAATGTTCTCATTATCTACCGACAATACGCCTTTTCCGCTACGTATGAAAAACAGGCGGCAATCGAAGCATATGCTGTATTTGGAATTGTTCCGCCACGAATTGTTCGAACGGCAGTATCTGATAAACGGGTTCAGATAATGAAGCTCCAAGTGTTTCACCTCCTCATTGTTACATCGAAGTGATTATACATCACAGGTCAACCTTTGTCAATGCAAAAGTATATAATTTTATATTTTTAATATATAATTATTAACTTTTAGTCGCACCGAAGTACTATAATTCTTTTGTTAGCAAAACTGCGGCGGTCAAGGCGCAGACGAAAGGAAAGAATAACAGTATGGCAAAAGAAAGAATTAAAATAGCAATAATCGGGTGTGGCAATTTCTCCCCGTTCTTTATACCGCTTTTCAAGGCTCATCCGTCAGTCGAGAAGGTTTATGTATGTGATTTGATAAAATCGAGAGCCGAGAATGCAGCAGCAAAATTCGGAGTTGAGATAATCGACAGTTTCAAAGAGGCTCTTGAATCGGACAAAGTAAACTCCGTTGCGATTTTTACGCAGAGATTTGCACACGGGAAAATGGTCATCGACGCACTTAATGCAGGCAAGCACGTTTATTCCGCAGTGCCTTGCAGTATAAGGATTGACGAAATCAAGGAAATAGAGAAACTCGTTCGCAAAACACGGCTTACCTACTCAATGGGAGAGACGCAGTTTTACACACCAATATCGGTATTTCTCCGCAAGGAATACCTAAAAGGCACGTTCGGCAAGTTCGTATACGCCGAAGCACAATACAACCATGACATCCGTAACATGGAAAACAGCTACAAAAGCTCCGGCGGAGAGGATTGGAAGAAATATGCGGGGCTTCCGCCTATGTTCTACCCGACACACTCAACTGCGATGATTCTGGGTTCAATGCCCGGAGTATTTGTAAAGAAAGTTTCTGCGATGGGCTTTGCAGGCAGTCCGAGAACCGACATCTACGGCACTGACGGACAGAACCTTTACAACAATCCCTTCGCAAACACCTCTATGCTCATGGAGCTTTCAAACGGCGGTATTGCCCGCGCAAGCGAAAACAGATGCCTTGCATGGCATTTTCCCGGAACGTATGTATCGCAGTTCTACGGCACGGAAGGCTGTTACGAATACTCGGTTGCACGTCACAGCATATGCAAGTGGAACACGGAAAATCTTGAATCGGACGGCAAGCACGGCGTTATAATGACGGATGTCACGAGAAATCTGTTTCCCAAGGACGTCTATAATGAAATAGTTTCCGATTATGACAAAGCCATTCAGGACATTGCAAACGGCGCCGGCTTTGCCGCAACGACTCCAATTCAGCCGACCTCAAGGCTTCCAAAAGAATTTGACGGCTTGGGCAACGCTCACTGGGGTTCTCATCACTTTCTTGTTGATGATTTCTGCCGTGCCTACGACACCGGTAAGCTTTCCCCAACCAACATCTGGCAGGTTGCGCGCTTTAATCTCCCCGGTCTTGTCGCACACACCTCTGCACTGAGCGGCGGCATTCCCCTCGAAGTGCCCGACCTCGGTAACCCTCCGGCGGATTGGGAGATTCTTTCATGGAGCGACAAGTCAAAGGACTGACGCATACGGAAAGGCAAAAATATGGAAATTATCGCACAAATAATAGGTTTTTGCGCCATAGGAATGTCGTTTCTGATATTCACGCAGACTTCACACAAAAAGATGCTCATACTTAAAGCGGTACAGGACATCTGCTGGCTTACACACTACCTCATTCTCGGGTGCGGCTCTGCGGCAGCGGCAAGCTTTCTGTGTGTTTCGAGAAGCTCTGTGTTTTATCTCTGTGACAAAAAAGGCGTGACGAGCAGAATTCCTTTGTACATATACATTGTACTCTATGCAATTTCGGCAATACTGACATGGAAAAGTATCTTCAGCATATTTCCGGCGCTTGCATCGATATTCTCGGCAGTTGCATTCTGGTGCGGAAACCACATAAAAACAAAGCTTCTGACCTTCTGTGCGTCGTCGTCAACACTTGTATACACAATAGCTGTAAGCCATTCGGCGGCAGTGTACGCCGGACTTGCCGTGACGGTTTCATCGTCGGTTTTATCCCTCGTGCAAACAGCAAGTCTCAAGAAAAAGCTTGAAAATGACGATAGCCTTTATAAGGAACGTGTAAAATCATGTAGTTCCGAATGAACACCACTCTGCCCGGAAAAACAGCTCCGCATCGTAAAAAGTGCGGAGCTGTGTGTGTACCCATTGCTTTTCTGTTGTGTGTCGCTCTGTCGGGCAGATTTTAATTCTTCTCTTATTCCGCAAGCGCAATGCCGAGGTTTTTGCAAGCCTCAGTTGCTTCGTCGTCAGGGGCTTCGTTGCAGATTACGCTGTCGCACGCAAGAACCGCACCGCAGCCCTTAGCCTGTTCCTCCCAGTTGCGCATCCATTCGCCGTCTCCCCAGCCGTATGAACCGAAGAGTGCTATCTTCTTGCCGTTAAGCTTTGCCTCGCAGGCGCTGAACATCGGCTCAAATTCCTCTTCTTCGAGCTGTTCCGAACCCATGGACGGGCAGCCGAAGGCTATCGTGTCAAAGCTGTCGAGAGTGGCGGCGTCAACCTCGCTCGGCGTGAGAAGCACTACCTCCGCACCGGCGCTCTTTGCCCCCTCCGCAACCGCATTCGCCATTGCCTCTGTGTTGCCTGTGCCGCTCCAATAAATTACCGCTGTTTTCATAAAACAATACCTCTTTTCATTAGAATTTTTATTTACACACCGATTCGGCGTGATTTCGTTTTAATTGACGTTAACGACAAGCCTGTCCATAGATCGGCTGTCCGCAAAGCATCTGCCATAAACGTCGGTGCATTTTTTGTACTTCGCAAATTGCTTCTTTGCCGCTTCCTCGTCGCCGTAGACCTTCCAAGCACCGACGCACTTGCAGTCACGTCTTCCCTCGATGAAGCCTCTCACATCTTCGGGCGGATATCCGAGAAAGAGACCTATCTCATGCGGAAAATTTCTGCTATCTGTGCGCATTTTTTCTATGAGCTTCGCCACACAGCAGTTCGTGTTTCCGCAGGGATAACCCTTGCCGCAGAGGATCTCCGACGCCTTTGACGACGCAAGCTCTGCCGCAAGCTTTTTGGGACGGTAGACGTATATGAGCGTCCTTTCCTTGCCCCGCCGCAGAGGAATTATGCGCAGTCCCTTGCACGAAAAGCGTCTGTTGTACTCCGCAATTTCGCTGTTGAGGCTCATTCCCTCGCCGTTCGGACATGAGAAAATACTCCCCGTTTTAAGTCCCGCAAGCGTCGGTGCGGAGTGACGTATCAAAAGTTCGCCTGACATAATGCATGCTCCTCAAGTACCGCACGAAGCGCCGACATAGAGCT
>CAKSCN010000174.1 GCA_934444485.1 uncultured Eubacteriales bacterium | reverse complement strand
GATATGGGTATTCTGCTCCCAATACTGCCTTAGCAGATGGTTGGTGAAGAACGACTTGCCCGAACCCGAAGGACCCAAGATGAACTTGTTGCGGTTCGTGGTGATGCCTTTCTTCATCGGCAAATCGGAGATGTCGAGATGAATCGGCTTGCCGCTGCGGTCAGCCATCTTGATGCCGAACGGAGAGAGTGAATCACGATAGTTGGTCTCCTCATTGAAGAAACAGACCGCCTGCTCGATGAAGGTGTAAAAACTCTCTTCTGCGGGGAAGTCGGCTTCATTGCCGGGAATGCCTGCCCAAAACAGCGTCGGCACATCCACCGTGTTGTGACGTGGCTTGCACTCCATCAGTGCGAGCTGGCTGCCCACGTCGTTGCGGATGCGGCGGAGTTCCTCTTTATCCTCGCTCCATGCCAAGACGTTGCAATGGCAGCGGACGGAAGTAAGCCCGAAACTGTGCGCCTCGTTCAGATATTCGTCAATCCACTGCTTGTTGATTTGGTTGCTTCGGCTGTAACGGGAGAGCGAATGCATGTTCCGCGCGTTCTTCTCGAAGCGTTGCAGGTTCTCCGCACAGTCATCAATCAAGACATACTGATTATAGATATGGTTGCACGAGAGCAACAGCCCAACGGGAGCGGCAAAGGAAAGGCTGCAGTCGCTGCGGTCGGTGGAGAGACGCTCATAGCGCATATCAGTGCTTACCAGTCCGGGCAGGTCTTCCGTATCGGAGAGCGTATGCAGGCAGAGCCGCTTGTCGCCGATACGCATACGGTCGGCTCTCAGGTCGATGTCCTCCAAGACCGTCGTGTCGGAGAGGGAAAGCGAGAAATACTTTTCTATCAGTCCCGGCGTCTCCGCCGTCCCGATAATCTCCTCGTCCGTCAGGCGAGAGAGGCGAATAAAACCGCTTTCGTTCATAATCCGCTCGAATTGCTCGGTCGCTTCGAGGAACTTGCGGGCAGTATCCTTGTCCCGTACCTCCTTGGGGATGATATGCCCTCGGCAGAGCGTAGAAAAATTGCTTTGCTGCCGGTTGCGGTTCTTGGTCGTCTTGGTCAGGAACAGGTAGCAGGCGTGGTTCAGGAACGGTCGCTCATTGAAGTGCCGCTCGAAACTGCGGGAGAGGAAACCCATATCCTCCTTTTGCAAGTCCGGACGATAGCCTTCCTTGACAAACCAGTCCTGCTTGTGCACGACACTGTAGGTCGGCAACACCTTGATTGCCTTTACCCAAGCCGAATGGATGGCAGCATACTCCGCGCTTGTCACCGTATAGAGTTCGGGCAAGTCCACCCGAAAGGCGACCGTGATGTCGGCGTCCTTCGAGAGGATACACCCCTCTTCGACGGCAAGTAGCGGGAAGCGGTTTTCCAGCGTGGTGGCTTTCAGTACGTTTCTCATTGTCTTTCCTCCTTTTCTTTTTTGTTAGTGTTCTCACGATGTTTCCTCTTTCGTCTCGGCACTCCTTTGTGGCGCAACAGACGGGGAATGCGTCGTCGGTTGATAAGGTATCGGGGATGGCTATGCAAGGCGGAACGCTTCATCAGCCCGTGTTCCCCGTACTTCCTGTTCAGGGAGAAGGTCTGCCACACCAGAATGGATGCGGCAGTCCCTCCGAAGCCGATACAGATCCATTGATTGACACCCGCCATATAGAGGATGACAAACAGCACGAAAAGGGCAAGCAGCCCTCCGGCGAAGATGAACAGATACTGGCTTTTGAGTCCCTGAAACTCTACCGAGCGACCGATTCCCTTGTTAATAGGATAGGTCTCCATAGGCTTAGAGGAAGAAACTTCTTAAAATGGTGGCTGCGACTATCAAGAAAATACACGCCCCAAACCAGCTTGCGGCTGTCTTCGAGGTGTCCGGGTCGCCTGACGAGTCGAGTAGGTCAGCCCCCTTACGGGAGCTTTCCCCTCTAAGAACCGTACGTGCGAGTTTCCCCGCATACGGCTCAAGCAACATGACCATTACCGACTTTATTGTCGGTAGAGTCATCTCATTTTCGACTTTCATATTCATAATCTACTTTGCATTTTACGTTTACAACTGGTATGTACAAGAGTTCTTACCTTTTGTCCGCCGACTGTTTGTTCAGTGACGCTCCAAGGTCTTTCTCTGTCAATACGTTCTCCGCATATAGGACACACTTTATTCTGTCGTTTCCAAATGTTTATCAGAGATTGTCTGCCTTTCAGCGTTTGCTTCATTCGGTAGGTTTCTCTCCATTCGTAGTACGACTTATCGGCTGGGTCATACGGATTGGCATAATGTCGAACCTTGACGAACTTTTCATGGTGAATGGTTGGTAGATAGGTCAGTTCGAGATAATCAATCTTATCTTTCTTGCCCATATCTGCCGCAAATCTCCACGAACGTCCGTGTAGTGTTCTGAAATATTTATCCTTTACCCACCCTTTACATTTTTGTGGATGCCTGCGTCTTGTCCATTGCCATATTTTCTTGAAGATTTCCCAATCCATTCGATGGAATATCTCGCCAGAAGCACCATATTTGTAATAGTTTCCCCAACCTTTTATGATTGGGTTCAACATCATGATAAGTGACTTCTGTTTTATACACTTGTTGGATTCTATCGTCTTGCGGATTTTATCGCAAAATCTCTTTTGCGCATCCTTTGACGGTCTTGTCAGCAATGTGTTGTTGCGGAACTTTCGGATATTGAAACCGAGAAAGTCAAATCCCTCACTTATATGTGTGATTTTTGTCTTTTCTTCTGATAGTGTCAGACCTCTTTCCGCAAGAAACTTGCGTACTAATGGAAGTATAACCAATTCTATCGTTTCCTTATCCTTTGCCGTTACAATAAAATCATCTGCATACCGTACAAGATGTATCTTAGAGTATATCTGTTTGTAATTCTTTTTATACTTTTTGATACAGTTTTCCAGTAATCCTTGTAACCCGTCAAGTGCCATGTTTGCGAGAGTTGGGGATATTATGCCGCCTTGTGGGGTTCCCTCTTCCGTGGGAAAGAGTTCGCCGTTGAACACGTAACCGCATTCAAGCCATTTTCGTAGTATCTCCTTATCCATAGGGATATTGTTGATTAGCCACTCGTGGCTGATGTGGTCGAAGCATCCTTTGATGTCCCCTTCAAGAATCCATTCGGGAGCGACCGAGCGAGAAAGAACGATGTAGCATTGCTCGATGGCATCATGCGTACAGCGATGCTTGCGGAATCCGTAAGAGTGGCTGTCGCCAGTGGTTTCCGCTATCGGGTCAAGAGCCATTAAGTATAATGCCTGCATCGCACGGTCTTTCATCGTTGGTATTCCGAGTGGGCGTAGTTTCCCGTTCTTCTTTTTGATATTCACACGCTTTAGAGGTTGTGGCTTGTAACCACGTCTTTTCAGAGTGAATATGGCTTTGGCTTTCGCCAATGGGGATGACCATGTAATCTTGTCAACGCCGGAAGTAGATTTTCCTTTGTTTGTCGTAACTCGTTTTACTGCCAATGCTTTGGCGTAGAACGAGTGGGTAAGCATCCATTGCAAGGCTTTTACCTTGTTATGCCTGCCTTCCCTCTGAGCCTTTACAATACGTGCTTGCAGCTTTTGGACAAAACGCTCACATTTGTTCCAGTCGATTTTCGACCAAAGTTCGTGAATGTCTATGTCTTCGGGCGCACACGCCAATTTCTTTGCGTTCATTTGCTTTCCTTTCTTTAAAAGTTCTGTAAACTATCTTGTAAAGTGTCACCATAGGCGGAAGTCTGCCCACTTTCGTGTCGGATGATGTTGCCCTTATCAACCCGTGATATTGGTTCAATCCGTATCCTCCCCATTACAGGGAGGCATTCGCTTTTTCCGTTATCCTATACCCGCACCCCATGTAGGCTTGCCTTGCGGCTTGCTTACCAGCTCTGATGAACTGGAGAGGTACGGGCTTACCGTGTTTTACATAAGTGACAAATAAGCGGGTTAGGTCCTGTCTATTCCACCGGCAGTGCTAATGTCCGTGTGTCCCCAAAATTCAAGAGGACAGCCGACTGCTTACCTTTTGGTTCGAGCCTGTCAACAACCTTTGGCTCGTTGTACTTTACGATGTTTATCGGACAGTTCACTTTCGTTGACCATACCGCTAAGCCAAGCTCCTCGCGCTGAATGGTGTTATCAGCCGTTGATTTCCCCTCACGGTTCAATCTCCTCCTTTCGGAAAGGCTACCTTGTCGGGACAGCTTCGTACAAAAGGATTACTCCCAATGCACGTGTCCGTAGGCTACTCCAGACGGAACTGGAGGTGTAATCTTAATGTTACACAATCACTTACGCAACTTCACGTCGCACAAATTTTGAGTACACTTTTACCCCACCGATGAGTCCCACGACCGCACCGATGGCGTAGATGAGTTTCGTGGCTGGGTCGAAATAGCTCGTCACCATGTTGGTGGCTTGGTTGATGCCCGACAAGCCGTTGCCTTGGGCAAAGGCAGAGGAAATGGATAGCAGCAGGACGGCTGCGATAAGAAAATGTCTTTTGGTCATAAATCTTTGTTTTGTGCCGGGAGGATTGGATAGGTCCTCCCGACGGATGAATACTGTTGTTACTTTCGGATGTCAGTGGTGACTCTCTTAGGG
>CAKSCN010000173.1 GCA_934444485.1 uncultured Eubacteriales bacterium | reverse complement strand
GAACAAATTCGACCGCATTCGCCCTCAAAACAATCAACTTGCGTAAAATGACGTAAATGCGTGGTTTCGGTCGAATCGGAAAAACGAAAAGAGGTAAAAATTAGCAGTTTATTAACATTTGCCGGCACAGCTCAAAGTCAGAATTTGGTAAATTATGCTATGCCTGCTCTCCGAAATGATGGAGAGAAAATAAGCAATCCCCCGCCCTATTTCGGACGAGGGACTGTAACTTCGGCGTTATTTGCCTGATTCGAGGAATCTGTTCAGAATTGCCGCCGCTTCCGCTCTCGAGGCATTGTTTTTGGGATTGAAAGCACCGGTATTGTCGCCTGTCATGATATTTCTGAGCTTACAGAACATCACCGCTTCGACTGCCCAATCGGAGATATCCGAAAGGTCCCTGTAGTCAAGGCGTATTGCCCATGCGCCAACCGGAGCGGTATTCTTATATTCTGCGTATCGGAACATTATCGCCGCTATCTGCTCTCTCGTGATATTGCGTTCGGGTGCAAACTCACTCTCGCTCACGCCCTTGACTATTCCCTCGCTTGCGGCCCAGCGGAGAGCTTCAAAGTAATATGCGTCCTTGCGCACATCCGTAAACGTCACGGCGTAATTCACATAAGGCTTGCCCTCGGCTCTCCAGAGGACGGTCACAAGCATTGCACGTGTGAGAGGCTTTCTCGGCGCAAACTCCGTTGCGGATACTCCGTTGAAGAGTCCGTTTCTGACGGCGTACTTCACATTCTCATAGAACCAATCGTTCTCGTTTACGTCAACGAACGGGTTCTCCCACTTTTCGGTCTCATCTTTCGGAGTCCACTTTGCATAAAGCGTAAAGCTCTTTGTAACCGCCGATGAGAAATTATACGCCGCCGTGAGTCTCTTATCGGTATACCAACCGCCAAACACATATCCGTCCTTTGAGGGATCTGCCGGTTTTGAAAGTCGGTTGCCGGAAACAATCTTCACACCTGCAACGGTGCTTCCGCCGTTTGAGTTGAAGTTTACGGTATAGTATGCCGCACTCACATCGGACGAACCGCCGGTCGAGCCTGTGCCGGCGCTCTTCTTTTTAAGTCCGGCAATTGCGTTTGAAACATCGGTTGCGGCGCCGTCTATGTCGTTCTGCGTTATGTTTTCTGCGTTTCTTATCTGCTCCGCACCATTTATCGCTTCGGTAAGCTTTCTGAAGCTTGCGTCGGTATAACCGTCGTTCGTTATCTTTTTCGCCTCAGCTATAACCTCGTCGAGTGCCGAGAAGATGAGCGTATTGTCAACCGTCGCTATGACAACTCCGTCGTACAGATACTCATTGCCGCCGAGAGCAAATTCGGCACGCACAAGCGTCTGACCGGCAAAGCCTGCCGTGACGAGTGTTCCGTCAAGCGCCGCAGAGGTACCGCTTGCGACCTCAAGCACCGTTCCGGGAAGGTTCGTGATATCAAGCACTTCTCCGCTTTCGGTCGTGCCGCAGACCATAAGGCGCACCGTTTCACCCTCGTCGAGTGTAAGCTTGCCGTCCGTGACCGTCTTATCTTCGGAAAAGACCGATATTTCGTTTATGTCGGAAACCTTTTTGTTTGAAAGCACAGTTCTCTTTACGGTTTCGTTACCTGCCGTGTCCTTCGCACAAATTTCAAGTACAACGGACGCTTTGTCCTTTGACTCGCCGAGAGGAAGAGTACACATAAGTCTGCCGCTTGCAAAGATATCGCTCTCTTTCGGAAGCACTTTGTTTCCGTCTATCGTGAAGGTATATACGGCGTCGCTGTCGGCTGTCGCTTCGACAATTATTGTATCACCCTCGAAGAAGCCGCCGTTTATCGGTGAGGCAAGGAGAACAACGGGGGCGGTTGTATCAACATTTACCGCCGTGCGAACCGTTGCGTGGTCGCCGTCTTCGTCAACAGCCGCAAATTCTATCGAATACTCTCCGTCGGGAAGCCCGAGCTTCTGCGAATGCTCAAGTGCCTTATCCGAGAACTCGTACCACTCCCCTTTTGCGGTGTTGCCGTTTATGTAAAGTTCGCCGCTCACCGGAACGTCGGAGGTTATCTTCAATGTGCCTGCACTCTTATCGTAGCCTACGGTAACACTCGGTTGTGTTGACTCTTTGAGGACGACCTTCTCCGAGGTTTCGGCAGGACTGCAATGGTAGATTTCGTTTCCGTCTGCGTCGGCTGCAATATTGCAGAGTCTGACCTTGGCGCTGTATTCCTTTCCGGGAGTATAACCGACGGTCACGCTTTCGCCCGTGGAGGTGCCGTCCTCTCCCATAACCGGAATGCTGTAGCGTCCGCCGACAATTATTCTCTCGCCTTTTTTGAAGTAAAGACCTGTATCGGCAAGCTTTCCGTCCTCGTACACCTCGACAAGGTATCCGTCGAAGTCCTTTTCGGCTGTGTTTACGGAAATTTCGAGTTTATCGTCTCCGCAGTTTGTCATTTCGACGCTGTCGATACCGCCGGGTGCTTTTGCGTTTGCGACCGTCACCTTTCCGGCGTCGTAGGTGGCAAAGCACGTACCCTCGTCGCTGAGCGTCACTCTGACGGTATATTCGCCGCTTGCGGTTTTCTCCGGAATCTTCACCGACGCACCGCCGGCTTTTGCGAAGATTTCGTTTTCGTTGAGTATTATTCCGTCGTCTATATTTCCGCCGTCACAGAGCAAAACGATTATTCTTGCGTTGTCGCCGATATTGCTTCCGCTCCAGTTTACCTCAAGTGTGTCGCCGTTTAAGGTCGCACCGCAGGAGGTGAGTTCGCTTATGGGATTTACCCTTATTGCGCCGATATCGTAGGCATTGCCGTCGGAAAACTCTATAAGAAGCGGCTTTACGATATCTGCCCCGGGAATTGCGATATACGCCGTGTTTCCGGAAACATTGACGTTTGCCTTTTCGAGCGCCGCTCTCTTTTCGTCGTCGGAGGCGTCATGCTCGGGCTTTTCATAGAAGCGCAGTCCGTAAGAATCGCTTCCCTGCTTTACGCTGAGAGCTTTCTTTACATCTTCTTCCGTCAAGTCCTTACCGTCGGCACGGCTTACCGAGAGAATGTAGTCGCTGTTTTCTCCGAATATGACAAGGTGGCTCGTTCTGTCGCTGTTTGTTATTATCTCGGTTACATTCTCCTGAAGCTCCACTGACGAAGAATCCGCATTCAGAATGCTCTTTACTCTTTCGTCAAAGTCGGAAACAACCGCACTTCCGGCACTGTACGAAAGGTTTCCGCCAACGCTTGCAAACCGAGTCTCGCCGGTTGACGGATCTTTTCCTACCTCGACGGGCGAAACAAGCTCGTTATAGAGCGTCTTTGTTCTCTTAACGCCGTCGTCGTCATCGGAGGAAAGCGTTGCAAAATTCTCGCTTCCGCTCGGGTTGCCGTGTGTAAACTCGATGCTTCCGCCCCAGTAGTACGTGAATCCAACTCTGATAAGGCTGAGTACCGTAACGGAACCCCAGACCTTCTCGCTTCCGCCGCCGAGTTCCGCAGAAGCAAGCTCCATGCCGCCGACAATCGGAATGTACTTGGGAAGTCCTATCGCAACGTTGAGTACAAACTGAACGAAGTCCGCAGTGTCCTTTCCTGCCGCCGCAGTTATGGTAAACCGTCCGGACATTATCTGCGCAAAGTTCACGCCTGCCGAAAGGTTGAGGCTGAAATTCGGATACCAGCCTACGGCGATCTCACCGCCATCAAGGAATTTTGCGTTTCTGAGCATTTTAAGACTCAGGTCGCTGAACGTAATCTTTACCGAACGCAGTGAAAGCTCGAGATCCGCAGAACCCGTCATGATCTTCGTTATGTCAAATTCGACGTTCAGAAGAAGAGTCAGCGGAGGAACGCCGTCCTTGCCGTAGATAGTATCGTAGAGGTTGTCGAAGCCACCGCCGCCGCCCGTTATCCAAACGACGCCGAGGCCGTCAACATTGAAGCCCGGTTCAAAGCCTGCTATGCTGAAAAACAGCTTATCGGGTATCGGTGCGCCGGAGGGGGAAGCTTTTACAACGAACGCCATCGCCATTGAGAAGGTTGCGGTTTCAATCTGCGCATCAACTCCGACGTTGTAGCCGGATATGGTATTGACGCTCAATTCACCCTCGATTTTGTTCGGGAGGAACTTCACTATTTGCGGAAGCGTCACGTGAGCCTCCATGTTTATTCCTATATACCCCGGTTTACTGCCGCCGTAGAGAACATCGTGTATTGTCGCTCCGGCTTCTATACGATCTTCGTCGGCGTTCGTCGGGGCGATATCCTTTTCGTTCGGCTGCGACGTAAACATTCCCGATTCTTCGTCGAAAGTAAGTCCGAAAGACATTCCGTCGTCGCTGTCGTCGTACTTTTCTTCGGTACTTCCCTTGACCGTCCACTTTGCGCCCGCAGCATTGTTTCGGCGCATTTCGGCAGCGCCGCCGGGAGTCATAAAGCCGAGGTCAAGGCTTCCGCCGAAAGATATTATATCGGATTTTGTATCGTCGTCATTTTCGATCTTTCCGAGAACGCCGTACTTCATGTTGATAAGGAAGCCGCCGACGGTTGTGAGAATATCAAAGGCGTTGTCCCACTTAAGCTCGAGGTAGTCCTCGTTACCGGTGAGGTACTC
>CAKSCN010000172.1 GCA_934444485.1 uncultured Eubacteriales bacterium | reverse complement strand
ATCCTTACGCATATATCAATGAGTATTCTTCCGCTCCGAAAAAACGCAGCTTACTTTACATAATAAAGATTTATGTTGTTGATTTTGCAGGGTGCGCTTTCCTTATCTATCACGACGTCGATTTTCTCCGTGCGTATTGTCGGGAACGTACATATACGCTTATGACCTATCGTGTATCCCTTGAATACAAGAACACGTTTTCCGTATGAATACGGGTATACGTAAACGGAAAATTCGTCGGCTTTTTCGCCCTCCGAAACATCTTCTTCGATGACGACGGTATTCACGAGAGTATGCTTTGCAATTTTTGTTGTGTAAGTATTGCCCTCGACCGTCGTTTCGTTCATGCCGGCAAGGCTGTTCGAGAAAGTTTCCTTGATTTTATTGCCGAATTCGATGAATCTTTCGGCGTCCGTGCCGGGAATAAGACCTCTTCTGTCGGGACCGATATTCAGGAGAAGATTGGAGCCTCTGCCGACGGAGTAGTAATAAAGTCCCATAAGCTCGTCAACGCTCTTTATCGTGTCGAAGTCGTTCTCGCTGAAGAACCAGTTGGAAAGCCTCATGCGGCAGTCGCACTCAACGGGAAGAAAGCGTTCGCTCTCAAGTGCGTCCTTATTCTCGGTCTGAACGGAGAAGTCCAAGTCCTTTTGGATTGAATAGTTCGGCATATGCGTAAGTCCGGATTCGTTGCCGACCCAGCGTGTGTCGGGGTCCCACATATTGAATATGAGAATATCCGGCTGCATGCGTCTTATTTCTTTGGTTATGCGCACGGTGTCGTATTCGTGATCCTCGCTTCCGCAGCCGTCAAACCAAAGGTAGTCTATCTTGCCGTAGTTTGTGAGAAGCTCGCTTATCTGATTTATGAAGTAGTCGTCATACTCTTCGTTGGCGAACTTTCTGTAGCCGAACTGCGCCGGGGAGTAATACAGACCGATTTTTATGTCATACTTTCTGCAAGCGTCCGTGAAATCCTTTACGACGTCGCCCTTGCCGTCTCTCCACGGGGTGTTTTTAACGGAGTAGTCGGTATACTTCGAGGGCCAGTTTGCGAAGCCGTCGTGATGCTTGCACACAAGAATGGCATACTTTGCGCCGCCCTCTTTGATGGTTTTTATCCACTGCTCGCAGTCAAGCTCCGAGGGGTTAAACTTATCGAGGGGCATTTCTTTCATATCCCAGTCTCTGTGACCCTCGTAGAAGGTTCTTATTCCGAAGTGGAAAAACACGCCCACTTCCCAGTTCAGAAAGTCGAGCTGTTCTTTTCTGATATCTCTCATGATGTAAATTTCCTTTCACATCGATAATGGATTTTACGAAATTATATCACACTTCCTTTTGCGTGTCAATGGTGAAAGCTAACCTCTTGTTGTAAAAAACTAACCTCGTGTACAATTACAAAAGGGTTTCCGGCCATATTGACAAACAAATGCGGTCGTGCTATAACTGAGGTGCGTACAACGCAATACAACGAAACGGAGGAAATCGAAATGAGTAAGAAATTGGTTGCGTATTTCTCGGCAAGCGGGGTTACGAAGCGTTATGCCGAAAGACTTGCGAAAGCTGTCGGAGCGGAGCTTTTTGAAATAAAGCCGAAGGTGCCGTACACGGACGCCGACCTCAACTGGCAGAACCCGAACAGCCGCTCGAGCGTTGAGATGAAGGATCCCTCGTCACGTCCGGAAATTGCCGGGACTCTGTCGGATGCGGGCAGGTATGACACCGTGTTTGTCGGTTTCCCTATATGGTGGTACGTTGCACCGACAATTATCGATACCTTTTTGGAGAGCTGTGATTTTTCCGGCAAAGTGATTGTACCGTTTGCGACAAGCGGCGGCAGCGGAATGGGCAAGACCGCAGAGGTACTGAGAAAGGTATGCCCCGGCGCCGACGTAAAAGACGGAAAAGTGCTGAACGGTATGTCGGACGAAAAAATCGCAGAGTGGGCAAGTGAATTTTAAAATCGAGCTTTTGAAAGGACTGATTGCATATGAAGAAGATAACGCAGACCGCAGGCAGAAACGCACTCGGAGAATTTGTGCCGGACTTTGCGCATTTCAACGATGATATTCTGTTCGGCGAAAACTGGAACAACGAGGATATTGACGTAAAAACGAGGTGCATAATAACCGTCGTTTCGCTTATGTCGCAGGGGATAACGGACAATTCGCTTAAGTATCACCTGCAGAACGCAAAGGCGAACGGCGTCACGCAAAAGGAAATAGCGGCAATCGTAACGCACACCGCTTTCTATGCCGGATGGCCCAAGGCGTGGGCGGTGTTCAATCTCGCAAAGGAAGTATGGGGGGAATAAACCATGAAATACGCAAAGCTCGGAAATTCGGATATTGAGGTATCAAAGCTGTGCGTCGGCTGCATGAGCTTCGGAAAACCGTCCGCAGACTTTCACGAATGGACATTGAACCCGGAAGAGACGGAGGAGGTTGTCCGTCATGCGCTGGAGCTCGGAATAAACTTTTTCGACACGGCGAATGTTTACTCTCACGGCACAAGCGAGGAGTATCTCGGACGTGCGATAAAGAACAATGTTTCCCGTGACAAGGTTGTCATTGCGTCCAAGGTATATTTCAACGACGGGCATTTATCCAAAGAAGCGATAAACCGAGAAATAGACGGCACACTGAAGCGGCTCGGCACGGATTACCTCGACCTTTACATCATTCACCGCTTTGATTACGGCACGCCCATTGAGGAAACGATGGAGGCTCTTCACGGTCTTGTGAAGTCGGGCAAAGTGCGTGCGCTCGGAGCGTCGGCGATGTACGCTTATCAGTTTTACAATATGCAGCTTGCGGCGAGGGGCAATAGCTTGACGCCCTTTGTGTCTATGCAGAACCACTACAATCTCATCTACCGTGAGGACGAAAGGGAGCTTATTCCGCTCTGCCGGCAGATGAACGTCGCACTCACGCCCTACAGTCCGCTTGCGGCAGGCAGACTTTGCCGTACAGACTGGCACGCCGACACAAAGCGCAGCAGAACCGACCGCACGGCAGTTCAGAAATACGACAAGACGGAGAGCGAGGACAGGAAGGTTGTCGAAAGGGTTGCGGAGCTTTCTGAGAAATACGGAAAGACGATGACTCAGATTGCTCTTGCGTGGCAGTTTGGCAAAGGCATTACCTCGCCGATTATCGGTGCGACGAAAGCGAAATACTTCGACGATGCCGCCGGAGCGCTCGAATTTGAGCTGACCGACGAGGACGCCGCTTACCTCGAAGAGCCGTATGTTCCGCATAATGTTGTCGGAGCGTTGGCGGAGGAGAAGTGATGTTAGATTTTCAAAGTGATGTTGTTCCTCCGGAACGAGTGAAGTTTCGGCTTACGCCGAAGTGAAGTGTTTTGCTTCGCAAAACGGCGATGTTTGTGCTTCGCACAAGTTGACGTGGAAAAGCTCCTGAAGTCGCTTTGAAATTGAGAATGGAGAGTTGAGAATGGAGAATTGACGTGGAAAAGCTTCGCTTTTCTTCAATATTTGAATGGTGCTTACCGTTTGCCGCATTTCTACGGTGCGATATACATAACCTTGCGTTCGGTTCTTGAGGCGGGAGCAATACACAGATGATTCGCATCCTGTGTGTCCCTACAAAATGCCATAGAGAGAGTACTTGTCCGACAGCCCCTCAGGCGGCAAAGCCGCCAGCTCCCCTTACACAGGGGAGCCTCGGTAGCTCCGCTACCTCCATTATACACCTATGGAGAAAGTGCTAACATCGAGCTTCGCAATTTCCAAAAAGCTTATCTTCGCAAAAATGAAATTGTCGAGCCATGCGAGGCGTTTCATTGCGAACGGTGTTTCCCCGAATTACATTCCCCACAAAACCTGATGCCAAATAAATCACGACCCGGCGCTTGCGTATATGGCGTCGGGTCGCCGTACTATCTCGGATAAGATGTGTCTTTGCCCACTTCACGACGGAGTCCTCGACGACGTCGTGCTGTACTTTCTCCAAATTACTCTATATCCGTCCCTGCAAAACGGAGTTTTGCTACTTAAAGTCTTTTGGCGAAAGCCGTTATCGGCGTCGCTCGTTTCTTCCAAGAAAAGAACACCCCCGTAAGCTCTCGTAATCCTCGTCGACAATTTGAAACAAAGTTTATCAAAACTTTTTCATTTGCACCTTGACAAATACCGCACGCTGTGTATAATATATATGGAACAGTATTATTATCTTTGCGCATGAAAGGACGGAACGCATGAACAACGAAACGCAGGCGATACAGTACGTACCGGACATATTCGGAGAGCTTGTATTCAACGACAACGTAATGAAAGAGCGGCTTCCAAAGGAGACATACCGTTCGCTCAAGAAGACCATCGAGGAGGGGCTCGATCTTGACATAGGAGTCGCAAACGTCGTGGCGAACGCCATGAAAGACTGGGCGATAGAAAAGGGCGCAACCCACTACACGCACTGGTTCCAGCCGCTTACCGGCATTACCGCCGAAAAACACGACAGCTTCATAAACCCTCAGCCCGACGGCAGCGTCATCATGGAGTTCTCCGGCAAGGAGCTTATCAAGGGCGAACCGGACGCTTCGTCTTTCCCCTCCGGCGGACTCAGAGCAACCTTTGAGGCGAGAGGCTATAC
>CAKSCN010000171.1 GCA_934444485.1 uncultured Eubacteriales bacterium | reverse complement strand
GTTAAGGGTACAAAGTACTATGTCGCCGCAGACGGCAACGACGCAAACGACGGCAAGAGTCCCGAAAAAGCATGGAAAACGCCGGACAAAGTCTCAAACTTCTCTTTTGCCGAGGGCGACGGAGTTTTCTTCAAGAGGGGCGATACCTTCAGAGGCAGACTCCTTCTCAAAAACGGAGTGACGTATTCCGCATACGGCGAGGGCGAAAAGCCGATAATCACGGCGTCTCCCGAAAACGGTGCAAATCCCGACAAGTGGGAGCTTTACGACGAAGAAAACAAGGTTTGGCGTTACACAACGAAGATGAAAGACCAGGGAACTCTCGTGTTCGACGGCGGAAAGGTATGTGCGGCAAAGCTCACTCCGGATTTTAAAGGCGGAAAGTTTATCGACAACTCCGGGAACGCATTCACCTCGGCGAATATGAAGAACGATCTTGAGCTTTTCTGCGACACGGTTGACGGAGTGACATCGTATCCGAACCCCCGAACCACCCTCGGCTACATTTACTTAAGGTGCGAAAGCGGAAATCCGGGCGAGGTGTTCGAGTCGATAGAATTCATGCCGTCCGACCACATAATGAAAGCGGGTACGACCGACGACAGGCTTCGCAGCGTTACGATAGACAATCTGGATGTGCGTTACGGCGGCGCTCACGGAATACATTGCAGTGCGGCGTCGGATTACACGGTGCAGAACTGTGTTTTCGAGTACATCGGCGGCGGTGTGCAGAGCTACACGCTGACAAGCACGGCAGGACGTCCCGTGAGATACGGCAATGCGGTTGAGCTGGGAACGTGCGACGGATTCACGGTAAAGAACTGCTACATAAACGAAATCTACGACGCCGGACTTACCTTCCAGACGGGCAGCGGAGCGGTTGACGAGTGCGTAAAAAATGTGACCTTTGAGGGCAACCTCATCGAAAACTGTACGTATTCCATAGAGTGCTTCATGGGCAAACCGAAGACCGAGGGAGCGGACAAGCACATCGAGAATTTCCTTGTGAAGGACAACATAATGCGTTTTGCCGGCTGCGGCTTCGGAAACACACGCCCCGACAAGGCAAATGTTGCGCACATCAAGACATGGAACAACTACAACAAGGTAAAGGACAGAAGCTTTGTAATTGAGGGCAACACCTTTGACCGCAGTACGTACATGATGTTCCACATAGGCGTAAACGACGAGGCGAACCTCGATTCCATGCCGATAATGAGAAACAACCTTTTCGTGCAGACGCTGACGACAAGCGAAAACTCCGCCTCTCTCGGCATTTTCGGCGTCGGAACCGACAGAAAGCCATACGATGCAAGCATTCCGAATTTCCTCAAGGAGTTCGCTGTTCCCGAGTCGAACGGAAACGAGTTCCTTTTTGCGGAAAATTGAGAGTGGAAAAGCTTCGCTTTCAAGAATTGAGAATTGAGAGTGGGGAGTTGACAAGGTCAACTCGAGAGGAAATGTACGCTTCGCTGAGTGCTTGCGCACTCACATTTCTCTCCGCTTTCTACACGGCGTTTGTGCGTGATTGAGTGGCGCGGATTTCGAGGCTGTGCGATAAAATGAAAGCTACGCTTTTCAATAATTGACAATTGACGATTGACAATTGACGATTAGCGTTGAAAAGCTCCGCTTTTCTTCAATACTGTATGGTGCTTACCGTTTGCCACATTTCTACGGTGCGATATACGTAACCTTACATTTGGTGCTAACGGCGGGAGACAAGCCGCCCGCCCTACGGTACACCATGGAGAGAATGCGAATCTCAAGTTTCGCACTCTCCAAAAAGCCCTATCTTTCCGTAATTTGTCGTCGAACGAAGTGAGGTACAAATTTCGGGAACGGGAGAAGGTAAAAAGTTTAGTCCCCACAAAATCTGATGCCAAAAAAATCACGACCCGGCGCTTAGCTTTATGGCGTCGGGTCGCCGCATTATCTCGGATAAGATGAGTCCTGCCTCATCTAAGTCGGCGGCTTGCGTTTATGGACGCCGACTTCGGTACTTTCTCCAAATTACTCTATATCCGTCCCTGCAAAGCGAAGGTTTGCACGCTGAACGAAGTTCTGCGTTTTAAAGTCTTTTGGTTCTTTTCTTCAGAAAAGAACACCCCCGTAAGCTCCCGTAAGCCCCCGTCCCCCGCAAGCCGAAAAAGTTTCGTAAAAAAGTATATTTACAAAGGGGGTGCGGTGTGGTATACTTGGGGTGGAAAAACAGGAAAACAGGGAGGAAGAGATATGCTCACACTCATACAGCGTCTCGGCTCGACGACACAGAAGGTTGACAGCTTCACCGACGCACTCATCGAAAAAATAAAAGAAAACCCCGGTTCGTGTACCGAGGTGTGGCTCTCAAGCGACTACGGCTTTCCGCTGATTGAGACTCACAAAAAAGCCGCCGAAAAACTCGCCGAGGTCGCAGAAAAATTCCGGAACATCGGCGTCCGTGTAAGCCTTCAGATAAGCAACACCATGGGTCACGGCGAATATATGCGCTCCTGCGACTGCTCGGGTCTCGTTTACGACGGCTCTCCGGCAACACGCTTCACGGGTCCCGACGGCACGAAAGCCAATTACTGCTTCTGCCCCAACGGCGAGTACTTCCGCAACTACACGACCGAGGAAATAAAGCTCTACGTCTCGGCGGTAAAGCCCGACTGCGTTTGGTTCGACGACGATTTGCGCATGGTCGGTCACTGGCCCGTCACCTACGGCTGTTTTTGTGACGACTGCGTGAGCCGCTTCAACAAAAAATACGGCTCAGCCTGCTCACGCCCCGAGCTTGTCCGCAAAATAAACGACGACCTCGGCGAGAGAATGCGCTTCATCGGCTTTGTCCGTGAGTCACAGGCTGACCTCGCATTTGAGTTCTCGAAAGCCGTAAACGAAGCGTCGCCCGAAAGTGCCGTCGGTCTTGAATACTGCGCTCACGGCGGTTATACCGGCTACGGCTACGAGCATATATTCTCCGCAATGCGCACCGCAACCGGCAAAGCCCCGAAAACCCGTCCCGGCGGCGGAGCCTACAGCGACTACGACGTCAACGACTTCGTCAATAAAGCGAATTACATAAACTACCAAAATCATATGCTCCCGGATTTCGTCGGGGAGAAGTGTCCGGAAATTGAGAATCTGCCCGACGTAAAGTTCGGCAAGACTATAGCCGGCACGTGCTTTGAAACGACGCTCTACCTTGCGTCCGGCTGTACGTCGGCAAGCTACGCAATGCTCATGAACGATTACGAACCCATGGAGTGGCACGGCGAGATGCTCGGTGAGTTCGCACGCCATGCGCCCTACTGGGAAAAACTTGCGGAGCTTTCGAAGCGCACGGTGCAGGCAGGCGTTGCGGTCGCACTTTCCGAAAAGGCGTACCTTGCGAAAACCGACTCCGACTTCGGCTGGAACGCAGAGGCGTGGAAAAACGGCACGGAGCTTGAGCTTTGCGCACTTTCGCCGGCGTACACTCACGACACGACGAACTCATACTTTCTTCACTGCAAGTCTGCCGAGGTCATGACGAACGACGAGCTTGAGTTTTTCATGAGCAGACCCGTCATAACCGACGCCGAGACGGTCGAGATACTTGCCGCACGGGGGTACGACCTCGGCATAGATATACGGCGCATAAACGCACTCACGCTCAGCACGAGGTACACCGACCACGTTGTGAACCGAGGATTTGAGGGTAGGAGCTGGAGGCTGCCGTGGGCGACGAATGTTGCGTATTCGATAATCGGCAAGGGCGAGGCGGCGGACATTGAGCCGATGCTGAGGTACGTAAACGATAGTATGGAAACCGTGCCGGGAGACGGAGAAGCGGCGGCAGTCACGCTTACAACGCCGTTCGGAGGCAAGTGGGCGGTATTCGGCGACGGTGTTTGGAACAGGGTCATGAGCGGCGAACGCAGGACGGAGCTTTTAAACGTACTCGAGCACATAAATCCCGGCCGAATGACGGCGGTTCTCGAAACGCACGCAAAAGCGATAGTTCTTCCCCGTGAGGACGGCGAAAAGAGGCTTGCGGGTGTGACGGTTATAAATGCGACGGTGGGCAAGGTATCGGGTCTTGTGCTTCGTGTGAAAAACACGGTCGGCAAGTGTTTTTCGTATATGTCGCAGTACAACGGCGCAGGGGTTCTCGTGCCTCGTGCAAACGCCGACGGCTCGCTCTCGCTCACCCTACCCCAAATCGACGCATGGAGCGCTCTTACCGTCTTTGTTGAGTGACGGGGGCTTACGGGAGTTACGGGGGTGTTCTTTTCTGAAGAAAAGAACCAAAAGATTTTAAGTGGCAAAGCTTACGCTTTGCAGGGACGGATATAGAGTAATTTGGAGAAAGTACCGAAGTCGAGCGCATATATGCGCGCCATAAACGCAAGCCGCCGACTTAGATGAGGCAGGACACATCTTATCCGAGATAGTGCGAAAGTCGGTGGCGCATATATGCGCATCATATGCGCAAGTGACCGACTTAGATTTATGTTGGCGTAAATTTTGTGGGGACTAAACTTTTTACCTTCTCCCGTTCCCGAAATTTGTACCTCACTTCGTTCGACGACAAATTACGGAAAGATGAGCTTCTTGGAGAGTGCGGAGCTTGAGATTAGCACTTTCTCCATGGTGTATTGGAGGCGACCACGTCGCCAGAGAAATTGCGAAGCAATTTACTCTCGAGTTGGCTCTGCCAACTCCGGAGGCATCCTCTGTGTAACCGGTTG
>CAKSCN010000170.1 GCA_934444485.1 uncultured Eubacteriales bacterium | reverse complement strand
GTCTTATCCTTGATGAAGGCGTATGAGGTGGGATCCCACGCAGTGTATCCTCTTGCTTCAAAGGTAGCTCTCAGACCGCCTGACGGGAAAGACGACGCATCGGGTTCGCCCTTGATAAGCTCTTTTCCGGAGAACTCCATGATTATTCTTCCGTCGGGAGAGGGGGTGATAAAGCTGTCGTGCTTCTCTGCGGTCACGCCGGTAAGAGGCTGGAACCAATGGGTAAAGTGAGTTGCGCCGTGGGCAACCGCCCAATCCTTCATAGCCGAGGCTACAGCATTCGCAACATTGGTATCGAGACTTGCACCCTCGTCTATCGTCTTCTTCAGTGAGCGGTAAATATCCGCCGAGAGGGTTGCTTTCATTACTCTGTCATCAAATACGAGACTGCCGAAATATTCGGGAACCGTTGCCGTTGCCATAAGAATCGCTCCTTTACAAATGATAATTAAAAATTTTAAGCAAATAAAAAATAACGGGGCAGCGAGGTTCTGGCGCACAGAAATAATCCGTACTGCCGGAACGCCGTTGTCCCGTTATATAAGGATGTACATAAAAAGCATAGAAGCCGACGGGGAGCAGTTCCCATCGGCACCTTTGCCTTTCATGTGCTGTATTATACACCCTAATTTTCGATTTGTCAAGGGGTTTTCCAAATTTTTTTAAAATTTTTTTTACAGACGCCTTTAAACGAAAAAAGCGACCGGCACAAAGGTCGATCGCTCTCTTTAACATCGTTTGGGTGCCGCATACATGATACCGCATCAAGATGTCACATCGGGCAGAGTGAATATTCAATAAGCCGATGCCTGCGCTTGGAAGAATTACTTAAACTTGCGCTTACGTGCCGCTTCAGACTTCTTCTTGCGCTTTACGCTGGGCTTCTCATAATGCTCTCTCTTACGAAGCTCGGTCAATACTCCGCTTCTCGCACACTGTCTCTTAAATCTGCGAAGTGCGCTGTCAAGACTTTCATTATCCTTGATTTTGATTTCTGCCATTGTTTTCCCTCCCTCCGCATGGGGCAAAGAGATTTTTTCTGTTCTCCGTGCATTATACTATAAAATGAGTAATATGTCAAGAGGAATTGAAAAATATTATCAAATTTAATTCTTTATTAATATTTGACTACTATCCTTTTCCTCTCAATCGCAACAAGTGAGTGCTTTGAGCAATTTATCTTACGACGATATTGACAAGCTTATTGGGTACGAATATTTCCTTGACCGTAGTTTTGCCGTCAAGAAGCTTTGCGAATCTCTCGTCCGCCTTAACAGCGGCAAGAGCGGCATCCTTATCGGTGTCCATGGGGAAAGTCATCGTTCCCTTGAACTTGCCGCATATCTGCACCGCAACCTCGACAGAGGCGTCAACGGTCTTTGCTTCGTCGTACTCGGGCCACTTCGAGAGTGAGCAGAAGTCGCCGTCCTTATGACCGCAGACATCGCTCCAAACCTCCTCGGTGATGTGAGGCGCAAAGGGGTTGAGAAGCTTCGTGTAAATTTCAAGCTCGTCGAGGGTAAGGGATTTACAGTCGAAGATTTCGTTCATGAGAGACATAAGTGCGGCGATTGCCGTATTGAACTTAAGTCTGTCGATATCCTCGCCGACCTTCTTTATCGTCTTATGGAAGGACGATTCGAGAGCGGGAGTTACGCCGTGTCCCTTTGCGAGGTCGCAGAGAGAAACGTATCTTTCGATGAACTTGCGGCAGCCTCTGATGCTCGACGACGACCAGGGAGCGGTCTTTTCAAAGTCGCCCATGAACATTTCGTAGAGTCTGAGGGTATCCGCACCGTACTGATTTACGATATCGTCGGGGTTTACGACGTTGCCTCGGGACTTGGACATTTTCTCTCCGTCCTCGCCGAGGATCATGCCGTGCGAAGTACGCTTCTTATAGGGTTCGGGACACTCGAGAACGTCTATATCGTAGAGGAACTTTGCCCAGAATCTCGAATAGAGAAGGTGGAGAGTGGTATGCTCCATACCGCCGTTGTACCAGTCAACGGGCATCCAGTAATTGAGTGCCTCCTTGGAGGCAAGAGCCTTGTCGTTGTGGGGATCGCAATAGCGCAAGAAGTACCACGACGAGCCTGCCCACTGAGGCATTGTGTCTGTTTCTCTCTTTGCAGGACCTCCGCAGCACGGGCAGGTTGTGTTCACCCAATCCGTGAGAAGCGAAAGGGGGCTTTCTCCGTCGTCACTCGGCTCATACGACTCAACGTCGGGAAGCGTAAGCGGAAGCGACTCTTCGGGTACGGGTACCCAGCCGCACTTTTCGCAGTTTACGAGCGGTATCGGTTCGCCCCAGTATCTCTGACGGGAGAATACCCAGTCACGGAGCTTATAGTTTACCTTTGCGCGACCTATTCCCTTTTCGGTGAGGTATTCGATCATCTTTTTCTTTGCGTCCTCGACTTCAAGTCCGTCAAGGAAGCCGGAGTTTATGAGCTTGCCCGTTGCAACGTCGGTAAACGCCTCTTTCTGCACGTCGCCTCCGGCAACAACCTCGATTATCGGGAGGTCGAACTTCTTCGCAAACTCCCAGTCTCTCGTATCGTGCGCCGGTACAGCCATAATGGCGCCGGTACCGTAGGTGATAAGTACGTAGTCCGAAACGAATATCGGAATCTCCTTGCCGTTCACGGGGTTGATTGCGTTTACGCCCATAATGCGCACGCCCGTCTTTTCTTTCTTGTCGGCAAGCTCTGTTCTCTCGAAGTCGCTCTTCTTTGACGCTTCTTCACGGTAAGCGACGACGTCCGCCATATTGGAAATCTTATCAGCCCACTTATCGATTATGGGATGTTCGGGGGAAATTACCATGTAGGTTGCGCCGAAAAGCGTGTCGCAGCGTGTCGTATATACGGTGAGGTCGTCTCCGGCGGTTGTCGCAAAATTGACCTCTGCACCGGTGGAACGACCTATCCAGTTTTTCTGCTGAGTCTTGACACGGTCGATGAAGTCAACCTTATCGAGGTCGTCTATAAGTCTCTCGGCGTACTCGGTTATCTTGAGCATCCACTGACTCTTCTCACGGCGTATAACGTCGCTTCCGCATCTCTCGCAGAGACCGTTGACGACTTCCTCGTTCGCAAGCACGCACTTACACGAGGTACACCAGTTGACCGCCATCTTCTTCTTGTACGCAAGACCCTTCTTAAAGAGCTGAAGGAAAATCCACTGCGTCCACTTGTAGTAGGAGGGGTCGGTGGTGTTTATCTCTCTGTCCCAGTCGAAAGAAAGACCGAGGGACTGAAGCTGACTTCTGAAGCGGTTTACGTTCTGCTCTGTGACAATTGCGGGATGAATCTTGTTCTTTATCGCAAAATTCTCGGTCGGAAGTCCGAAAGCGTCCCAGCCCATGGGGTAGAGTACGTTGTAGCCGAGCATTCTCTTCTTTCTCGAAACGATATCAAGAGCGGTATACGAACGGGGATGACCGACGTGAAGTCCGGCGCCGGAGGGATACGGGAACTCAACGAGAGCGTAGAACTTGGGGAGGGTGTAGTCATCCTTTGCGTGGAACGCCTTTGCTTCGCTCCATTTCTTCTGCCACTTCTGTTCTATTGACTTATAGTCCTGCTTATAATCGAAATTCATTTTCGACAGATCCTTTCAACAATAAATTACTGAATTATTCCTCGGGAGAAGCGTCAAACGGCACTTCCTCTGCGTCCGCCCAGAGCTTATCGAGCTTATAGAACTCTCTCGCCTCTCTGCCGAATACGTGGACTATGACGCTGTTGTAGTCGAGAAGCACCCACGTTCCGCTTCCCTCTCCCTCTGTTCTCGAGGGGTGAATGCCGAGGTCCTCGCCGAGCTTGTACTCCACCTCGCCTGCAAGAGAATTTACCTGCGTTGTGGACGTACCCATGGCGATAACGAAATAGTCGGCGATTATCGTCTTTTCGTTTATGCAGAGTATCTTTATATCACGTGCCTTTTTTGTGTCGAGTACGTGCGCCGCCGCAAGTGCGATTTTCTTGGCATCCGCAAGCGCCGCCGACTCATCGGGCATATTCACGTTCTTGTTTTCGTTTTCCGTCATATATATTCCTCCGTATTGTTATCCTGCCGTATCGTCGCTCTCGACCTCAACCGAAACGCCTTCTCCGACGCTTCCCTCGTCCGGCACTGCCGGTTCTCCGGTGCTTTCGGGAATATCGGTGCTTTCACTGTTTTCCGAGCCGTCGGTTTCGGGTGTCACTTCAACATCGACGGGGTTCTCGGTTTCGGCAGAGGGTGTTTCGGGCTGTTCGGGCTGTTCGGTCTGCGCCGGGGGTTCTTCAACCGGTGCCGTTGTCGAGCCGCCCTTTTTGCCGCCCACAAAGCTTAAGTGCGGCGGTTCGTTTGCGATATCGTCGGCGGTCGTTTCCTCTATGGTATAGCCGTCGGGTTCATCGACGAGAAGCTTTATCTTTATGTCGTCTATGGTAATGGGACTCTTGAACACGTTGAAGTGATCGTTTACGAGCTTTAGGTTTGCCTTGGGGTACATGGAAACGTAGGACACCTTATTGTAGTAGGTCGCCTGTCCCTGCATGGTGAACATCGATATCGAGCCGAGATCGAGCTTCAGAGCCGCCGTCGCAAAGGTGGTCATATCGGCAACGGAAATGTCTGTCACGGTATTCTCGCTTACGACCGACACGAGCTTCGGCAGCTTCGACACGGTTGACGGGCTGAGAAGCTTCTTCATAAGTGCGGACATGAAAATCTTCTGTGCGTCCATACGTC
>CAKSCN010000169.1 GCA_934444485.1 uncultured Eubacteriales bacterium | reverse complement strand
TGTTCTCGCAAACGAGCTTTCCGAGCGGTATGCCTCGTCTTTTTATTCCGACTATCACGATGTTTTCCGAGCCTTTGTTGACCTCGGTTATTTCGTGGGATATTCGCATCATGGCACGCTTTACCGCATTTTCATCCATTATCGTGGCTTTAAGCTGCATTAAGACCGCTCCTTTCGTGATGACTGTATTTTGCAAAAAAAATATCCTGCCTCGGCATATGCCGCAGCAAGATCTGTAGTCTGAATATGTGCGCACTCACACTCCCGTCCGTGCATACTTACACCGACACAATGAGGGGAAACGCTGTCGTCACAAATCTTGCGGCATCTCTGTACCGTCCTTAAAGAATTGCTCCTGTTCACTTGTCTTCCAGAGTATACCACACAAAAACCGATTTGTAAAGGGGTTTGACGAAAAAAGTCCGATATTTACATTTTGTCTATATTTTCGGCGGTATGACGGCAAAATGATAACTCGGAAGCGTCGTGTACTGTCACAGGAGCGTCGGCGGTCGGAGGGGAAAATTTACATATGCCGCATTGAAATACTCTTCCGTTTATTGTACAATTGTTACAGAATGACGGCTTGCGTATTCTCTCGACAACAAGGAGGCTTTGAAAAAATGAGAGACAGACTTAATTTCTTCGGCTTGGGAATGTTTCTGATAATTTTGCTTCTTTTCGGCGGAATGTCGAATTTCAGTGTCAAAGACGACAACCGTCCTACTGAAAGACAGCGTTATGCAATGTATATCGAGCGGATAAACAATCTCGTAAAGGACTGCGATTTCAGCAGAGGATATCTCAACGACGGCGTCATAACTCTGTACGATGCCTTTGAGAGAAAAGTGATCGATATAGAGTTTAAAAACCATAATACCAAATATCCGCTGTTGTATTTTCGCAAGGACGGAGATAACATTTACTACATAAGAAGCGGTGCCGTTGACGACGAATTCGGCATCATGTTCATAAACGGAGAAGCCAACAGCGCACTCGACGGAGTGGCAAATCTCGAAAGGTGCGGCGGCAATTCCTACTATTACGATACTATGATGTATGAATGACGGCGGAGGGTGACGTGAAAAAACGTATTTTAACAGGCGTGCTGATTTTAATTGCCGCATTGTCTGTGCTTAAAATTAAAAACGATACAGACTATCATTTGCTGACAGACGCCGTTGAAAAAGGTGACAATGTAAGGCTTGAATTTCTGCTGTCCTGCGGTGCAAATCCGGATGTAATCGATGGCGTCGCTTTGTTTGATATACTTTGTGAGGTAACATCATTTAAAATGACGCCGTTGCAAAGAGCTTGCAGCAAAGGGGATTATACGGCGGCGCAGACGCTGATACTCCACGGAGCTGATGTAAACTATGCCCCCGCAAACGCATTCTATTCTCCGCTTATTCGTGCCGAATGGTCTGAAAATGCCGAGAATAAGGTTAAAATTGTAAAGCTTTTGATTGCGTACGGAGCAGATGTCAACTATTCCTGCAATTACGGCACGGTGCTTTCATGGCTTGTGAGCGAAACAGATCCCGAAAACGAAGCGGTCAATCTCGAGATACTTGACATTTTGATAAAAAACGGGGCAAACCATGACGGTATTGATTATAGCTGTATGAGTATGGCTTGCTGGTTTAAGCTTGAGGGCTTTATAAGGTGCTTTATCGAGAAGTGCGATTATTCGGCATCCGGAGGAGAAGTTATCTCACTTTACTGCGAGGGCGGAGAGCCGTATTCAAAAGATACTTTGGATTATCTCCTCAATCGCGGTGCCGATGTTTATGAAAAAGACAGCAGCGGTAAAAATGCGATTGATTACCTGCGTGAACAGGACAGGGAAGACCTGGCGGAATACCTAATTGAAAAATCTGAGGAAACGACGCCGACGGAAAGCATTTTTCCGGCTTTGTGAGAGGCTTATATGAACGGAAAAAACATAAAGAGACTCATTGCAAAAGATTTTGACGCCTTTGCGGCGGAAAACGGCTATTTAAATAAGAGACATGGGTTTAATTATTGCTGTGAAAACGGAATAATGAAGGCTGTGGGCTTTGAGTACAAATCCTCGAGTGCCTCGGCGAGGTACTTTGTTTTTCCGCTGTACATCGGTAAATATGATTACCTCATTCTCGAATACGGAGATACCTTGGAGCGTAAAGGCGGTGCGGATTACATCCTTTACTATGACTCCGAAGACAACGGAATTCTGCACTCCTACGGTAAAATCAAAGAAAAGTTTCGCAAGTGCGTTTTCCCCAAAATGGACAGAATCAGCACCGCCGGGGATGTCGTTCGTGAGTGCGGAAAAGGAAAGCTGCTTTTCCCTCAGCCGATAAACCTGCTGAAATTGAAAGCATATTCGGCGGTTTATGACGGTCGGTACGACACAGCTGCGGGGCTTTTTGAAAAGTACGTTGACGAAAAGAAAAAGCTCACGCCCGATTCAGAATTAATGGAGCTTGAGTACATAGCAATGTTGAGAAATACGCCCGAAAGGTTTAAAGAGATATTGCGTGAAAACAGAGAATACACCCTTGCGGCAAATGACCTCAAATGCGGCAACGGCACACGGTCCGAAGACGGGAAAAGGAGATGGACGGCGTTTTGGAAAAGCCTGTAACAGTAAACAACACACTCGAAACGGCTGAGCTTTCCGTTCTTTCGGATATGCTCGGAATGCACATATCACGGATATTCTCCGATATGCGGCAAATCGCCGGAGAGAAAGCAGTCCTTGATATGGGATACTATGTTTTTGAAAATGCCCGAGACAGCCGCTTTGTAATGCTCAAAAACGAGTACCGCCGTTTTTACAAAGAGGTTGACTATCCACGCTTTTCACTTTCTTACACCGACGTGCAATTTGAAAATATGAAGCCGTACCGTTCCTTTTCCTCTGCCGAGAGCGGTAAAAAAGAGCGTCCCTTTGTGTGGGCGGAAAATCGGATTGAGAAACGCATTACTGATATAAAGATATACCGTGACAGTGTGAAATGGAAGTACGGTGAGATTTCGTGGGAGGCAGTGTGCGACGTCGCAATTAAATTTTCATTTGAGAATGAGTACATCATGTTTGTGCTTGACGATTGTTCGTCGGCGTGGTTTGTTCCGTCGCTTAAAAACTACAGTCTGAGTGACGACGAAGTGATAAACCCTTTTTGGAGTAAAACGGAATGGGGATGCAAAGCCGAAAATCCCGGCTTTTTCAAGCGAACCGTTATACACGTTGAATAAAATGGTATCAAGGTAAATTCATGACCGGAAAGAGAGGCGACGATATATGAAAAAAAGATATGCCGTACTTGCTTTGTTTGCAGTCGTTATCGTTTTTGTGAATGCGTTCCCGGTTAAATTTGTCGGAAGACTCAAAAATAAGGACGGTCTTACCGAGCTTGATTGCATATACGGAAGTGACGGAGTTTTCCGAGCGAATTCAAAGTCAAGTGATATTGAGGGGTGGTTTGAAGAGACTGACGAACCGTTTGAATTCATTGTAAAAATAACGGCGAACAATCCTTTGAACGTGCTGAGCGAGAGGGAGTTTGACAGTCACTATTTCAAATCCGACGGACAAAAAACGGTGCCGCTCAACAGATTTTTGCTTTACGGAAACATTGAGTCCGCATACATGGAAAGCGGCGAACACATAATTGAATTTGACGTAAAGCGCTGGACGTTTTACAATTCCGTCAACAGGCTGTCCTTCAGAAGATACATTTTGCCGAACGATTGGCTGACGCTTGCGGATTTTGACATTCCGGAGACTGTAAAGCATATGTTTTCGGAAAACCGATGAAGACGCACTATCACCCACTCACAATCGTTCATCAATGCAACGGTGCCATTTAATGAAAGGTTTATGTTATACAAAAAATCCGGTGTCTTGCGAGCACCCGGCAAAGAAAGGAGAATATCATGCTCAAATTTATTTGTTACCCCAAATGCACGACCTGCCAAAAAGCGAAGAAGTGGCTTGACGACAACGGCATCGAGCACAAGCTTCGTGACATAAAGGAGGATAAGCCAAACCTTGAGGAATTGACTTTATGGTACAAAACAAGCGGTCTTCCGTTAAAGAAGTTTTTCAATACGTCGGGACTTTTGTATAAGTCCATGGAGCTTAAAGATAAGCTCTCCGCCATGTCGGAGGAGGAACAGCTGAAACTGCTCGCAACCGACGGAATGTTGGTCAAACGTCCGCTTTTAATCGGAAAAGATTTTGTTTTGGTAGGATTCAAAGAAAAAGAATGGAGTGAAAGATTATGAGAAAGAATTTTGGAGCAAAAACAATTCTATATCCGATGCCTGTGTTTATAATAGGCACATATGACGAAAAAGGTAATCCCAATGCGATGAACGCCGCTTGGGGAGGTATCAGCGAAGAAGCTGAAATTTCAATCTGCGTAAGCGCCGAACACAAAACGACAAAGAACATCATCGCAAAAGGCGCATTTACCGTGAGTATTGCAGACGCTGAAAACATCGTTGCCTGTGACTACGTCGGCATAGTTTCCGGAAACAATGAGCCTGATAAAATAAAGAGAGCCGGCTGGCACGCCGTAAAGAGTGAGTTTATCGACGCTCCGCTTTTCGAGGAACTGCCCATGGCGCTTGAATGCAGACTTATAAGCTATGACAAGGAAAGCTGTCGGCTTGTGGGCGAAATTGTAAATGTCTGCGCCGACGAAAGAATACTTGGCGAGGACGGCAAAATCGATTTGGATAAATTCACACCCATAACCTATGACCC
>CAKSCN010000168.1 GCA_934444485.1 uncultured Eubacteriales bacterium | reverse complement strand
GTTTACGGATATTCACTTCGAGGAAAAAGAGGATGAGAGCATTGAGAATCTGCGCAAGATGTTTCTCGCCATGTCCAAAGATATTCGAGTGATTTTCATAAAGCTTGCGGACAGACTTCACAATATGCGTACTCTGAGCGCAAAGCCCGCCGACAGACAACGGTCGATCGCTCTCGAGACAATGCACGTTTACGCACCGCTTGCACACCGTCTCGGTATACAAAAGATTAAGACAGAGCTTGAAAATCTTGCGCTTCTTTACCTTGACCCAATCGGCTACAACGAGGTTAAAGAGGATATAGAGCACAGATACGGCGAAAACAAGGATTTTCTCGACATTGCTCAGAAAAAGATTTCGGACAAGCTTACCGAGGTCGGAATTAAGTTCGAGATGAGCGGACGTGTCAAGTCGATATACAGCATCTATAAGAAGATGTACAATCAAAACAAGAGCTTTGACGAGATTTACGACTTCTATGCGATAAGAGTTATTGTCGATACGGAGCTTGACTGTTACGCAACCCTCGGCGTCATACACGAGATGTTCAACCTCATTCCCGGAAGATTCAAGGATTATATTTCGACGCCGAAGCCGAATATGTACCGTTCGCTCCATACAACCGTCATAGGTAAACACGGCATACCGTTCGAGGTTCAGATAAGAACGCACGAAATGCACGAAATTGCGGAGTACGGTATTGCGGCGCATTGGAAGTATAAGTCGGGAGATGCGGACAAAGAGAACATCGCTCAAAAGCTTCATTGGATAAAAACGCTCCTTGAAACGGAAAAAGACCCCGGAGACGCCGAGGAATTTCTCCGACCGCTGAAAATCGATATCTTTGAGGACGAAACCTTTGTATTCACGCCGAAAGGCGACGTTGTAAACCTGCCGACGGGGGCAACACCCATAGACTTTGCTTACTCCATACACACCGCAGTCGGCAACAGCATGGTCGGCGCAAAGGTCAACGGCATGATTGTTCCGATAGATACGCCTCTCGAGACCGGGCAGATAGTGGAGGTAATAACGTCGTCCTCGTCAAAAGGTCCGAGCCGAGACTGGCTCAAGATTGTAAAGACCGGCGAAGCGAAGAATAAGATACGTCAGTGGTTCAAAAAGGAAAAGCGTTCTGAGAACATTGTCGAAGGTAAAAATGAGATAGACCGTGAGTTCAAAAAATACGGAAGAGCCTACACGGAAGCCCAGCGAAACGAGGTTGCGGCAAATGTCGCCAAGAGAATGGGCGTGCTTGATGCGGACGATTTCTACAACAACATCGGCTACGGAGGACTTTCGGTTGCGAAAATCTCGGGTCGTCTCAAGGACGAATTTGACAGAATAGTAAAGCCTGAGGTAAACGAGGTTCAGCAAAAACAGATTGAGGCTGCGGCGGCGGAACGTCAGCGTGCGGCGGATGCACGTCGTAAAAAGGCACGTGAAAAGGACGCAACGCAGAGCGTAATCGTTGACAGCATAGATAACTGTCAGGTGAGATTCGCAAAGTGCTGTAATCCGCTCCCCGGCGACAGCATCATCGGCTTTGTAACAAGAGGCTTTGGTGTCTCGGTACACAAATACGACTGCCCCAACGCAAAAGTAGGTCTTCTGAAAGAGGATGAGAAGGACAGATGGGTAAGTGTACGTTGGTCTAGACGTTCTCTCGAATCGTCCTCCGGCGGACTCGGTTTTGAGGCTCTCCTGCAGGTTTACGCAAACAACAACCTCAAGATTATTGCCGACATATCGAATATGTTCAACGAAATTCGCATTCCCGTTCATTCGATGAACACCAAGACAACCGGCAAAGATGCGCTTCTCATCAACCTTACCATTACCGCAAAGAACACGGAACACGTGAAAAGTATAGTGTCGAGTATAAAGAAGATCCCGGGAGTTATAGACGTAACGAGAGGATTTTCCTGAGTTACCTGAGTTAAAGGAGGAAAACGGTTATGACCGCAGTCGTTCAGAGAGTTCTTTCGTCAAGCCTTATCGCCGACGGCGTGCAGTTTTCGGAGTGCAAAAAGGGATTCCTTGTTCTTGTGGGCGTCCGTGAGGGAGACACACGTGAGGATGCGGACTACGTCTGTGATAAAATCGCAAAGCTTCGTGTCTTCGAGGACGAGAACGGAAAAATGAACCTCTCTCTTGTTCAGCTTAAGGAAAAAGGGGAAGACGTCAGCGTTATGGCGGTGTCGCAGTTTACTCTTTGCGCCGACTGTTCGCACGGAAACAGACCCGATTTCTTTGCCGCAATGAAGCCTGAGGGCGCAAAGCTGCTTTACGAGTACTTTGTCGAAAGAATGCGCAGCGTTCACGGCATAAATACCGTTACCGGCGTTTTCGGAGCCGATATGCTCATAACGCTTCAGAATGACGGTCCCGTCACGATAATCATAAACAGCGAAGACAACAAAAAGAAAAGCAAAAGCTGAGGGTGAACACGGCGAATGAAGATAAACCTTTTTTGCGACGGTGCCGTCATAAATGAAAACAGCATAAGGAATATGGTTCTGCTGTACTACCCGTGCGAAACTTTTTCAGAAAAAGAGAACGCCGCCACAACCGATTCGGACAGCCTCACGGTCAGACTCACACAACTCGGCGACGGTTCTCTCAAAGCTGAGGTTACGCTGCAAAAGGACGGCGTCGGGTACAGCTCGTGCGAACGTGAAACCGATATTACGGAAAAGCTCGATATTTTCGGCATTGAAAAGACACTTGTCGGCAGAGCGTTTCTGAAATGTGCGGAGAAAGCTTTCGGCTATCTTCCTCCTTTCGGTATACTCTCCGGCGTAAGACCGGCGAAACTCGTTCTGCCTTATGTGGATGGTGTGAATGACGATTGTGAAAAACTTGTAAAGGTGTTTGGCGGCACGTATCTCACCTCCGAGGAAAAGGCAAGACTTATATGCACGGTCGCCTCCCGTGAAAAGCGCTTAATGAACGACCTACCTAAAAAGTCGGCGAGTCTCTATGTCTCGGTTCCTTTTTGTCCGACGAGGTGCAGATACTGTTCGTTTGTTTCGGTTTCCACAAAAAGACTTCTTTCGATGATACCCGATTATGTCGAAAAGGTTGCTGTCGAGCTGGAAAAGCTCTCACACTTGATAAAGCGTCTTGACATACCGATAACCTCTGTTTACTTCGGCGGAGGGACGCCGTCAATACTCACCGAGGAGCAAAGCGCACATCTTCTCGGAACTGTCGCTAAGTGCTTCGATCTTTCGCATTTGCGTGAGTTTACATATGAGGCAGGTCGTCCCGATACAGTAACCGACGGAAAGCTTCGTGTGCTTCGCAGCTTCGGCGTTGACAGAATAAGCATAAATACTCAGACGGCAAACGATGAGGTTCTCCGCAGCGTCGGAAGAATGCATACCTTCGGAGACTACCTTGAAGCTATGGATAAGGCTCGAAAGGTCGGCTTCAAAACGATAAACACCGACCTTATTGCGGGACTTCCCGGCGAGAGCGTCGAGAGCTTTTGCGAAAGTGTCGAAAAAGTAGTGGAGGTGGGACCGGAGAATATAACCGTTCACTCGCTTTCCATGAAGCGCTCCTCCGAGTACAAGATCGGTAAATCCTTTGAGTTCACGGAGGAAACGAGACTTGCCTCGGATATGCTTTCGTTCGCCGAGAACACGCTGTCGTCTTTCGGATATTCTCCGTACTACATATACAGGCAGAAGAACACTGTCGGCAATCTCGAGAATGTCGGATTTTCGCTTGACGGTCGCGAGGGCGTTTACAACATATGCATGATGGAGGAACTGCACAGCGTTTTCTCGGTTGGGGCAGGGGCTGTTACAAAGCTCGTTTCTCCCGATTGTTCGCATATTGTAAGACTCTTCAATCATAAATATCCGTATGAATATCTGTCAGACGACGTAAGGTTCAAAAGCAAAGATACGGAGGAAACGACAGAGAAATTTTACGCCGAGTATTTCGGTGAATTTCAGTAAAGCAGGTGATATTATTGTCGGAAAAGGCTAATGTGAGAAAGCAGAATTTTGTCCTCGGCGCAATGATACTTATGATATCAAATCTTGCCGTCAAGGTCATAGGCGCAATATTCAAGATTCCTCTCATGAACATAATACACGCCGAGGGCATGGCGTACTTCAATGCGGCGTATTATGTCTATGTAATGTTCTACCAGATATCGACGGCAGGACTTCCCGTCGCAATTTCACGAATGGTCGCAACGGCGAACGCAAAAGGGGATAAGAGGGAAGCGAATAAGGTCTTCCGCATCGCTCTCGCACTCTTTTTCGTGATAGGTGTTGTCGGGACAACCGTCATGATAGCTCTCGCAAAGAGCTTTTCACGTCAGGCACAGCTTGACAATGCCGTTTACTGTATGATTGCCATAGCACCGACTGTTTTCTTTATCTGCATATCCTCGGCGTACAGAGGCTTTTTCCAGGGAATGCAGAATATGATACCGACCGCCGTTTCCCAGGTTATAGAGGCAGTCGGAAAGATGTCGGTCGGTATTGCCGCCGCAATTTACTTTACGAGCATCGGCGAGAAGATACATATCACTGCGGCGTGGGTTATCGTCGGTGTCACAATCGGCGTTGCGCTCAGCACTGTGTACATAATGATTTATAAGGCGATGTACAACAATGCGGTAAAGGAGACACTGCCGACTGTCGAAGCGCCGTCGAACGACACCAAGAGAACGGGAGAGCTTCTGCGTGAGCTTATAATAATTGCAATACCGATTGCCGTAAGCGCCGCCATAATGTCTCTGCC
>CAKSCN010000167.1 GCA_934444485.1 uncultured Eubacteriales bacterium | reverse complement strand
TTTCAAGGGTGCTTGACGAGGTGTATTTCTCGAAAATATCGCTGAAAACTTCTTCATAGTCGAGGTTTTCCGGTATCGACACCGTGAGAGTCCTTTTGCCGTCGGCACTTTCTCCGAAGCCCGTGACCTCAAGAAGCATCATAACTCCGAGTACGATTGCCGCAAGGCAGACCGAGTAGCCGATGTAGCCCATGGCATCGATAAGTCCCACCGCCATTGCGAGAAATATGAGAGCGATTTCCTTTGATGTGCCTGCCGCAGAGCGGAAACGAACGAGACCGAATGCTCCGAGTACCGCAACGCCGTAGCCGAGATTTCCGTTCACAGCCATTATAACGCCCTGCACGATGACCGGCAGAACCGCTATTGCGGTCGAGAAGCTCTTCGATGTCCCTGCGAATTTCACGCAGTAGAGAGATGCGATTATTCCGAGAAATAGGGATATCATTGTGCAAATGATGGTTGCGGACGGAGTGAAGATAAGCGAGCCGGATTCGCTGACGGTGCAGATGCTTTCAAACATGACGGTTCCTCCCTTTGGTTTTGTAATATGTATTCTTTGTAAAACGTCCCGTACTTTGAGAACGATGTCGGACGGATTTCAAGTATGGAGAGTATTCTCGATATTTCAAACGGTATGCAGCCCGGGACCTTGACCTCCATAAGGCGCATATCGTCGCCGATTATGACGCTCCCGTAGTTTTCGCCGCCGAGAGTGAGATTTTCACGCCGACCCGTGATATTTTTGTCGAAGGTTATGCGTACCTCGCTGTCCTCTGCGTAGGTAAAGGCTTCCCTTTCGTAGTATACGTACTGCTTCGGCATGGGTCTGTACAGACCGACAAGATAATCTATCTCCGAGAAAATCTGACGCTCACCGTCACGGAGCGGAATATCCGGAGGCTTTTCACTGACCGCACGTGCGGCAAGATATTCGGTTGCGGTGCGATACAGAAGAGAAATACGACGCTTACCCACTATTCCTTGATACTTCTTCTTTATTTCGAGAAATACCGTCGTGGAGCCGTCCGCTTCGCCGTAGCTTCTGAGACGGAGCTTCTCTTTGTACTGCGTCTTTTCTATCGAGCGGCGGATCATGATGTCGTCGTCCGTATCGAAGTAAATGCTCCGGAGAGCGTATTCGGGGTATTTGTCGGGTACAAGCTTTCCTTTCAGCGAGGACAAAAGCAGACGGTATTGCGAAAGCGTCAGCAGATATTTGCTTTCGGCGCGCATGAAGTTTCCCTGGTATGTTCCCATGTCGGCACGTCCTTTCCTTTTTGTGTAATCGTATTATAGACTGATAAAGTGACTGTAAAGTTCCCGTTTTCTGAAAATTCAGTGATGATTTTCTGTTTGTTTTCGGTCATAAAACGACTGCAAGGTGAAAAATCGGCATTTTCAACATATTTTTCTTGAGGTTTTTGTGCAGTCATACAAAATATTAAAAAGCACTTGACAAACACATTACAACTGTATATACTGTATATACACAGTTAAACACGGAGGCGGATGATGAATCTTATAATACATCCCTCGTCGGCAAAACCCATATACGAGCAGATACTCGACGGACTTAAGCGTGAGATAACCTGCGGCAATCTGCGTGAAAACGAGGCTCTGCCGTCGATAAGAAACCTCGCCAAGGACCTCGGCATAAGCGTTATCACCACAAAGCGTGCCTATGAGGAGCTTGAACGGGAGGGTTACATATACACGGTAGCCGGAAAGGGCAGCTACGTCGCCGAAAAGGACGCCGAGACCGAGAGGGAAAGAGCGAGGACGGAAATAGCGGAGCATCTGAAAAAGGCGGCGTATGCGGCGAAAAACGCCGGTATCGGACTCGATGAGCTTGCCGGTATGCTGTCTCTTGCGGCGGACTCGGAGGGACTCGGAAACAAGGAGGAGATAAAATGACATATTGCGAGAATGCAATCGAGATGAAAGCGGTCTCGAAAAGCTACGGCGACTTTGCCGTAAAAAATGTGAACCTCACCGTGCCGAAAGGGTGCGTTGTGGGGCTTGTCGGAAGAAACGGAGCCGGTAAAAGCACCCTTATAAAGCTTCTAATCGGCGGTGCGAAGCCCGATTCCGGAGAGATTACGGTTCTCGGAAAAAGAGCGTCGGACAAGGGCTTTGATGCAGTGAAAGAGGAAATAGGCGTTGTGTTAGATTATTCCGGCTATCCGCCTGCTCTCACCGCCTCCGACGTAGGAAAGATAATGAAGCGTATATACAAAGAATGGAGCGACAGCGACTACCGCACCTACCTCGAAAAGCTCGGCGTTCCCGAGAATAAAAAGTTCTCCGAATTTTCGCAGGGCATGAAGATGAAGCTCTCGGTTGCCGTCGCACTCTCCCACAGGGCAAAGCTTCTCGTTCTCGACGAAGCGACAAACGGACTTGACCCGGCGGCGAGGGACGATGTGGTGAGAATATTCGGAGAGTTTACCCGAGATCCGGAAAATTCGGTGCTTATCACGTCGCACATAGTGAGCGACCTTGAGAAAATATGCGATTATATATGCGTTATAGCTGACGGAAAAATCGTGGTTGACGGCGAAAAGGACGAGATTGAGGAAAGATACAGAATAGTGAACCTCTCCGAGGACGAATACGAAGCGTTCGATAAGAGAGCCGTCGTCGGCGTTCGGCGTGAAAGATACGGCGTGAGCGTTATGGTCGATACATATGCCGACGGTAAACCCGACGAAGGGGAGAGAGCCGATATCGAGGATTTGATAATATACATTTCCGGAGGTGAAGAGAAATGAGCGGTTTGCTTTTAAAGGATATGCTCAATTTAAAAAAGAGCATGATTTTCATACTTGCGATTGCCGTGCTGTGGGGAGTGGGCGGAAGCGGAGAATATATCGGTTTGTTTGCGCCTCTTGCGGTGTTTTACTTCTCGTATGCCGTGACCTCGAGTGCGGCGTCAACAGACGAAAACTGCGGTTGGAATAAGCTCGAAACGGCTTTTCCTCTTTCACGGCGCAGACTCGTTGCGGAAAGATATCTTCTCGGAGTGATTTCCATTGCCGCAGGGGCGGTTGTGCTTATTCTTGTACGGCTTGCGATGTCGACTCTTTTCGGCACGAAATCCGATATGCTCGGAATGACGCTCCCGGCGGTTCTTTTCGGCGTTTCTTCCGGACTTATTCTCAATGCCGTTATGCTTCCTTTGCAGATGAAGTTCGGTTATGTCAAATCGAGGCTGGTTTCGGTTTTGATTTTCGGAGCCGTGACGGGAATTTCCGCCGCACTCGTTTCTGCCGCCGATTCCGGAGACACGGCGACGGACGCCTCTTCTCTGCCTCTCGGCACGCTGTTCTGCGTTTTACTTGTGTGCGCCGCGGTTGATTTCGTTTCGTACCTTGCCGCAGTGAGGATTTACGAAAAGAGAGAGCTTTAAATTACAGCTTTCTGAATCCTGTCGGAGAGATACCGACCTTTTTCCTGAAAAACTTCGAGAAAGCAAACTGATCCTCAAAACCGACCGAACAGGCGACCTCGGATATCGGCATATCGGTTTTTAAGAGAAGCTTTTTTGCTTCCGAGAGCTTTGCACCGTCGATGTATTCCTTTGGCGATACAGAGAGTTTTTGCATAAAGGCGTTGTACAGACTCGGCTGAGATATTCTGAGAAATGCTGTCAGTTCCCCCACACGTATGCGGCGAAAAAGGTTTGACTGAATGTAGTTGACTGCCTGCTTGCAATATATTTCCGCCGTGTCTCTGTATACGGCGGTTTCTTTTATGCCGTTGTTGTAAAGATTTAAAAATATTTCAAGTATTTTTGAGGCGGTATAGCACCGACCGTGATTGTTTTTTAACATTACGGTCAGTTCGTCAGCCTCCTTTACATAGCCGTAAGAGAAAATCCGGGTGTTCGGATGGGCATTATACGATTCAAAGATTTCTTTCATATTGGGGTCTCGGGACGTCACCCACAGTATTTTCCACTTTTCCGTCGTCGGATAATAGCACTTGCGTGAGTTTGGTGTAATGAGAAAGCCTTGACCGTTCTTTACGGGATTGCCGTTAAACATTCCCTCGCCGGATATTACATAGTGTATGAGATACAGCTCCCTTTGCCCGGGACCGAAACGGCAGATTTTTGGGTCGTCGCTGAAGCCGATGTTGTCAATTTTCAAAAGATTTGTATCTCCGTTTAACAGTATATGGTACAGCATACTTATCACCTCTGCTTATGATTTTACCATATTTTCTTATGATTTGTCAATGGACATTTGCTTTGGATTGTAATAAAATAAAACGAAAGGAGCGGTGAAAATATGGAAAATTACATCATTGTAGCACCGAATAACTATTCCGGAGACGCAAAAACAGATTTTGTCTGCGGAGGCAGAAACGACGAGCTTGTTATACAGAAAGCCATAGATAAAGCGGTCGGGGAAAACAGGAACATCATGCTTTTAAACGGAATGTATCACATTGACGCTTTTCACGATTATTACGAAGACGGCGGACCGAAAACGGCGGTTTGCTTTCCGAATGCGTGGCGTGAAATACGCTTTATCGGAGAAAATCTCGAGTACGGCTTTCAGAAAAGATTCGACAACGGCGTTGTGTTGTACGTTTCGCAAGAGGCGCTTAGCAGTATAGACGGAGAAACCGACGTGATAAGAGGACGATGGACGGAAGTCGGAATACAGAACGGCTCTTCGCTTCATATGGAGAATATCTCGGTTTTCCTTGCGAACAATTCACACAAAATCAGGTGCGTAGATTTAAGAAGAACCGACAGAGTCGAGATCATCAACGCAACGCTTGTAAGCTATGCCGACCTCATCTCCGAGGATTCTTCAAACGGTCTCGGGACGCCTCCTCCCATCCCCGAAAAAGGCTGTATAGGTCTTACAA
>CAKSCN010000166.1 GCA_934444485.1 uncultured Eubacteriales bacterium | reverse complement strand
CACGTAAGGGTGTGAACCACTGACCGTTGTATACGAGGTCTGCAAGCTTCTGAGCGACAATTTCCTTAAAGTGAGAAGTCTCCTTATCAAGAGTTATTGTTTCGAGAACATTGTGTGCCTTATAAAGAATTGTTCCGCCGGGAGTTTCGTATACGCCGCGGCTCTTCATGCCGACAAGACGATTCTCAACGATATCGAGGATGCCTATGCCGTTTTCTCCGCCGACTTTGTTAAGAGTCTCGACTATTTCAACAGCACCCATTTCCTTGCCGTTTACGGCTGTGGGGATACCCTTTTCAAAGTGAATTGTTACGTATGTGGGCTTATCGGGAGCGGCTTCGGGAGCAACTCCGAGTTCGAGGAAACCGGGCTTGAGATAATCGGGCTCGTTTGCCGGGTTTTCGAGGTCAAGGCCTTCATGGCTGAGATGCCAAAGGTTCTTATCCTTGGAGTAGTTTGTCTCACGGCTTATTTTAAGGGGAATGTTGTGTGCCTCGGCGTAGTCGATTTCTTCGTCACGAGACTTGATATTCCATATACGCCAAGGAGCGATAATCTGCATATCGGGAGCGAACGCCTTTATCGCAAGTTCAAAACGAACCTGGTCGTTGCCCTTTCCGGTACAGCCGTGGCATATTGCGTCAGCACCCTCGGCGAGTGCTATTTCAACGATACGCTTTGCGATGCAAGGACGGGCGTGAGAAGTTCCGAGAAGGTAGTCCTCGTACTTTGCACCGGCCTTGAGGCACGGGAAAATGTAATCTTCAACGTATTCCTTTGTGAGATCCTCTATGTAAAGCTTGCTTGCGCCGGTCTTCTTCGCCTTTTCCTCGAGTCCTTCAAGTTCGGACGCCTGACCGACGTTTCCGGAAACTGCGATAACTTCACAGCCTTCATATGTCTCTTTCAGCCACGGAATGATGATTGATGTGTCAAGTCCGCCGGAATAAGCAAGTACTATTTTCTTAGGTGTTTTCATTTTCAACAGCTCCTTATAAATATTCATCGTTTTAAACTTTTCGTCCGCACCGATCGTTCTTAATTCTTACGGTGTTTCCGCTTGTTTTTCTGTGACCATATTATACTGCATAAATATACAATTGTCAAGTGTTTTTTTACATTTTAAAGTTTTATTTACATTCTTTGCCGAAACGTATACTAATTTGAGTGATATTCGGTTCTTTTTGTTCTCTTTGACGTAAATTCGCTCGAATGAACCACTCACCAAAGCACAGAATAATCTCAGCGAGGTGATAACAAAATGAAAAAGCATTATTTGACACTTTTATGCCTGATTGTGATTTATTCACTCACAATGAATATTTCGGCTGTTTATGCACACGAATATACAGATTCTTATTCATGGTATCTGCAATACGGAGAGCCGAACACCGCACCACGGTCGGTCGATATGTCGCAATTCGGAGAAAAGCACAATTTGATATGGCTTGACAAGAGCGGAAGCGGCAAGGTGTATCTTACCTTTGATGTCGGATACGACGACGGAAATGTTGAACCGATACTCGATGCGCTGAAAAAACACGGTGCAAAGGGAGCGTTTTTTGTGCTTCCGAATTTTATTAAATCATGTCCCGAGCTTATCGAGCGCATGAATTCCGAGGGGCATCTTATCTGCAACCACACGACGCACCACAAGGATATGTCAAAGGTAACGTCAAAGGAAGCGTTTGCGGCGGAGCTTGCGGATATCGAGAATCTTTACCGTGAGCAGACAGGACACGAGATGGCGAAGTTTTTCCGTCCGCCCGAGGGAAAATTCAGTGAGAACACGCTTAAATTTGCGGATGAGTTGGGTTACAAAACCGTATTCTGGTCACTTGCCCATGCAGACTGGGACAAAAACAAACAGCCCGACCCTCAAAAAGCTCTTGAAAAGCTTCTCTCACGTATCCATGACGGAAGTGTAGTACTCCTCCACCCCACGTCGTCAACAAACGCAAAAATAATGGATGATTTTCTTGCCGGAATCGAAGCAAAGGGGTACGGTTTTGCGTCGCTTGATGAGTTTCCGTCTGCGGAAAACGGAGGTTGAGCATGAGAAGCAAAAGAATAATGTCGGCAGTCATTACAGCAGCTGTCATGCTATGCGCAATATGCGGCGGCAATGCTTCGGCCGGCAGGATATCGGATTTTTTCTATGATGACGAAAAGGGTGCCGAGGGAATATTCGTCGCAAACAGGTATGCGGAAAAATGCGTCGCATTGACGTTCGATGACGGTCCGCACCCGACCTACACCGCCGAAATTCTCGATATATTAAAGGAAAACGGTGCGAGAGCGACCTTCTTTATTATAGGTCAGAACGCCGAGCAGTATCCCGAAATTGTCCTGCGAGAATACTCCGAGGGACACGAAATAGGTAATCACACCTACAGTCACCCGAACATGAAGGCTCTTGATGTAAACAAGCTTGACGAAGAAATAGAAAAGACGCAAAAGGTCATTAAGGATATAACCGGAAGCGAGCCGAGGCTTTTCCGACCGCCGGGGGGATATCTGAAAAACGATTTTGTCGAAGCAACCATAGATCGCAACTGCACCTCAGTGCTGTGGTCGTGGCGTCAGGACACACGTGACTGGTCTTGCCCGAGCGTAAACAGCATTGTTAAGACGGTTCTCGGTAACATTCAGAACGGCGATATTATACTGTTTCACGATTTTAACGGCGGAAAGAGTCCCACGCCGGAAGCGCTCAGAATAATACTTCCGAAGCTTCGTGAAATGGGATATCGCTTTGTGACGGTGTCCGAGCTTATGGACGATGCCGTGAGTATAAGGTAACGTGCAAAAGAAAAGTGCAGGTGGAAAAACCATCTGCACCCATGTTATTATTCAGCCGATTTTTGACGCATCAGATTTTCGGTATTATCAAACCGTAATCGTCATTCTTTCTTCTGTAGACAAGGTTCACTTCGTCTGTCTCGTCATTCAAGAACAGGAAAAACTCATGTCCCACGAGGTTCATCTGCAATATCGCCTCATCCACGGACATAGGCGTCAGCTCAAATTTCTTGGTACGTGTAATCTTATAGCTGTCCTCGGGTTCCGAGGTATCTCCGAACGCCGAAAAATCAACGGTGCGGAGCTTTTTCTCAAGCTTTGTCTTATTCTTGCGTATCTGGCGCTCAATTATATCCGTCGCCTTATCGATCGAGCTGATAGGGTCGCTCTCAAACACCTCTGCTCTGAAAATCGTTCCTTTGCAGAAAATCGTTATCTCGACTCTGTGACGTCCTCTTTCCTCGGAAAACGTAACGGTTGCATCGGCACTTGATTCGTCGTTGAAGAATTTATCGAGCTTTCCGAGCTTTTTCTCAAGTCTTTCTTTAATGTCGTTTGTCAACTCATACTTTCTGGAAACGATTGTTGTTTTCATATTGCTCCTCCTATCGTTGTGAAGTAGAAGATGTGTACGGAGCTATGATATTTATACTTCCGCCTGCCTCATCTTCTGTACATATTATAGCACAAAGCAAATGAAATGTAAAGGGGTATTTGTGATAATTTACAAATTTGTTTCTGAAAATTAAGTGACACCAAGGTGAAAATGTTATATCTCGCACTCGGCGTGACGTGTTACATGGCATCCGACGTTGATAGCGCAAGGGAGTCCCGCAATGTGAGTAGGGGCGTACTCTATATTCACCGCAAGCGCCGTTGTCTTCCCTCCGAAGCCCTGCGGTCCGATTCCGGTTTCGTTTATCCTCTCGAGGATATCCCTTTCGAGAGCCGCATAGTCGGGATTTGCGTTGCGCACGGAAATATCCCTGCACAAAGCTTTTTTTGAAAGCACCGCACAGTAATCGAAAGTTCCGCCGAGAGCAATTCCCAGCACTATCGGAGGACACGGGTTTCCGCCTGCCGCTCTTACCGTTTCGACGGCGAAGTCGATGATATCTTCACGCTTTGCGGACGGAGTAAACATTTTCGTTTTGCTCATGTTCTCACTTCCGAACCCCTTCGGTGCCGCAGTTATTTTAATCTTGTCGCCGGGTACAATATCCGTGTATATAACCGCCGGAGTGTTGTTGCCCGTATTCACACGGTTGAAGAACGGCTCGGCAACCACGGATTTACGCAGATACCCTTTGTCATACGCCCTTGCAACTCCTCTGTTTACCGCCTCCGGGAGAACGCCGCCCTCAATATGGACCTCGTTTCCGATTTCGACAAACACCACCGCCATACCGGTATCCTGGCATATAGGATAAACACCCTCTTTTGCCGTCTCGGCGTTTATCTCGAGCTTCTTGAGAATTTCTCCGGCACGTTCGTCGCTTTCACATTTGCGTGCCTCCGAAACAGCTTTGCAAACACTTTCCGGCAGTACGTAGTTAGCCTTAATGAAAAGTGCTTCGACTGCGTTTTCTATTTCCGTCACGCTGACCTTTCGCATAGCGTCCGCCTATCCTCTCCGCCATTATCACGGCATTATTTTCTTCGTCTCGAGCCTCTTTTGGGGTCGCCCGACTTTTTGAGCATCGACATTTTTTCATCGCTGACCTGCTTGAAAGAATGCATCATCTCCTCGAAATCACGGTTTTCCCGCTTCGCTCCGAAAAACTCGGGAGGAGGATTGGAAAAAGCATTGTTTCTTGACTTTGTGTCGGTTCTCGCCTGCTTTATCGATAGACTGACCTTTCCTCGTTCGTCAATTCCGATAACCTTGGCTTCAACGGTGTCGCCGATTTTCAAATAATCCTCAACGGCTCTTACGAATCCGTCCGAAATCTCCGAAATATGTACAAGGCAGTTTCTTTTTCTGCCGGCCGGCGTTTCGTCGGTATCACCGTCAACCTCAACAAATGCGCCGAAATTTGTTATTCCGACGACCTTCCCCTTAACTACTTTTCCTACCTCAAGCTCCATAAACTAATTTTTCCTCCGTCAGTTTGGTAAATCGCTGTAGTAGACCTTTGAATCCGGCGGTATGAGACCGAGTTCGTCTTCGGCTACTTTTTTTACGTATTCGTCGTCTATTTCTTTGTCAAGCTCCTTTTCGAGCTGCTCGTTAGTGTATTCTATAT
>CAKSCN010000165.1 GCA_934444485.1 uncultured Eubacteriales bacterium | reverse complement strand
ACCGTATTTCCGGTGCAGGTCTTACCGCCGCCGCAAAGTTTACCGCAAAAGAGGGTGAGTGCGACTTCACATTCACCGAAGAGGATCTCGGCGGCGACCCCAAGCAGATAATCAGAAAAGACGGCTACTACGAGGCGAATATCCTCTTCAACCTCAGCCTTTCAAACTCCGTAAAGATGTCTGTCGGCGACACGTTTGACCTTGTCGCAATGAGAACATGGCAGACCGTCGATACTGTAATAAACAATTACTTCTTTGAGCCTGACTTCACCTATACCGTACACGGCGACAGCATTACTGTTTCCGACGACGGCGTTATTACCGCCGTAAAGGACGGCACATCGTTTGTAACCGTTGCCTACGACGCCTTCCGCTCCAACGGACATCTCTACTCCGCAATATTCCCCGAGAATACCGGTGTGTTTGCGGTAACTGTCGGCGACGGCTTTGTCGAAAGCCCCATAACCACAGATTCCGAGCTCTGTCCGATTTTCTATCTTGAAAACGACGGCGCGGCGAAGTACACATTCACTCTCCCCGAGGAAACGGCAGAAGCGAAGGTTTCTCTCCTTTCTCCGAAGCTTGATGATAAAAAGGTTGACTACGGTGAATTTGAATTCTCCGATACCGGCGTTGAAATCGACGGCGCAAATGTCACCCTCACTCTCCCCGAAGGCAGAAACATAGTAAAGATTGAGTCCGAGAAAGGCACGGCTTATCACGTACTCACGGCACGCCCCATTAAAATGTACGCCGAGGTAACAAAGAGAGCCGACGAAACCTCCGACGCAGACACAATCTTTGAGGGCGATACGGTTAAGGTCACATTTGAAGGACTTTCCGCACCTGTTCCGAAGCTTTCCGGCGTTTACAACTACAGCAATCAGATATTCTTTACGGATGAAAACGGTACTGAGATAAAGGCTGCTTCCGCACAGTACAATTTCATAACAAACGGCAATACCATGACCTTTACCGTTCCCGAGGGCGCATTTGAAGACGGTGCGTACATTCTCGGCGGCGGATATATCAAGGTAAGAGGCTGGGGCGACCCGATAGGTGAGGGACACCGTGCAATAACACGCAGGGACGGAAAGAATCCCAACTTCAGAGCTGAAGCAAGAGAATTTAACACCGGTATTTTCCCGACTATAATCATTAAGCCCGACGGCATAAACGCAAAGACCCCCGAACCCACTCTTACCGTCAAGACCCCCTGCAAGACAGTATACAACGTCGGCGATACTTTCGACACCACAGGACTTGTTCTCGAATACACCGACGAAAACTACAACAAAACGGAAATTACCGAAGGCTTCACAGTTTCCGCTGCAGAACCTCTAAAGAGAAGCGACAAGACCGTTACCGTAACCTACGGTGAGCTTTCCGCCGAGATAGCAATTTCCGTTCGTGCAAAGACCTCCTCCGATAAGACAATCTCCGTAAAGGTTGCTGTCAGAGGCGACTACGTCCACGGCGACGAAAAGCACGTCGGCAAGTACCCCGTGTGGATAAAGGCAAAGACCGTTAAGCTCCCCAAAGGCTCGTGCGTATACGACGCTCTCGAAAAGGTTCTCGGCGACAACGGTTATGTCGAGATAGGCGGTTCCGATAACTACATAAGCTACATTATTACCCCCGACGGCACAAAGATAGGCGAGTTCACAAACGGCGAAATGAGCGGATGGATGTATACTGTCAATAACGTGATAATTGAAGCGGGCGTTCTCGACTGCGAACTCAAGAGCGGAGACAAGGTTGCGCTCTTCTATACCGACGATTACAACGAGATTTGGAAAAACGCATGGTCCACCGGCGGAAGACATTCGTCAACCGTCGTAAAGACCGACGAGGACGGCAAGACCGTTTCCGACGATAAGAACGACGACAAAAAGGTCGATGACAAGAAAGACGATACCGAGGACCAAGACAAGAAGGACGACGACACCAAGGAAGACGACAACACAAAGGATGATGACAAGAAGGACGACGCCATGGGCGGCGAAACAAAGACCGAGGTAAAGCTTCCGTTTGAGGACGTCGCAGAGGATAAGTGGTATACTCCTTATGTCAAAGAGATGTACGAAAAGCAGTACATTTCCGGAAAGAGCGAAACAAACTTCGATCCCGACGGAAGCATAAAGAGATGTGAGATGATAAAGATTCTCGCACTCTGCTCGGGCGCCGAGATTGATAAGTACTCCGACAAAGAGACCTTTACCGACGTCGCAAAGGACAGCTGGTATCACGGTTTTGTCGAATGGGGCAGTGACGAGAAGCTCATCAACGGCATCGGAGAGGGACTTTTCGCACCGGAAAAGACGATAACCCGTGAGGACGCTGCCGTTATCATCTGCCGCTATGCAAAGCTCGAGGCGGGGGAGAGCAAGCTCGAATTTACCGACGCCGAAAATATAAGCGCATATGCACTTGACTCTGTCAAGGCAGTAACCGCAAACGGAATAATGTCCGGCTTCCCCGACGGCAGCTTCGGTCCCAAAGCGGAGCTCAGCCGTGCGCAGTTCTGCAAGATCCTTTCCGAGGTGCTGAAAACTACCTCAAAAACCGAATAAGACAAATACTCCGGCGAGGATCGCAGGCTTTAACCGGCCTGCGGTTCTTTTTTTTTGCGCCGCAACCCGCACAGAAGATTATTTTTACGTCTGCAAAGTATCAATGTTAAAAAAATATTTTCAATTTCACCTACAAACGGCAGTTGAAATGATTTTCATAAGGTGTTATAATCGTACCGAAAATATTTATTTGTCGAAAGGTGGATCTTTTATGGCATCAATGATGAACTACAACGTCAAAGTTGCTCTTGCGGCGATAAGACGTGACGTAACTCCCCGTCCCGGTATTTTCAACTGGGAGATAGCGGAGAAAAGGGGCGAAGTAATTACCGATTATATCAAAAAGCACTTTGCCTCCGAGAACGTAAGCTTTGTTGACGTCAAGGGCGTAAACGAAAGAAACATTATCTACACAGAGGACGACGCTCTCGCAATGGCGGAGAAGTTCAAAAACGAGAAGGTTGATGCGGTTCTCGTTATCAACTGCAACTTCGGCAACGAGGACGCAATAGCGGTTCTTGCGAAGGAGGTAGGCAAGCCTGTCTGTCTCTGGGCTCCGCTCGACGATGTTTTTGACGCCGACGGCATGAGATACACGGACAGCCAGTGCGGTATATTCGGAGCGTCCCGTCAGCTTCAGAGATTCGGCGTTCCGTTCTCTCACATAGAGACCTGCAAGGTTGATTCCGAGGAGTTTGCAAAAGGCTTTGCAAAGTTCGTGTCGGTTTCGTGCATGGTGAAGAATTTCAGAGGCATGAAGATAGCTCAGGTCGGCATGAGACCGAAGCCTTTCAGCTCTGTTATCTACAACGAGGGCGAAATTCTCCGCAAGTTCGGCATACGCTCCATTCCGATAAATATGGCGGTCGTTGTCGATAAGTACAACCGCATTCTCGCCGAGCGTGACGCAGAGCTTGAAGAGGGCGCAAAGCTTATTGAGTCGAGATACGTCCTTGACGACCTCACAAAGCCCGTGCTTAAAAAGGTTTATGCTTTCGTGCTTCTCTACGAGGAAATCTTTGCGGAATACAAGGTTCACGCAGTCAGCGCAGAGTGCTGGACGGCAATGCAGCTTGCTGTCGGAGCTATGCCTTGTACCGCTTACAGCATCCTTGCCGATATGGGCTACATAATCAGCTGTGAGTCCGACTTCCACGGCGCAATTACAATGGCTCTTCTCTCGGCGGCAACTCTCGGCAAGAAAGTGCCGTTCTTCGGCGAGTTCACCGTCCGTCACCCCGAGGATAAGAACACAGAGCTTCTCTGGCACTGCGGACCGTTTGCATATTCGCTCAAGTCTCCCGACAGCGAGGCAAAGAACGTCAACATGCGACAGTGGTTCAAGGTTAAGGACGGACACTACACCATAGCACGCTTCGATCAGGACGACGGCGACTACAAAATGCTTGCCGGCGAGTTCGATTCGGCAGAGGGACCGTACACCTTCGGTACATATGTCTGGGCTAAGTTTGACAACCTCACGAAATGGGAAAATAAGCTCATAGACGGTCCGTACATCCACCATATGGCGGAAATCGAGGGCGACTATACGGACGTTATAAAGGAGTTCTGCAAGTATGCGGGCGAGCTTAAAATAGATACCGTTGAGTAAAATAAAGACGAAAGGATATATACGATGCTTTACAATGAATTCATGACAGACATGATTATGTCCGAGCTTGAGGACGCAGTCGGCAGAGAGAACTGCTCCGTCAAGGAAATCGACAAAATCACACACAGCGTTGACTATTTCTGGCTCTCCCGTATGTGGAGCGACAGAGGACTCCGTATGCCCGAGGCTGACGTTATCGTCTCTCCTAAGAACGCCGAGGAAACCTCGAAGATTCTCAAAATCGCAAACTACTACAAAATCCCCGTTACCACATGGGGCGGCGGCGGCGGAACACAGGGTGGTGCTATCCCGGTTGCCGGCGGTATCGTCCTCGACACAAAGAGAATGAATCAGATTTACGACGTCAACACCGACAGTATGTATATCGAGTGCGGCACGGGCGCAATCTATAAGCACATTGAGTGGGCGGCAAACGAAAAGGGATACGCAACGATGCATTATCCGTCGTCTCTTACCTGCTCGACGGTCGGCGGCTTCCTCGCACACAGAGGTATAGGCGTCGTCTCCACAAAGTACGGCAAAATCGACGACATGGTTCTCCAAATGGAGGTCGTTCTCCCGAACGGCGATATCATCAACACCTCGTCCGCTCCCAAACACGCCGCAGGTCCCGACCTCAATCAGATATTCATAGGCTCCGAGGGTACTCTCGGCGTTATCACAAAGGCACAGATGAGAATATACGATCAGCCCGAGGAGAGACGCTTCAGAGGCTTCCTCTTCAAGGATATGACCGGCGCATTCAAGGCGTCGAGAGAGCTTCTTCAGAAGTTCAAGCCGTCGGTTATGCGTCTTTACGACCCGGCGGAAACCGCCTCCCTCATCAAGAAGATAGTCGGCGTCGAAAAGCCCGGCGCATTCATGAAC
>CAKSCN010000164.1 GCA_934444485.1 uncultured Eubacteriales bacterium | reverse complement strand
CCTCACGGCGGCTGACGTGCTTGCGGCGAAGAGGGAATACCCCGACGCTCCCTTTGCGGTTCACCCCGAGTGTGAGGACGAGGTTCTGGCACTTGCCGACTTTATCGGAAGCACCTCCGAGATTTTGAGATTCTCCCGTGAAACAAAGGCAGAAACCGTCATAATCGGAACGGAAATAGGCGTCGTCGAAAGACTCACAGAGGAATGCCCCGACAAGGAAATAATCCTTCTCCACGAAAAGCTCGTCTGCCCGAATATGAAAAAAACGGGTATCGGCGACCTGCTTTCCACTCTGCGTGATTTCTCCGGAGAGGTATTCATGACCGAAGAGGAAATGGATGCGGCGAGACGTCCGCTTGAGAAAATGCTTGAACTCGGACGGTAAGAAAACAAAACATTTATGCATATACATGAAAAGGAATGAACTGAACGATGAGAAGATACGTGTATAACGAACCCCATGATTGCAGAGAAGCGATACAGTTTGACGTTATAGTCGTCGGATGCGGTATGGCGGCGCTTTATACGATACTCAACCTTGACCCCTCGTTTTCTGTCGCTCTTGTGTCGAAGGGCAGCATAGAGTCCGGAAGCTCGTGGCTTGCGCAGGGAGGAATTGCCGGTGTTATGAGCGATGACGACGACACCGCACTCCATATTTCCGATACCCTCAAGGCAGGCGCCGGTCACTGCGACCCGGAAGCGGTAAAGGTGCTCTGCGAGGAAGCACCCGAGAATCTCCGTCACCTTATCGAACTCGGCGTGCCGTTCGACCGTGAAAACGGAAAACTCCATATCACGAGAGAGGGCGGTCACTGCAAGAACAGAATACTCCATTGCGGCGGCGACAGCACCGGCAAAGAGGTCACAAAAACTCTCGGAGAGCTTGTGTTTACTCGTCCTAAGCTTGAGCTTTTCTTCGGAAGCTACCTTGTTGACGTCGTGACGGCCGGCAATATCGCAAGAGGCGTCATCATAAACAGAAACGGATCGGAGCTTCTTCTTATGTCGAGAAATATCGTCATTGCAACCGGCGGCATAGGTCAGCTCTATAAATATACCACAACTCCCTCCGGCTGTCTCGGAGACGGTATTGCCGCTTGTCACAGAGCCGGCGTCATGACCGACGATATGGAGTTCGTGCAGTTCCACCCCACAGGCTTTGCAAAGAAGGTTTACGATAACAGAGTGTTCCTCATATCCGAAGCGGTAAGGGGAGAGGGCGGCATACTCCGCAACAAAAACGGCGAGGCGTTCATGAAAAACGTCCACGAAATGGCGGATCTCGCACCGAGAGATATCGTAACAAGAGCAATACTCAAGGAAATGCGCCGAACCGGCGACGATAAGGTTTATCTTGACGTTTCGTCGATGTCCGAGGAGTTTTTCAAGAACAGATTCCCGACGATAACGAATGTGTGCCACACCGAGGGAATAAACGTCCCCTACGATAAGATTCCCGTGCGCCCCACACAGCACTACTTTATGGGTGGTATTAAAACCGACCTCAACGCACAGACGAATATAGACGGCCTCTATGCCTGCGGCGAAACCGCTTGTACAGGAGTACACGGCGCAAACAGACTCGCAAGCAACTCCACGCTCGAGTGCCTTGTGTTCGGCAGACGTGCGGCACGCCATATAAACGCAAACTTCCGTCACAGCAGAATAAACGAGTACTTTGAGCTTCCTCCCGTCAGCGGCATATACCAGCTTCCCGAAGAAGAGCGTATCGCCGCAATCATTGAACGCACACGTTGCATTATGACCGAAAAAGTCGGTGCGGTGCGCACGATAAACGAACTTAAAAGCGCAGTTGCGGAGCTTGACAAAATGCTCGGAGAACTTGAAAAGTGCAGACTTCTCACAAAGGAGTCGGTGATTGCCTATAACGCCGTTACTGTTGCACTTCTCATAGCACGTTCCGCACTCTTCAGACCCGAGAGCATGGGTGCGCATTACATAACCGTAAGCAAATAAACGTGAAAGGAAAAAGAATATGAAGTACATAAACAGCCAGGTCAAGGCGATTATCTCGCTTGCACTCGAAGAGGATATCGGTACGGGAGACATAACAACCGCCTGTACTATTCCCGAGGGCAGAACCGCTCACGGACGTTTTCTCATGAAGCAGGACGCCGTAATCTGCGGACTCGATGTGTGCGCACTCGTTTTTGAAACGGTTGACCCCACAATAGAGTTCAAAGCCTTTGTAAAGGACGGCGACTTTGTAAAGAAGGGAGATATAGTTGCGGAAGTCTCGGGAGAGGCAAGAAGTGTCCTCACCGGAGAGAGAACAGCACTTAATCTTCTTCAGCGTCTCTCCGCCGTTGCAACAAATACCTCCGAAGCCGTAAAAGCGGTCGAGGGAACGAAGGCAAAAATAACGGACACCAGAAAGACAACTCCGGGACTGCGTGTTCTCGAAAAGTACGCCGTAAGAGTCGGAGGCGGCACAAACCACCGCTTCAATCTTTCCGACGGTATGCTTATAAAGGATAACCATATTTCTGCGGCAGGCGGCATCACGGCGGCGGTTGCGGCTGCAAAGAAGAACGCTCCGCATACGCTTAAGGTCGAGGTAGAGGTCGAGACCTTTGAAGAGCTTGACGAAGCCCTCCGTGCCGGCGCAGACATAATCATGCTCGACAACATGAGCTGTCCCGATATGAAAAAGGCAGTCGAAATCGTTGCGGGACGTGCCGTTCTCGAAGCCTCCGGAAACATGGGCGACAGAGATTTGCGTGAGGTCGCCGAGACGGGGGTTGACATTATATCGATAGGCGCACTCACTCATTCGGTGAAAGCGTGCGACATAAGCCTTAAATTTAAGCTTAAAGATTGAGTAACTTCCCCCGGCAACGGGGGATAATATTTGCTCTTGTAAGGAGAAACACGTATGATAGAAATAGTACTTATAGCTGTTGCTCTTGCTATGGATGCGTTTGCAGTGTCTGTCTGTAAGGGACTCGCAATGCAGAAGATAACTTTCAAAAAGGCGGCAATTGTCGGACTTTGGTTCGGCGGCTTTCAGACACTCATGCCGACCGTCGGTTACTTTCTCGGAAGTGCGTTCGCTGAGAAAATCGAGGCGATAGACCATTGGGTCGCATTCATACTTCTTGCGATTATCGGCGTAAACATGATAAGAGAGGCTATGAGCAAGGACGAGGAAAAGATTGACGCTTCCCTTGACGTGAAAACCATGTTCTTAATGGCTGTCGCAACAAGTATAGACGCACTTGCCGTAGGTATAACCTTTGCTCTTGAAGGTGAAAACATCGCCGTTTCCGCAATACTCATCGGCGTAATAACCTTCTGCATTTCCGCTCTCGGCGTGAAAATCGGCAGCGTCTTCGGAACGAAATACAAGTCCAAGGCTGAGTTCGTCGGCGGCGTCGTGCTTGTCGGAATAGGACTCAAAATTCTTCTCGAGGGCATAGGCGTTATTTGACGGATAAATTGCTTCGGCTAATCGGAACTGTAAAAGAGGTGCGAATATGAGCAACAAAGCGCTGGTTGTAATAGACATTCAAAACGATATCACCAAAAACTACAGAGACGTAATCGATAACATCAATAAGGCGGTCGATTGGGCGTCGGCAAACGGAATGCATATTGTTTACATAAAGCACAACAATCTCACCGACGGCACGAGAACCTTTAAGCCCGGAACGCACGGCGAGGAGCTTGTTTCGGATTTGAAGGTTGCGTCCGAGAATATTTTTACAAAGTCAAAGAGCAACGCTTTGGCGTGCGGCGAGTTTGCCGATTTTATTGAAAAGAACGGCATAACGGAGTTCTATGTTGCCGGTGCGGACGCCACCGCCTGCGTAAAATCCACCTGCTACAATATGACCAAAAACGGATATTGCGTTCACGCTCTCGCCGACTGCATTACGAGCTACGACAAAAAGAAAATTCCCGAAATGCTCGAGTATTACAAAAGCAAGGGCTGTGCGGTCGAGAACCTGTGCGATGTGATGTAAACGCATCGCACAAGAAGAAAAAAATATATTCTTATATAGTTAAGGAGAATTATTATGACAAGAATCGCCGATTCACACGTCCACATACGGTTTGACCGGGACGAAGAGATAGAAAGGATGCTCGACACAATGAAGTCGGTCGGTGTGGAGGCTGCTTGTATACTTTCGCTTCCGTACCGTACGATGACAGATAACCTTGCCGCAGTGTGGCAGAAGACGGTAAGAAAAGATATGGACATACGTGCATTCGGAGGCATCCATGTGAATGACCGCTGCGCCGATATTACGCCTGAAATACAGGTTCAAAAGCTTTTGGAGCTTGGCTGCGACGGAATAAAGCTTATGTGTTCTCCTGACTTGAGACGTTATATGAAATCCGGTTTTGATTCGCCAAAGTATTCAAAAATGTTCGGACTTCTTGAGGAATGCGAAATTCCGATGAATATCCATATAGCAGACCCTGAGGATTTCTGGGATGAGGGAAAACCTTACGCTAACGGTCTGTTTCCGTCAAAGAAGCAGATATACGAAGAAATATTCAGAGTTCTTGATGCTCATCCGAAGCTCCGTGTTACTTTTGCTCACTTTTTCTTCCTATCGAATTTTCCCGAAGAGGCTGAAAGAGTTATGGAAAAATACCCCAATGTCTGCTTTGACATCACTCCGGGGGTTGAGATGTACTACAATTTTGATAAGAAAATCGATGTTTGGCATGACTTCTTTACAAAATATTCGAACCGTATCCTTTTCGGCACGGACTGCAACGCAAATAAAACGTGCAACGATGAGCTTGTGGAGCTTGTCAGACGCAAAATAACCGAAAATCGGGACGTGTTCACTCAGCATTGTTACGGTAAGGATTTTATCGTTCGAGGACTGTATCTTGATAAGGAATCTGCCGAAAGAATACTGTACCGCAATTTTTATGACCGTCTCGGAGAAAATAAGCCTGTTGATCTGGATAAGTTTTATGAATACTGTGAAATAATGAAACGCTCTCTCGAAAATGATATGAGTGAACCGGAGAGAATAATCGGTGCGGAAATAGACCTTGGCGGTAAAACCTATTCTCAAATTGCACTTGAATTTCTAAACAGGAGACTTGTTTGACCGCAAAAAAT
>CAKSCN010000163.1 GCA_934444485.1 uncultured Eubacteriales bacterium | reverse complement strand
AGCCTGCACGGCGGAGAATGTTGTCCTCAAAGAGGTGATTCTTACCGTCGCGTCTTGCGTTGCTGTTGCCTTCCGCTCCGCCGAGGAAGTACTCGATGTTGTATACGCAGTCCTCAATAAGATTGCCCTTATAGGTTACGTTGTTCATGGTAACGTCGTTTGTGCCGTTGCCGTACTGGTGAGTTACGCCTGCGTCGTAGTTCTGGTAGATGTAGCAGTTCTCGATTGTGTAGTTGTCGCAGCCGCCGTAGATTTCAACGCCGTTGCCGAAACGTACAACATTGCCGTTTGCTGCATTGTAATACTGGATAGATCCGCCGATCCAACCGAATACGCAGTTCTTAACGGTGATGTTGATGGTTGTGCCGCCGCCGATACCGTGGCTTCCGCCGTACATAATGCTGAGGTTATCGAATACGGTGTTGTTTGCCATGCCTATAATTGTCGTTCTGGTGTTGAACTCAATAGACTTGAATACTTCGCCGGGGTTGCCCTTGTCGCATCTGAGGTAAAGCGTACCTCTTGCCTGATCTATATTCGGAATTGCACCGTTCAACACGGAATCCGCTTTGTGGAAGAACTTGAGGTCGTGGTCGAGGTGAACCTTAACGTCAAACTCGGTGTTTCTGTCATTTCTGACAACGAACTTTCCGTTTACATAGGAGGGAACTTCCTTATAGGAGTAAGCCGCACCGTCGTTGAATACTATCTCACCGACATCAGTCATGTCTGTGTTGGAGTATGTCCAGATCTTCATGCCGGTTGCGGAATCCTCATGGTAAAGCGTCCACTTGGAAGCGTCCGCACCGTTCTCGGGAGAACCGGAGATAACGGGCTTTGCGCCTTCGCCGTATGCGGAGTAGGTAATACCCTGTCTTGCGGTAAACTTTTCTCTCCATACGCCGCTTCTTTCGAGGAGTATGCCGTCGCCTGCCTTGAGAGGAGCCTTAACAGCCTTGTTTATGGTCTTCCATGCGGTTTCGGGAGAAGTTCCGTCGTTATTATCGTCGCCGTTCGGGGATACATAGTACTTTGTGCCGGTGATTGTGGAGTAGTCGGACTCGGTTGCGAGAATTGCGTTCTTTCTCTCTTCAGCGAGCTTATCTACCTCCGCAACCTTTGCGTTGCCCTCGTCGTATGCGGGGCTGTACTTATCGCCGAGCATATCCGCAGGATCCTTGAGAGCCGCAATCCATCTTCCGTCCATTGCGATGTGAGGTATTGCCGCCTCTGCGATGTTTGCGAACGCCCAGTTTGTGCTGTCAACGTCAAGGAATATGAGCGGGAAGCCGCCGGTTATGGTCTCGGGAGTCATGTCACGACCTCTTGCACGGTTGATAACGGTGACTACCTGAGCACGGGTTATTGTTCTGTCGGGGAGGAATGTGCCGTCTGCATAGCCTGTGATGAGACCTGCGGAAGCGGCAGCCTTTATTGCGGCATAACGGGGATGAGCCTCGGTTACGTCGGTGAACTTAACCTCTTTGCCTGTGTCCTTTGCAAGACCGGTGTTGTAAACAAGCTCGGCAAACTCCGCTCTTGTGATAGCCTGATCGGGTGCGAATGTGCCGCTGTAGGACTTAAGAAGTCCCTTTGCCTCGCAGAAGCCGATGTACTTTGCGTACCACTTGTCTGCGGCAACGTCGGTAAAGGAAGCCGTGCCGGTGATGTCTTCTTCAGCCGCAAGGAGTCTTGCAACAACCGTACACGCCTCTGCACGGGACATTGTCTTATTGGGCTTGAATGTGCCGTCGTCGTAGCCTGTCATATAAGGCTCGTGTGTTCCGAGGTCGGGCTTGTTCTTGAAGAACATAAGGGCGTCGATATACATGATATCGTCCTTGGTGAGCGACGATATGGGAGTAACGCTCGAATCGCCGAACGGGTAGATGTGCATCTGACAGAGAATGTGAGCGTTGTCGGGATCGAGAGCTGCGTCGATATCAGACATATCGAATACCGCATAGCTCCATACGCCGGAAACGATGGGATCCGTAGACTCCTTGCCGTAGCCGGACTTGAGGATGTTACCGTTCTTCATGATGTTAATTCTCATCTTGGGAGAAACAGGGTTCGGTGACTCGTACTTATAGCTTACAACTATGTACTTGTATGCGTCGAAGTCAACGCCGAGTCCCTTGTAGCTCCAACCGTCAAGTGCAAGAGACTTTGTGTACTGTGCGTCGGGATTGGGAACTATCTTCATGGCGCTCTTGCCGTCTATATCAACCTTGACATATTCGGTTGTGGAGTCCTTACTGTCAACGATACCGTTCTGGTACTTTGTGAAGTCCGCCGCTATGGAGTCGGAGTATTCCTTCTGCTCCTCCCATGCCGCAGCATACTGAACGTCCACTTCACCGCCGACGATCTCTGCGCCTGCTTCGTAAATTTTGCCGTCCTCGGTGGACTTCCAGCCCTTGAACGTGCCGTAAGCAAGCTCAAAGGGATTTTCGGGAAGCGTGTACTTCTCGCCTGTCTTAAAGGTGATGCTTGCGGGAGCTTCGCCGACAGCGTCGGGATTGCCCTTTGCGAAATCAGCCTTCTGAGCGGCGTTGGGGTCGGGGTTCTTTTCGTAGAACGTGATGTCCGCAATGTACATTACGTCGTTTGTGAGCTGAGAAACGGGAGCGTTTCCGTAAGGATAGATATGTATCTGGTTTACATAGTTCTTGTCGGACTCTTCGTTGATAACATATCTGCCGCTGAAATTGAATATGGCGGTCGTCCACTTGCCTGTTACAAGCTCTTCGGTGGACTTTCCGTTTGCTGTGGACTTGAGTGCCTTGGACGAACCGGGAAGCATATTTATCTGCATATTTCCGGTTGCCGCAGGGGAATCGGTGTCGTAGTAATAAGTAATGGTCGCATACTTATATCTCGGCACTTCGACCTTGGCTTCATACTTGTTAAACTCCCACGAGTCGAGTATGACCGTACTTGAGAGAGCTTCATTGGGAGTAGGGGTAACCTTGAGAGCTTTCTTGCCCTTGAATTCGACGTTCTTCTCTGCGGAAGCCGTCTGCTTGTTGTCGCAAATGCCGTTGTAGACACTGCTGTAGTTGATTCTGAGGTAACCGTCGCCGACTTCAAAGTCTGCGGCCGCTTCATCCTCAGCGGTTACGAAGCTCATGCAGGAAACAAGCATGAGAATCGCGAAAGCAAGAGATAAAATTTTTCTTGTTTTCATTCTGACACCATCCTTTTTTTAATTTGGGGGTAATAGACAAAGCGCACCTTTTGCGCCCAATTCCCCGGTGATTGTAATTATAACATAATCGGTGCAAAATGTCAATAAAACATACAAGCGAAACGCAATTTCGTATAATATCACAATTCTGCGTGCGTGTTTTTGTGCAACATTCACAACCATAGTCTGTTTTCGCCTTGAGTCCCGTCTGCGTTTTCGGGCATATATTCTTAACGCTTACCACCACTATACATTCCTTGCACAAAAATGCAAAGCCTCCGCAACCGAAGTCACAGAGGCTTGATGTCAATTCACCAAAGACTCAGAATCTGAAATTCTTGTAGGCTTCCTCGAAGGAGTAATACGGGATTTTATCGACGGAGTAAACCTTGCCGCTCTCATCTCCGAATTCTTCCCTAATGACGGAAAGCGAAGAAGCATTGTGATTGAAGCTCTTGCCGCTTCCCATGCCGTAGATTGCCAAAATGTTCTTATAACCCTGAATGTAGGTGTTGCCCTCCATCTTGGGAAGGTATGCGGCGTAGTCTGCGGTAATCTGCATGAGGTACTGCACACTGCGGTCGAATACGCAGTTTCTTATGACGTAGTTCTCAAACGAGTTCTTACTGCTCCATGCCTTGATGTGCGCCTGGCAGTAGCCGTCGGGACGGGTCGAACCGAAACCGTAGCCCGCACGGCGGAGAATGTTGTTCTCGAAGAGGTGGTTCTTACCTGTGCGCTTTGCGTTGCCGGCTTCAACCTCTCCGAGGAAGTACTCGATGTTGTAGACGCAGTCCTCGATGAGGTTATCCTTGTAGGTGACGTTGTTCATCGTGATTTCGTTTGTGCCTCGGCTGTACTGGTGGGTTACGCCTGCGTCGTAATTCTGGTAGATGTAGCAGTTTATTACGTTGTAGTTGTCGCAGCCGCCGTAAATCTCGACGCCGTTTCCGAAGCGTGTTACCGCACCGTTTGTCGAGCCTCTGAAATTGTAGGTCTGAATCGAGCCGCCTATCCAGCCGATTACGCAGTTCTTTACGGTTACGTTTGCGAGAGTGCCGCCGCCGAAACCGTGGCTGCCGCCGTACATGACGCAGAGGTTATCGAAGGTTGCGCCGTTGTTGAGACCTATGACATTGCCTTTCGTGTTGAACTCTATCGACCTGAATACCTCGCCGGGGTTGCCCTTATCGCATCTGAGGTAAATCGTGCCGGTTGCGGCGGAGGCATCGGGAACGCCGTTGTTTATAACGGAATCCGCTTTGTGGAAGAACTTGAGGTCGTGGTCGAGGTTCACCTTTACGTCAAACTCAACGTCCGCCTTGCCTCTCACATAAAATTTGCCGTCAACGTAGGAGGGTACTTCTTTATAGGAGTATGCGTCGCCGTCGTTGAACACTATCTCGCCGACGTCGGTCATGGAGGTGTTGGCGTAGGTCCAAATCTTCATGCCGGTTGCGGAATCCTCATGGTAAAGCGTCCACTTGGAGGCGTCAGCACCGTTCTCGGGAGAACCGTAAATCTTCGGCTTTTCGCCCTCGCCGTAAGCGGAAATCGTGACGCCGTTCTTTGCGGAGAACTTTTCTCTCCAGAGTCCGCCTCTCTCGAGGAGAATGCCGTCGCCCGCCTTGAGGGGAGACTTGACCGCCTTGGTTATGGTCTTCCATGCGGTTTCGGGGGAAAGACCGTCATTATTATCGTCGCCGTTCGGGGAAACGTAATACTTTGTGCCGGTGATTGTTGAATAGTCCGACTCGGTAGCGAGAATTGCGTTCTTTCTCTCCTCCGCAAGCCTGTCGATCTCGGCTATTTTGTCGTTGCCCTCTTTAAATGCGATCTCGCTGTATTTGTCGCCGAGCATATCCGCAGGATCTCTGAGAGCCGCTATCCACTTGCCGTCCATGGCAACGTGAGGTATTGCCGCC
>CAKSCN010000162.1 GCA_934444485.1 uncultured Eubacteriales bacterium | reverse complement strand
CCGTACCCTCGGGTCTGAGGCAGTACTCGGTGTCGTCACGGTCTGAGAGGGTGAACATTTCCTTCTGCACGATGTCCGTCGTTCCTCCGACGCCTCTTTTGAAGAGCGACGTAAGCTCAAAGGTCGGGAAGCGTATCTCCTCAAAGCCGAAGAGCCTTGCTTTTTCTCTCATTATGTTCTCGGCAAAGTGCCACAGCGCCGTCTCCTCGGGCAGTATGTCGAGCGTGCCTTTTGGTTTCTGTATCATTTTTATCATCCTTTGCTTGTTTTCGCACGGTTACACTATAATTCATCATATTATATCACGACACGGGGCGGTTGTCAAGTTTTTTTGAGAATTTGAAACGTAAGACTTTCCGAAATGATTTTTTGGCGAATATTGGATGTGTCGCCGTTAGCATTTTGAACAGAAAGCGGAAATTTTTTATTAATTGACAACGTTTACAAATTAGGGTTGAAATAACGAAGGTCAGCCGATAACATAATAAAAGGGAGATTTATGCCGCTGCGAAAAAGCCGAATGCGGCAGTTACGAAGAATAACCGTAAAGAGGAGGTTCAATCTGAGATGAGAATTAACGAGTACAAGGATTTAAACGAGTTCACGTTGCAGTATTGCGGTTTTTGGAATCCGTCGGAGGATAAGTGGTTGGGGCTTGAATTTGAGTATAACGGAAAGATTTACAGATTTCAGACAGGACCGATGTTTGAAAAAGAGAAGCCGGTTTTACCAAACGGAAAACAGGGAGAATTCTGCGTTTACGAGATGGTTTGCAAGAAAGAGTCCTACCCCTTTTGCGACAGATACGAATTGATAGGATGGTATTCCGATATTAACGATGTTTTGGAAAACTGTGTAATTGACGGTGAAAAATTCAAAAACGTCATTCAGAACGATAATACACGGATATTGGCGCAGGACTGACGGCGGTAAAATATCATTATAGACTGCCGAATTCTCCGAAAGAAATACTCCTTAACGCCGAAAAAGTATACGGTGCTTCTTGACACCGCCGAAGATTTATGCTACAATACGTCCGGAAAGGAAGTGTCAGAATGTTACTCTACTACATACGCCACGGCGACCCGATATATACTCCCGACTCACTCACGGAGCAGGGCGAAAAGCAGGCGGAGGCTCTCTCAAAAAGACTTGCCGACGTCGATTTTGACCGCATTTACGTCTCGACCTCAAACCGTGCGTACCTCACCGCAAAACCGACCCTCGAAAAGTGCGGCAAAGAGCCGATTATGACCGATTGGCTCAACGAAAAAGTCGCCGGCAGTTACTTTTGGCTTGATAAAATGTGGATATATCAAAACGACGAATACATTAAAATTTTAAACTCCGAGTCAATGCTCGATCTCGGCAGACGCTGGAGCGAACACGAGTGCTTCGACGGCATGAAGGTAAGAGAGGGAGAGAAGTTTTTCGCCGAAAAGGTGTCGGAGCTGTTCCGTGACCTCGGCTATGAGCACGACGCAGGGAACGGCTGTTATCACCGCACGGGAGGCGTCAGCGAAACAGGCGACGAGAGACGCATTGCCGTTTTTGCGCATGAGGGCGTAGGCAAAATCTTTTTGAGTACCGTCCTCGACGTTCCGTATCCGCTGTTCTGCTCACGCTTCGAACTGTCGCACTCGAGTATGAGCGTCATATACTTCGACGAAAAAAAGGAAACGGTGTACCCGAAACTTCTCCAGCTCTCGAACGACTCGCACCTTTACCGTGAGGGAATGCCGCTTCGCTATAACAACGGCGTAAAAATCTGAAAAATGCAAAAGTCTCCGAACGGACAACACCGAACGGGGACTCTTTTTTCACCGTAAATGCGGCATATAAACAAAAGAACGGCTGCCTTTTTGAAGGGGCAGTCGCTTGCTTTCAGTACTTTATTTCAATTGTTCCGATACCGTCCAAAGATGATACACGGTTGTCCGTGACTCCGAGCGAGGTGATGAGACTGCGTGTGCGCACGGTTTCGGCATCATTTTCCCAGTCCTCCGCCGTGACGAACCACAGACAGGTTTCGGGGTTGGCGAGACTGTATATGCCGTCCGGGAGATGCTTCTTTCCCGTGGGTATCTGCAAATAGTCGCAGGCAAGCTCATCCTTGTAGTTTTCGAGTATGACGGTTCCCGCTTGCGTGCCGATGCTTCCGAGAAAGAGAAGAGAGGTCTTGCAGAGCGTGAATTTGTAGGCAACGCCGGAGTTTGCGACGAAATCGTCGGTTATGTCGTCGGTGAGGTCGGACGCCTTGAAAACACGCACGAGAGCGTGACCGAGCTTTATTCTGTCGTCCGCTTCGACGTCGAGCTTTCTGCACTTTGAGCTTCTGACGGTTATGTTGAAATTCTCGGCAAACGCCGCAAGAACACCGTCGTATTTCTCGACCTCGTCCGGGATAATGTGAGAGTAGATTATGCGGTCAACCTTTACCGTTCCCGATTTTGTGCGGAGTATCTTGAGAAGCGCACCTGCGGATTCCGGGTGGGGGCAGGTGATAAACCACGCATCAACCTTTCCGCCGCATTCGGAGATGAGATGATTTGCGAGTCTCTCGGCATTGGAAGCGGCTCCGCCGTCGATTACGAAGCACTGACCGTCGTTCGAGGTAATCACAATGCCGAGAGACGCAGAATTTTCCGCACCGATATTTTTCAGGGTGTATTCGGTGTTGAAATTGTTCTTGTACTTGGGCATTTGTGTTCCTCCTCCCGATATTTTTACGGCTGCATTGCCAATGTGTTTTTGCCGTTGCGCCGCAGACGCCGTCATTTTGCGCTTTTTAGTTGTGCGAAAAACGAAGCTGTTTGACGAAAACGGACATAATGCATCGAATTCATGCTGTTTTTTGCGTATTTTGCAATATTGTAATGTATTATATCAAATCGTGAGTATTAGTTCAATATCATTTTTTGTCCATTTCTGTTATTTTTCTGTGATAATAATATGACCACTATTAACGATTTACTAAACAATAATTCGATATTGGGTGATGTTGCCGCAAATGCGGGTCAAATTATCGCTGTTTTTCTTAATAAAAGATGAAAAACACTGTAAAATGTGAAATTATGACAAAACGGTCAGCGGCGCATGAGGACGCTTCGGCTCGGCAAAACACCGGCGCTTTCGGAGCTTTTGAGACAGCCGCCGTGGTGTGTGTTTAAACGCTCCCCGGAAGGTTAATAATTACATAACCGAGAGAAAGGGGAGATACAAATGACATTTGAAGAGACCTGCAAAAAAGCGGTGCTTTACATATCTGCGGCGCTTCTCACTGCGGCGGCGGTATACGTGTTTCTGAAATACGTGGCGGTGCTGTTTCTGCCGTTTGCGATTGCGCTTTTTACGGCATTTGCGACACGCCCGATAAAGCGGTATATATGCGCACGCTCGAGAATGCCGGAAAAGACGGCGGCGACTGTTGCGGTTGCGGTAATACTTGCGCTTATTACGGCGGCGGTTGTGTTTCTCTGCCGCAGAGCGGTGTCGGAGCTTGTCTCGGTGTATACCTACCTCGGAGAGCATTCGGATTTGTATGCGGTTGTCAACGGAAAGATAACCGAAATCGCCGACAGACTTTCGTCGTTTATCCCGTACTTTGCGTTTCCGCACCTTGAACAGTCGGATAAGCTTGCGGCGGTGCTTGCGGAGATTGCGCCGGTTGTTACTTCGCGGCTCGGCGAGGCTGCGGCCGGTGCTGCACGGTGTGTTCCGCAGTGCCTTGTGTTTGCGGCGATGACGCTTGTTTCCTCTTTCTATTTTGCGGCGGATCTCGATAAAATATGTGCGTTCTTTGTGTCGCTTGTGCCGAAAAAGGTTGCGGACGCCGCAGGCAAAACAAAAAGGCGGATGGCTCGGGCGATGTTTAAGTATTTGAAAGCCTACCTTTTAATTCTCACTATCACCTTCACCGAGTTATATGTCGGTTTTTCTCTGCTGAAAGTTCCGTATTCGCTGAGCCTTTCGGTGATAATTGCGATAGTTGACATACTTCCCGTCCTCGGAACGGGTACGGTGCTTCTGCCGTGGTCGGCGGCGTCGTTTCTCCTCGGCGATTCTTACATGGGAGTCGGCATACTCGCTCTCTACATCGTCATATCCTTCGTAAGACAGGTCGCAGAGCCGAGGATTGTCGGAAAGAGCATAGGGCTTTACCCTCCGCTCACGCTCATCGGTATGTATGTCGGCGTGAAGCTGTTCGGCTTTTCGGGGATATTCCTCGGACCGTTTGCCGTTATCGCACTGAAGTCGGCACTGACTGCGCACACCGAAAGTACAGTTTCCGAAAATAACGACGCCGTTTAACGCAGAAATTTGTACAGTTTGTAAAAAAACACTTCGACTTTCGGAAAAACCTTGAAAAAGTGACTCCGGTATGATAAAATCATAACAGGCATGGATTTTTCTCCCGTGCCAATACCCAAAACGGAAAACCGGAGGTCATTATGGCTGAAAAACTTAGAATAGGAATTATCGGCTGCGGCGGCATTGCAAACGGCAAGCATATGCCCTCGCTCAAGAAAATCAAAGAGGTTGAAATGGTCGCCTTCTGCGATATCGTCGAGGAAAAAGCTGTCAAGGCGGCGAAGGATTTCGGCACTCCCGACGCAAAGCACTACACCGACTACAAGGAGCTTCTTGCGGACAAGTCGATTGACGTCGTACACGTCTGCACACCGAACAGAAGCCACAGCTTCATCACCGTGGACGCACTCGAGGCAGGAAAGCACGTAATGTGCGAGAAGCCCATGGCGATTAACTCTGCCGAGGCGAAGAAGATGCTCGACGCCGCAAAGAGAACCGGCAAGAAGCTCTCGATAGGCTACCAGAACAGACAGGCGGCGGAAAACCAGTTTGCCAAGGAGTACGTTGACGACGGCAACCTCGGCGATATATATTTTGCAAAGGCGTTTGCGATAAGAAGAAGAGCCGTTCCGACATGGGGAGTATTCCTCAACGAGTATGAGCAGGGCGGCGGTCCGCTTATCGATATCGGAACGCATTCTCTCGACCTCACGCTCTGGATGATGAATAACTACAAGCCGAAGTACTGCGTGGGAACTACATATCACAAGCTCAACGGTCAGACCCGCACCGCAAACCTCTGGGGC